>NZ_CP031467.1:3926866-4228933 GCF_003368325.1 Paraburkholderia caffeinilytica | reverse complement strand
CGGTGGTCACCGAGGCGTATTCGTCCAGCAGTGCCTGCAGCTTTTCCGGCGTATAGCGTGTGCCCCAGCCGGGCAGTGGAATGCCCTTCGACACATCCAGCTGCTCCACCCGCTCTGCTTCGAACGAAAGCGTGTTCGAACCATCCGACAGCGGAAATTCCATCTGCGTGCGCGTCCAGTCGAACACCGGCATGAAGTTGTAGCAAACCACTTTTATGCCGCTCGCCGCAAGATTCTTCAGGGTGGAGATGTACTGCGGCATCAGTTTTTCGCGGCCCGGCCGGCCGAGCTTGATCTCCTCATGCACGCGGAAGCTGTCGACGACCTCCATCCTGAGGCCGTGCGCCGCCGCAGCGCCGGTCAGCACCTGAATCCGCTCGCCCGGCCACACTTCGCCGAGCGGCAGGTCGTAAAGCGACGACACAATGCCGTAGAGGCCCGGAATCTGGCGGATGTACTGCAGGCTGATCGGGTCCTTCGGACCGTGCCAGCGAAAGATCATCTTCATGATGTCAACACTCTGTCTGAATGGTAAAAAAAGCTCCCGGCGCTCGTGCTACGAGCGCTGGCTACATCTGCTACTTAGGCCCCCGTGCCAAACGAAGCAGACTCGGTAGTCCACGCACGTGCCTGATCGCTGAGGCTGAAACCCAGGCCCGGACGATTCGGCACATGCATCCGGCCGTCACGAAGTTCGAGCCGCTCGTTGAACATCGGCTCCAGCCACTCGAAATGTTCAAGCCACGGTTCGCGCGGATAAGCCGCAGCGAGATGCAGGTGAATTTCCATCGCGAAGTGCGGCGCGAGGCTGAACCCCTTGAAATCCGCCAGACTCATGATCTGCAGAAAAGGTGTAATTCCGCCGACGCGAGGCGCATCCGGCTGAATGAAGTCAGACGCGTGCGCCGTAATCAGTTGCGCGTGTTCACCGAAGCTCGTCAGCATTTCGCCGGTGGCGATCGGCGTATCGAGCGACGCCGTCAGCGCCGCATGGCCTTCGACATCGTACGCGTCGAGCGGCTCTTCGATCCATGTCAGATCGAACTGTTCGAGCACACGACCGAAACGTTGAGCGGTCGCGCGGTCCCATTGCTGATTCGCGTCGACCATAAAAGGGAAACTGTCGCCGAGATGTTTGCGTACCGCTGTGACGCGCTGCAGATCGACTGCCGTGTCCGGCTGGCCGACCTTGATCTTGATGCCGCCAATCCCCCGCTCACGAGAAGCGTCGATGTTCTCGAGCACGCGATCGAGTGGCATCGATAGATAGCCGCCCGACGTGTTGTAGCAGCGCACCGAGTCACGATGTGCGCCGAGCAGCTTCGCCAGCGGTAAGCCGGCACGCTTTGCCTTGAGGTCCCATAGCGCGATGTCGAAAGGTGCGATGGCCTGGGTGGTCAAGCCGCTGCGGCCCATCGAGGCACCCGCCCAACACAACTTGTTCCAGATGCGCGCGATGTCGTTCGGATCTTCGCCGATCAGTTCAGGCGCGATTTCGTTCGCATGCGCGAACATACCTGGACCGCCTGCGCGCTTCGAGTAGCCGAAGCCGATGCCCCGGTGGCCGCTTTCAGTGCTGATCTCGGCGAAGATAAAGGCGATTTCCGTAAGCGGCTTCTGACGGCCAGTCAGCACCTTCGCATCGCTGATGGGCGCCGCGAGCGGCAGATAAGTCAGCGAAACCTTCACGCCCGTGATGCGATCCGTACTTGCCGCGCCGCGTGACAGATGCGCGAGTGTTTGGGTAGACGATGTGTTCACAACTTCTCCGTTCAAAAAATGAATAGTGTCGATGTCCATGCAGGTCGCAGGATCACGCTTTCAGCTGATAGCGCTGGATCTTTCCGACAATCAGCCCATAGCTCAATACGGCGACCAGACCGTGCGCGCCGACATAAACCAGCGCCGCGCTAAAGGATCCCGTGCTTTGCAGCAGGTAGCCGATGACCACCGGCGTGACGATGCCCGCGCTGTTGCCGAGCGCGTTGAACACACCGCCGGTCGTACCGATGATTTCGCGCGGCGCCGTATCGGCGAGAATCGTCCAGCTCAGCGCACCAAATCCCTTGCCGAAAAATGCCAGGCTCATCAGGCCGACCACCAGCCATTGGGAATTCACGTAGTTACACAGGATCATGCTCGCGCTCAACAGGAAGCCGACGATCACCGGCCCTTTGCGGGCAATGCTGAGCGAGCCGGTTTTCTTCAGCAGGCCGTCGGATACGAAACCGCTCGCGACACCGCCGATCAATCCGGCGAGCGCGGGAATCGATGCCACGAAACCGGCCTGAAGAATGTCGAAGCCACGATCCTTCACAAGGTAGATCGGAAACCACGTCACGAAGAACCACGTAATGGCGCTGATACAGTACTGGCCGATAAAGATGCCGACCAGCATCCTGCTTTTGAACAACGAACCGATATCGCGCAACTGGGAGCGCTCCGGTCCGGTTTTATCCTGCCTCTGTGACGCTTCGAGATCAACCAGGCCCTCACCCGCACGAATGTGTTCGAGTTCGCTTGCGCTCATCGACGGGTGCCTGACCGGCAGGTAGTAGTTCTTCCACCAGATCGTCGCAATCACCAGCCCCACGCCGCCCATCGCGATGAATACGTATTCCCAACCGAACGCATGGCACAGCCAGCCCATGAACGGCGTGAAGAGTGCGAGAGAGACATACTGGGCGCTGTTGAAGATTGCGCCGGCCACACCGCGCTCAGAAGCGGGGAACCAGGCCGCAATGATCCGGCCGGACGCAGGACCGACCGGCGACTCGGCGACGCCAAGCAGAAACCGCAAGGCGAGCAACAGCGGCACGACGAGGCCGATAAAATGCACGAGACCCATGCAAACGGTGAACGCGGACCACACCACGATCGCGCTGAACATCGCTTTCTTCGAGCCGATGCGATCCGTCAGCCAGCCCGCCGGAATCAGGAAGATCACATAGGCCCAGCTAAAAGCGGAGAAGATATAGCCGAGCTCGACCGATGTGATGTGAAGCTCTTTCGCCATCGCGGAGCCCGCGACGGACATCGCCGCCCGATCGCCCGAACTGAGCGCAAGGACGATGGTGATGAGCGCCAGTGTCACGAACCGGTAACGTGTGCGGGTTGTAGCGGCAGCGGCGCTCCGCGCGTTGGTGACGGATGGCATCGCCAGTTCCGCGTTAGCGGATGACGGGTGGTCGTTCATTGTCTGTCTCCTGTCTGATGCGCGGGCCGACAAACCGGCGCACCGTTATGCCATTGAGCGAATGCGATGAAGCTGTCCCGCTTCTCGTGATACCGCGTTCGCGAATTTTCCAGCCGTTCGTCAGTCTGTCAGACTGTAGTCGACTGGGGCGCAGCGCGACGCTGGCTCGCGTGGCGGGCGTTGCCTGTTCAGTAGGCGTTCGCAGCCGTGAGGTTCCATAAACTGGAACTGAATCCGTTATTCGGCACATCATCGTGAGTCAAATGCTAGTCCGACGCTGCAGATGATGAAACTAGGCTGTCCTCGTGTTCCGCTCGCGAGTTCCAATCCATGGGAATATGGCTGCAGGAGTTCGAAAGTCGTCGGGGTTTGCTATGACAAAATTTAGCAGGTGCCTGGGTTGCCGCTCGTGACGCTACGGCCTTCGTTTCGAGGCAAGCGCCCACCCGGCTCTCTCACCGCCGCTTCGCCAGCGCGGGGCCGGGTCCCGGATCAAAAACGCGACCGCCACAGCCCCAAGCAACGCCAACGCGCCAGCGATCGTAAACGCCATCGAATAGCTTCGCGTGCTCTGTATCACGAAGCCGGTCAATGTCGGCGCCACGATCCCCGATATATTGCCGAGTCCATGCATCAGCCCGCTTGCGCCACCCACCGCGTCGCGCGGTGCAATGGTCTGAATCAGCGCCCAATACGCTGTCGACGTCAACATGACAAAACCGACACCGATCGACATGACCGACACGGCCCCCCGCGCCGACTCGATTTGTCCGGTCAGGGCAACACAAGCGCCACCCAATGCAAGACACACAACCAGCACAACCTTGCGTGACAGCAGGACTTTTCCGGTCAAACGATATATAGCGTCGATCGCAAGCCCGCCCAGCACGTAGCCGAGCGCACCGGCCAGCCACGGAAACGACGACACCACGCTCATCTCGGCCAGCGACAGATGCTTCTGTTCGACGAGATACGTCGGAAACCAGGTCAGGAAGAAAAACTGGTTGTAGCTGCAACAAAATAGCGAGAACGCCATCACATACACAGCGGGATTGCGAAAGACGGTACGCGCGGTGCCGGATGACGCTTCAATGGCTGCCTGCGCGCGGCCGGCTACGCCCGTCGCTGTTTCCGGGCCAATGAGCGCCGCTTCTTCGCTCGACACGCGCGCGTTCTGCAGGGGATGGTCAGTCGCCAGACGCACCCACGCCAGCACCCACAGCATACCCAGGCATCCGACCACGACAAACGCCAGCCGCCATCCAAACTGGATCGCCATGAAACCCACCACAGGGCCAGCGAGCGCGCCGCCTAGCGGGCCACCCGCCTGGTTCAGTCCCACGGCACGAGCACGCTCGCCAGTTGGAAACCAGTTTGCCACCGTGCGATTTGCGGTCGCCGAGATGGGGCCCTCACCCATCCCAAATGCCGTACGGAACATCAGCAACGAGACAAAGCCCGATGCCGCCGCCGTCAGCGCGCAACATCCAGACCAGCAGAGCATCGCCCACGTGAAAACGCGCTTCGGGCCGATACGATCGGACAGATAGCCTCCAATCACGTTGAACAGCGCATAGCCCACAAAGAAGCTGCTGAAAACGATGCCCTTCTCCGACGGCGAAAGGCTGAACGTTTTCGAAATGAACGGCATCGCGATGGAAAGTGCCGCACGATCCATATAGTTGATCAGCATTGCCAGAAACAGCAGGGTAAGGACAACCCCGCGGAAACGCGTGGACATTGGATCCTCCGTATCGTTTTGAATCACTGAGACCGCGCGGCCCCCTTGGTCGTCAGAACTTGTGCCGCAGGCCGACGGTTGCGGCGATCTGCGTCCCGTTTGACGAAGCCGTCAATCCGTAAATCGCGGCTCGTGCGTCTTTACCAGTCGAATCCTTTCCGGATGCGTGCTGGCCGAACACAACCGCATAGATATCGGTACGTTTGGACAGGTAGTAGTCCACCCCGAGGTTCAACTGGTTGTATGTCACGCCACCCGCTGCGCCGCCGCTAACCTGCGCGCCACGCGTGTACGCATAAGACGTTCCGATCAGAAAATCGGGGGCGACCCAGACGCGAAAATTCAGTTCGACGGTATTGAACACGGCGTTACCGCTGTATCCACCGGGATTGAGGCTCGCCGTCGCCCCAAGGTTGAGGAACTGAACATTGGAATAGACCACGCCTGCTGTTGCCGTCCCTATCGTATAGGCGGCTGCGGCGGCGATGGTTTGCAGCGTTTGCGCAGACGCATAACCCGAGTACACCGGAATGGAGGACATGTTCGACGCGGTCGTGCTCGATGTCGGGTTGTTGCCATAATAGGAAAAATTGGGGTTGCGGGCGTTGAGGTAGGCCACGCCTAGCGCCAGCGGTCCCTGCTTGTAACCCGCTCCGAGCGAATACACGCGGTTCTGCTGGAAATTTCCGGCGACGCCCCCGAGGCTGAAAACACCACCGAATCTGAAGCCCTTATAGTCGCGGCTCGCATACTTGAGCGCGTTATTGACACGATAGTTGTTGCCGGTGTTATCGAGGTCGGCCGGATGATTCGCGTAGCCGCCTGCGGTATCGCCACCGGCTTTCAGAACGCCCACGTAGTCGACTACCGAATCATATTGACGCCCAAGCGTCATCGTTCCGAATGGCCCCGACAGCCCCACAAAAGCCTGACGGCCGAATTCCGCACCGCCCTGCCCCAGCGCACCGGTGGCAACAGAAAAGCCATTCTCCAGCTTGAAAATTGCCTTGTAGCCATCACCCAGATCCTCCGCTCCTGTCAATCCCCAACGGTTTCCGTTCAGCGCACCTACGGCCATCGCATATTGCTTCGCGCCTCCAGCATTATTCGCGTAGACAAGACCAACATCAATGAGCCCGTACAACGTCACGCTGCTCTGCGCATGAGCCGCGCTCGCAAACGGGATCACGCAGGCAGCCGCAAGCCACGATTTTTTCATTGTCATCTCCATTCAGTATTATTCAGTTCTTTGCGTTTGTTTTTTTGTTTGTTTTTATATTTCGTTATCCAAAATATCGTGAATTCACATTCACTAAAATATTCGGATGCGTATCCACACGGTCCCTCGGCCGCTAATTCTTATCCGCTCACGCTGTCCTTTGGTTTCCAGCGAAGACGGATCATCGCTTGCATCGACTCGCCCGGCTCAAGCATCCGGCAGCCTGTTCCCTGCACGCCACCATGCGCGAGATTGAATGCGTTCGCGACATGGCTGACGGGTTCGATGCAAACGAAATTCGCTCCGGCCGGTGCGAACACGACGAGATGACTTAACAGTTCCGACACGTGCATTTCGAGCGAGCCGCCCGCAACCGACAACACGGCCCGTCCTGACCATTCGGAGAAGTAACCCGCATATTCATTAGTGCTCCAATCGTCGCTTCTCACGACTACCGGACGATCCGACCGGGTCCGCACGCCGTCAGGAAGGTAGTCCGTCCCAATGGCCCACTTCTGTCCGGCTTCGAAGCTCACCACACAGTCACCCTTCACACAGAAGTACGGATGCCAGCCGAGCCCCGCCGGCATCGGCGTATCCGCGCGGTTTTCCACCGCAAGCCGCAGTGTCAACTCGGAACCCTCCAGTTCGAACGTCTGTTCTGCGTGAATCGGCCACGGCCACTCCGCGCCCACATAGTCGACGCAGAGCGTTGCATGACGCTGCGTCTGCGCCACGCATTGCCACGGCAAGGTCTGACAAACACCGTGCAACGTATGCGGCACGCTCGGCGGGTGCGGCGGTAACGCATACATCTGATCCAGAACGGCAAGCCTTGCGTGGGCAATACGATTGGAATATGGAATCAGCGGATACGCGCCGCGCCTGGGCCAGCCGAACGGCTCCGCAGTCCATTGCTCGAGTGGCGCGACCAGGTCGTAACCTTCTACGATGGAGCGAAGCCGCGCGAGCCGGCCACCCCAGCCCGGAACCAGTTCCGCTTCGAGCGATTCGCTTGCAAGACGCACACGCGACTCGCTCGAGGCGCTCACGTGCGCCATCGGCAATGCGAGGGAGGACGCAGTGGGTCGAGGTGCTTCACCGGTCGTGTCCTGCATCACACGTCAGTACGTGTCGTGACCTGCTCGCGGGCGAGACGTTCGGGCGTCTGCCGGTATTGCGCCAGCACGCCCATGTCGAACCTGACGCCGTGCCCCGGCGTATCGTCGGGCTGGATCGTGCCGTCGGTCACCGTCAGCGGACGCTCGATAATGCCCATCTCGGACAAGCCCGCTCCGCGCAATCCCTCGAAGCACAGGATGTTCGGCACCGCGCAGCCGATGTGCGCGACGAGTTCCATGCCGAAGTGCGGCGCCACCGGGATGTTATGGCTCTCCGCCATTTTGACGATCTTCATGAACTCGGTGATACCGCCTACGCGATAGACATCCGGCTGCACGATGTCACATGCGCCGCGTGTAATCTGATGCGCAAACTGGTGCTTCGTATAGAGGCTTTCGCCGACGGCCACCGGCGTCACAAGTTTGCTCCGAATCAGCGCGTGGCCGTCCACGTCGTCGCTCAACGTCGGCTCCTCGAGCCAGAACAGATTCGCCGGTTTGAGCATGTCCACGCGGCGGATCACCTCCGATGGATGCCACTTCTGATTCGCGTCCACCATCAGGCGCGCTGTATTGCCGACCATCGCACGCACCGCCATAACACGTTCGAGATCTTCGTGGGGATCGTCCTTGCCGATCTTCATCTTGAACGCTCGGTAGCCTTGCGCCTGGAACGACTCCATCTGTGCGAGCAATGCGTCCTGATCGAGATGCAGGTTCACGCCGCTGCCATAACCCGGCAGACTGTCGCGATACCCGCCAAGCAGACGGTGCAGCGGCTGCCGCAATGCCTGGCCAAGCAAGTCCCAGATAGCAATGTCGATGGCGGCGATCGCGTGCGTGGTGACGCCGCTGGAACCGACATCGTGCGTTTCGAGCCACATCCTGCTCCACAGCCGCTCGACCTGAAATACATCCTGACCCAGCACCTTCGGCGCGAGGTAATAGTCGATCATACTCTTGAACGCTGCCCCACCGTTCCCGACACTGAAAGTCCAGCCGGTGCCGATCAGACCGTTGTCGCTCTTCAGCGAAACGATCACGAATTCGAGCGACGTGAACGAGTAATTCGACGAACCCCATGCTTCGGTCAGCGGGACACGATAAATTTCCGATTCGAAAGAGGCGATTTTCATGGTGAGTCAACCTAGAGTTCAGACCGTCGCCGGGTATTCCGTAACCAGCGACGGGCGGGGTTTCTTGAGGAACAACGCAACGATCAGCGCACCGGCGATACCGAGCGTGCCGGCCAGCACGAAGCCTGTCGCATAGCTGCCCGAGCGCTGGATCAGCAAACCGGTCAGCGCGGGACCGACGATGCCGGACACGTTCGCGAGACCGTGCATGAAGCCGCCCGCAGTGCCAACCTGATTGCGCGGCACGCTGTCCTGAATGATCGACCAGTAGGCCGGCGCGGTCAGCATCAGAAAGCCGATGGCCACGGTCATCACGCCGACGGCAACTCTCACGTCGTCGACGAGTCCCGTCAGCCCGATACACAACGAGGCGACCAGCAGACACGTCACCAGTACGCATTTGCGCGAGAGCAACAGCTTGCCGGTTCGCTTGTAGATCGCATCAATCAACGCGCCGCCGCTCATATAGCCCAGCGCGCCGATCAGCCACGGCAGTGCCGAAACGAAGCTCATGTTCTTCAGGCTGATTCCCTTGGCGTCGATCAGGTAGCTCGGAAACCAGCTCATAAAGAAAAACAGGATGTAGTTGTAGCAAAAGAGCGAGATGCCGGTCACCAGCACCGCGCGCTGGAAGATGACATGCGTGAGCATCGGCCGTGCGGACGATGCTTCGACGACATCTTCATCATCGTGCCGGCCGATCAGTTCGAGTTCGGCCGGCGTGACCCTCGGATGCTGGGCAGGATATTCCGTTGCCAGCTTGCGCCAGCAGAACGCCCATGTCAGTCCAAGCGCGGCGATCACGACAAACGCCACGCGCCAGCCGAGCCACAGCGCCAGCAAGCCCACCACCGGTCCGGCAAGCGCGCCGCCGAGCGGACCGCCCGCCTGATTGATACCGATCGCGCGCGCCCGCTCCTTGACCGGAAACCAGTTGTTGACGACCTTGTTCGCCGTGGTGGAAATCGGCCCCTCGCCCGCCCCGAACAGCACGCGCACCACTAGCAACGTGCTGAAGCTGAATACGCCCGCCGTCAGTCCGCACAACACCGACCAGACCGTCATGGCCCAGGTGAATACACGCTTGCCACCGAACCGGTCGGCGAGATATCCGCCGACAAAATTAAAGATCGCGTAGCCGATCGAGAAACTGCTGAAGATCAAACCCTTTTCGGCTACGCTCAAATGAAAATCTTTTGTGATGAATGGCATCGCGATAGCGAGCGCGGCCCGGTCGATGTAGTTAATGACCATCGCGAGAAACAGCATGGTCAGTATCGTGCCACGGTAGCGGTTGGCTAAAAACATCGTGTCTCCTTCGTCTTTTTTATATGTCGCCCACCGTCATCGGACGGCGCATGCATCAGTCGGCTGGAATCCGCCGGATCAGACGACTGACGGAAAAACCGCCATCGATAGTCACGGTTGCGCCGTTGATGGCGCGCGCGTTCGCACCGCTCACCAGCGTGCAGGCGCTCGCAACGTCTGCGTCGCTTGCGTAATGCAGCGGCGGATAATGGTCTTCGCCATGGACCTTCTGCAACGCTTCGAAAAACGCTTTCTCAGCGCCGCGCTCAGCCCAGCCGCGCACGATGAAATTAAATCGAATTCCCACGTGATCCAACTCGAGCAACGCCGTACGGGCGAGGTTCATCAACATCGCCTGACTCATCGCGCTGAACGAAAAGCGCTGTGTCGGCACGATTGCGCTGACATGCGAGACGAAGGCCAAACTGCCTGGCCCCCTTCGCTCGACCATCGAACGCGCCACCGCCTGCAACCACCATGCGCCCGCAGCAAAGTCGCTTTCCAGGCGGCCGTCCAGCAGATGTGCATCGGCGTCGTCGAGAAAATCAATCTCCACCGGATCGGGCGACACATACACCAACGCGTCGATGCCGCCGTGGAGCTGTTCGAGCGCGGCCAGTTCGGTGAAGATCTCGTTGCGCGTGGTCGCCTGACTGCGCAGAACTACTGCTGCCTCGCGCGCGAAGTTTGCTTCGAGGGCCTCGTCGAGCGAGGGATTGCGATCACCGCAGGCGATCAGAATGTTTTGTTTCATTTGCCGGACCTCATTGCAGACAGCGGATAAAGGCTCCGCCGTCGACCTTCAACGTCGCGCCCGTGACGACATCCGCTTCTTCGCGGCAGAAGTAAGTCACCGCCTCGCCGAGATCTTTCGGCGTCGCGCATCGTCCAGCGGGAATGGTCTGGAGAAACTTTTCTCGTGCGTCGCTGGTGTTCAGTTCGGGCTTGGAACCGTTAATGTCGGTGTCCACGAACCCAGGCCATACCTGATTGACCGTGATCCGGTGGTGCGCAAGCGCGAGCGCGAGGCATTGCGTCAGATGGTCGATACCCGCCTTGCTGGCCGAATACACCGACATCGACGGCGTCGGCCGCTTCGACTGAAGCGAGCAGATATTGACGATGCGCCCGCCACGTCCGTTCGCAATCATCAGGCGTGCCGCCTCACGCGAGCACTCCATGGTCCCACGCACATTGACGTCGATGATCTGGCTCATGCCCGCCGGTGTGATGTCGACCGCCTTCTCCCACACACACCGTCCCGCGTTGTTCACGAGAATGTCGAGACGGCCGAACGTGCTCTGTATTTCGCGGAACATCGACCTGATCTGCTCTTTCGACGTCAGGTCCGCGCGCACCGCAAACGCGCGCCGGCCCAAGGCTCGCGCGTCCTCTACAACTTGCACATGGTCATCATCCTCGCTCAGGTAATTGACGACCACGTCGATTCCCGCTTCGCTCAAACGCTGAACCACGCCACGCCCGATTCCCTTGAGATTGCCCGCGCCCGTCACGAGCGCCACCCTCGCGGTATGCATATGAAAACTCCCTTCAGACAATGGATTGCGCAGCGCTTCGTAACAACGATGCGTGACCGGATAGTGACACCTCAGGTCTCGCTGTAGTCACACGCAGCCCATTCGAAATAGCGCTTGAGGTCAGTAATCAACGCGACATGCGCTGGATGCGGCAGATACCGGTCGAGCGCATCGCGATCGTCGAATGCCGATTCGAGCAGATAGTCCCAGCAGATCGCGCGCTCGAGTTCGTTGGCCGACACTTTCCATGCGCGTACGAATGGAATCTCCCTGTCCAGACCACGCATGCGCTCCACCAGTTGCGCTTCGAATTCAGGTTGACGATCGACCGTCGCCAGGCGGCGGAACATCACAATGTGCTTCATCATGACAGCGTCCCTCCGCGCTTTGCCGCGATGAGCCAATCCGGTGCATCCTGCAGCGCGACCGGCCGTAGAAAGCGTGCAAGCGCTCCATAGCCGACCGATGTGGTTTGCGGTTGCGTCGAGGCGGGCCACGGACCGCCGTGCTGCTGGGCACGCGTAACTGCCACGCCGGTTGGCACACCGCCAAACAGCACGCGACCCGCGATCTGCTCCGCGGCGCGAATGAGTGCGAGGTTGTCGGCGGTATTCTGTTGAACACCCCACAACGTGACGGTAAGCGACCCTTCCACGGCCTGCAGCACCTGGAGCACCTCGGCAACCGAGCGAACCTTCACGACCAGCGCGGCGGGTCCGAACATTTCCTCATGCAGGTCCGAATTGGCGATAAACGCCGCGGCCTCGACTTCGAACAGACGCGGCCACGGACCGGCACAGCTGTCATCGCCCGCTTCGTGCAGCTCGCGGGGTTCGCGCATTTCGATTAGTGAGCGCACCGCGGCGTGACTCGCCATCTTCCCGACTGCATGGTCAAAGCCGTACCGGATACTGTCCGTCAACATTCGATGCGGCGACTGCGTGCTCAGCGCATCGGCCAACGCAGCCGTAAAACTCCTGCCATCGGCATCGTCGAAGACAAGGATCAAGCCAGGGCTCGTGCAGAATTGCCCGCAACCCAGCGCGATCGAACCTGCCAGAGATTTCGCCACTTCGGCCACGCCATTCGCCAGCGCGCCCGGCAGCACAACAAGCGGATTGATCGAACCAAGTTCACCGAAAAATGGAATTGGCCGCGGACGCTCATTCGCGACACGCCACAATGCGACGCCGCCCTGATACGAACCGGTAAACGCAACTGCAGCAATGTTCGGATGACGCACCAGGTACGCGCCCGCTTCGCGCGATGCGCCTTCCACGAGCGTCAGCACACCCACCGGTAGGCCCTGCTGCGCCACGACAGCCACGGCCAGCTCGAACACTTTGCGCGACAACGCCGGATGCCCGCTGTGCGCCTTGACGATCACCGGACAACCGGCAGCGAGCGCCGATGCCGTATCGCCGCCGAGCACCGAGAACGCGAACGGGAAATTGCTCGCCGAGAACATCGCGACCGGGCCAAGTGGCACCTGAACCAGCGTCAGGCGTGGCCGGCCTGCGGGCGGCGCACCAGGCGCCGCGGCATCGTCGATCTGCAAGTACGGCACGCCCGCTTCCGCTGCGGACGCGAAACCACGCAACTGAAATGCAGTGCGAGCCAGTTCACCGGTAAGACGGGGTTCGCCAAGAGCGCTTTCGTCGTTAGCCAGCGCGATCAGTGCGGTGGCGTTCTGCTCAAGCACATCTGCGAGACCGCGCAGCAAGCGAGCGCGTTCGCTTGCCGTCGACGCGGCCCAGTGCGATGACGCCTCGTGCGCTTGTGCGGTGGCGTGGTCGATGGCGGCAAACGCGGGATTCGCTTCGCTCATGACCCAGCCCTCAAGTGATAGCCGCGCGCTTCGTAATCGAACGCAACCAGTTCGTTGATTTTCACTTCCTTGTCCGCTGGCGCCGCGTAGTACGCGCGGATTTCGCGAATCAGGCCCGTGGCTTCGTCAAAGACGTACCATTCGTCGCCGCGCAGCGCGGTGCCGAGCTTGCCCTTCCAGTGAGTCCACTCGATCACCGCTTCATGGCTGTCATGGCTCACCAGAATTTTCTCGATGGTCCATTGCGAGCCGAGATTCTCCACGCACCATTGCCATTTACGCGCGATCGTGTCCGCCGTGCGCCACGGAATGTCCGGCAAGCCAGCCGGAAAGTAATGCACGGCATCGGGCGTGAAGCACGAGACGAGCTTGTCGTAGTCGGCTTCGTTGCAGGCGTCGAAATAGCGGCGAATCAGTGCGGCGTACTTTGCGTGGTCGATAGCGCCCATCGTTTCAGGCCCCCTTCTTGTCGAACACCGCGGGAATCTGCGGACGCCCGGCCGCGACCCACCTGTCGTAGTCCTCGTAGGCTTGCGCACTTGGCGGGTACACACCCCACAGCGCTTCGCCCGCGGCGATACGCATCGCCAGGTAACCCTCGAGATCGTCCTGTTGCGTGCAGAAATCAGCCAGCTCGGCGGCCAGATGCGGCGGCACGACCGTGATCCCATCCGAATCGCCGACGATGATGTCGCCCGGATAGATCGCGACACCCGCACAACCGATCGGCACCTGCAGATCCGCCACGTGGTGATAGGCGATGCGCGTCGTCGCCGTGACTTCACGGGCGTAGGCCGGCAGTGGCAGCCTCGCGATCTCGGTGCCATCGCGCAGCGCGCCGTCGGTGATGATCGCCTTCGCACCACGCGCGAGCAGGCGCGTGACCAGGATGTTGCCCGCCGACGCCGCACGCGGATCGTTCTGGCTATCGATCACCAGCACGTCGCCCGGCTTCACCTGTTCAACGCCCTGCCATTGCAGGTTGTCCATGTTCGGCTTGGTGGTCATCGTGCCGTAGGTGTCGATACCTTCGCGCGCCGGAATGAAGCGCATCGTGAACGCGCGGCCCGCAAATGGCTCGACGTCCTGGTTGAGCGGCCGCAAGCCGACCAGCGACGGCTGCTTGTAGCCGTGCTTGAAGAGTTGCGTCGTTAGCGAACCGCTGCTCACCCGGGCGAGTTTCGCAAGTACTTCGTCACTCACCTCCACATCGCGCGCGACGTCGGTTTCGAGGGAATCTGAATAGTGGTGGATCTTCACTGGCGTTTCCTGTTCAGTGGGAATTCGCGAATCTTCAGTTCCACACTCTGGAACTGAATCTGCTGTTTGGTGCGTCATCGTGAGGAGAATGCTAGCTCGCGACTCCTTCAGATGAAACCGGGTGCTATCCTCGTTTTCATTCGTGAGTTCCAGAGGATGGGAATATGAGCGTAGGAGAAGGAACTGCATCACTGGATAAGGCGCTGGGCGTGCTCGATCTGATCGGCGCGGCGCCCAATGGCATGAGCAACGCCGAATTACTCGACCAGGCCGGCTTGCCAAAGACCACGCTGTATCGCATCCTCGCGACCCTCGTCGAACGCGGGCTGGTCCGGCGCGATCAGGTGCGGCGGGTTTACCGGCTCGGCTTTCGCTACCTCGAACTTGTGCGCAACGCGTACCTGATGCCGGATCTGGTCGCCGCAGCCAGCGTGGAATTGCGCACGCTGCGCGATCTGACTGGAGAAACGTCGTACCTCGCGGTGCTGGACGGCGGTACGGTGCTGTCGCTCGAACGATGCGACGGCGCGCATTCGCAACGCTCGGCCGCCACGCTCGGACAAAGCAAGCCGCTGCATTGCACGGGTCAGGGCAAGGCAATCCTGTCGCGGCTGCCGAAAGACCAGTGCGAGGCGCTCGTCAAAAGCATCACGCTGGACGCGCTGACGCCGCACACGATCACGGATCGCCGGCGCCTGCAGATAGAACTCGGCATTACGCGCTCACGCGGCTACGCGATCGACGACGAGGAAATCGTGCTCGGCGTGCGCTGCGTAGCCGCGCCAATTGTCGATACCGCGGGCGAGGTGCGCGGTGCATTGAGTGTCGCAGGTCCTGCCTACAGGCTAAGCCTCACAAGGCTCGAACTGCTCGGTCCGGAACTCGCCGACGCCGCACGGCGCGTCGGTTCGCAATTGACCGTGAGCAGGTATCAGTCCGGCGTGGAAGAAGTCGAACCGGTCAGCGACGGTTGGGCGTTTCACGGTGCGTTTCCCGTGTGGTCTGGCATGAGCCGTTGCCTCTACTGGGCCGACGCGCTCGCGCCGGCCGTGCATTGCTTCGACGGCAAACAGGATCGCATCATCGCGCGTCTCGACGCGCCGATCACAGCCATGCTGTTACGCGGCGACACGCTGATTGTCGTTCATGACGGACATTACGTGCGGCTCGAAGCAGACGGCCACGTCACGCGGATAAGCGACGCCTCGGTGTGGACCGACCCTGCGATAAACGCGCTTTGTGTCGATCCTCAGGGTGGCTGTTGGGTCGCCTTGTGCGCCGAAGGCGATACGGAGTGCAGCCTCGGCGTCGTGGATGACGAGGGCCGCGTCAGACCGCATTGGCGCTTTAGCGAGCGGATCGAAGCAATGACCTGGGCTCACGACGGCGTCACGGCCTACGCCGTCGCCCCTGATTCCGGGACCCTGTTCATGCTGCGCAAAGGATCGCCGACCGTGCGTCGGCTGGCTTCGATGCCAAAGGGTTCAGGGCGTCTGTCTGGGATTGCCCTTGACGAAGACGGCGGCCTCTGGACCGCGCTAAAAGATGGCTGGACCCTCGTGCGGTTCGCGGCCGATGGCAGCGTGGACCGGCTTGTCAGTCTGCCGGTGGCGGCGCCGACTGGCCTCGCCTTTGTGCCTGATGCGGACGGTCCAGCGTTGTACGTGACGAGCGACCGGCATCTGCAGTCGCTCGAATCGCTGACGAGTGCCCCATGGTCAGGGCGACTGCTGAAAGTGCGCCCCGGCGCCGCGCCGGCAAGGGTGCAGGCGTGATTCGTTCATCCAGACTCGCCCCTGCGAGCATTGCAAGGCCGCGTGCGCCCGTTGGATCGGCACGGAATCGCCGGTGTATCGCGGCTCCCGCAAACCACGCAAACCAAGTCCGACGACAGCAAAAAGCCCGCCCTTATCCTCCTTCTGCCGAATACCTCATATCGGACGCCCCATCGTACGTGACGTACAGCTCAGTGAGCTTAGGGCCGCCGAACATCACTCCAGTACAGGCGCTGTTCGGGGACGCTCCATAACCAAGCAATGTCGTTCGAGATGTCTGATCACACCCGGAAGACATGTCAACCGGAGACGGGATAGGGAAAAATACACCAGGCAAGCGACCGGTCTGCCGCACGGCTTTTGACGGCTGCTCGTGGATAGCGCTTACGTGCCACGGACGTCCAGTTTTCGGCCATACGAAAAGCCCGGCATGAGACCGACAACCGGCCATACGACTGCAGCGCCGCTGGCTCCTACCGGTTCAGCAGCCGGCGTCACGACCAGATATTGCGCTGAACGACCACTTGCGCAATTTCGCCCGAAGCAATCGCGATCGAGCGCGAACCCACCAGTCAAATCATCCTTTCAACAATTCCACGCGCAGTCAGGTCATTGACTCGTTCGGGTGTAAGCCCGAGCAAACGCCCAGGCACATCGCCCGTATTTTCTCCCAGCATCGGCGCAACAGATGGCGCAGGCGCCGGTGTTTCGGCGAACGACAAGGACACACGCGGCGTCAGCACCCGTCCGACGCCTGGCTGGTCGACTGGCGCAAACATGGGGTTATCGTTGGAGCAGCGCCAGTCCTCTTCGATCAGTTGCTGAAAATCGCGATATACGCCCCATAGCACACCGCTGCCATCGAAGCGTTCACCGATCTCTGCCACGGTGCGTCCAGCAAACCACGGCTCCAGCACCGCCGCAATCGCATGACGCGCCTGGAAGCGCCCGCCTTCGGTGGCCAGATCGACGCCCGTAGCCGCCACCAATGATTGCCGCGTTCACTGCCGCCTCGGTACCTGAGGCATTGAGGGCGGCCTTCTTGACTCAAGTCTGGAGAAGACTACACCTCAATCGTTCGGCCTACGGCAAGGTATCAAGAGGTATCGCATTCGACTGCGCGCCCGGCACCCCGAAAAAGTGTGTTTGACTGCCCAAGGCAAGAACGAGCGCGTCGTACCCGATGCTTCGCGCAGGCAAGATTTCCTCGTTATCGTATTCCGTGTCGAATATGGGGGCAAGACGTAGAAACTGCGACGCGCGCTCCAGTCCGACCATTTCGCCGCGGACAAATTCGAAGTGATGCCAATGAGCTTGTGCTGCATACATCAATCTGATGTGCATGCGCATCGAGACTTCCTGCTGCCACTTCATCCAACAGCGGCTTCCAGACATGAGTCGGGCAGCGGTCAACCAGCGTAATGTGAGTTCGCTTCGATTTCCCGAGCTTGTTGCCAAGACGCGTAGCTAATTCAAGGCTGCCGGCGCCACCGCCCACGATTACGATGCGATGCATCACAAGCTCCTGTACTTAGTTGTAGCCGAGAATTGCGACAGACGAAACGTCAGCGCGGTCGGAAACATTGCTGGCAAGTGCGTTCATTGGAGCCTGCAGCATGACTACGTAAAGCGAAGCCTTCTTACCTGCGCTAACGCACACGGCAGCCTCGGTGCTGCGAGTTACGAGATATGGGGATAAGGCGATTACAGGGGTTTCGAACGAGTTCATTTGCGCACCAGTAGCTTGATGGTTAGGACGATTTGCGTGGCTACCGGCCCACCCGGGAAATTTGACCGAACGACAACAGGCGATGAGCCAACGTTTTCAGAGCCACCACAACCACCTGATTTATCGGCAGGTTTTTCCCGAAAATCACAGTCAGTTGCAAGCCCATGTCGCAACTATAGGAAGTCAAATTAAGAAAAAAAAGACGACACTTTTTGACTCTATAGGAAGATTTTTCTTTCTAGTTATCGTCTTCTTGAGTGCGGCCCAGGAAACGGCGACCTGCCGCGTCAGGAGAGGTTTAAGGCGACCGGGGCGCTTGAACAACCCGTGCGTAGGTGCGGCATCATCGGCGGCTCGCACAAGAACCCTCACGACTTTGAATGGCGGTTTGTTCCTGTGCAGGTTTTCAACTGGAGCGCGGCACGCCCGGAGTGCCGCTTGAGCCCGCGAATGCGACGAGGACGGCGATGAGGTGAGTCTGAATGTGGGCGCAACTCGAGCTGTCTCGAAAGAACAGCGCCATGTCCGTAATATGGCGCTGCCCGGAGTTGCTTCGCCCAAAAAAACAAATACTCCACGCTCCGAAGAACGGGGGTTTGGCCTAGCTTTGTGCGCTCTGTCTGAGACACGGTGCTCGATACCGTTCAACAAATACTACTTGAACGCTGGACTGATAATCGTCGAGATGAGTTGCACAACGGCCAGATGCGTCGCCTCGGGAATCCCGTCGACGTTAGGGTCGACGATATTTGCTACCGAGTTGATTAGACCGACATCCACGCCGCGCCTGAGGAGAGAAGCCTCTAACGCCGGCGTGTGTGCCAGCGATGCCTTGCCCTGGCGAGCCGCGAAGGCGCCCGCGATGGCATAGCAGCCCCAGTTGGAACATGCTGCTGTCACGAGCACGTCGGTTCCGGTCACCGCGCCGATACCCTTGCTGCCATCAGGTCGCTTGTCGCCAAATTTGACGTGCTTCTGAACGGCGTCCATGACGACGCCCATACCAATCTCGTTACCACCATCGCCGACAGCCACCGTCGGGATTTTCCGCACGATAGCCTCATCGAAGAGGAAATCGATGCGAGCCCGTCCCATTCCGTAGTCGATACCACGCATGCTGCAGTAAATGCCGTCGACGTTGCGACCGACGCGCTCCGTAGAGAAGAACAGTGCCGGGTCGTATTTGTCGAGAAGCGATTTCGAAGCGTCTCTTGCCGCCGAGTCCTCGACAGGGAAAGGCTCGACACACACAACGGCCAGGCTGCCATCGTCGCGCGCGATTACGGCCTGTTCATAGGGAAGAACAGTCAGACCTGCCGTCGTCAGAATCGCCGAAGTAGTTTCGATAAGCGTCTCTTCGACGAAGGTGATGCAAAGCGCCTTCTTCGCCAGTGAGAGCGCGCGCACGACTGCCGCAAGTCCGGCTGGACCATCGTTCTCGCCAATGGATGGCGAAATCCACGCGCGTGACACCGAACCGGTGGTCACAAAGACGTTCGCTTTTTCAGGGATGGCTGCGAGCGCATCGGCTGCGGCACCCACGAGGGAGCCGCCTTGTCGCTCCCGGGCAGCCAGATAGAGATGCTCGACGCCGCGTCCGCCCAGGTCCAACGAGATAAGTGCATCCAGCCTATCATCGACGGCACTGAAAATACTTGAAGCCATATTTAACTCCCTACGATAAGGCGCTTGATTGCGTCGGGGTTATCGATAATCTTCGCGACCTTATCGAGAGACTCCATAACCGCCGTCACAACAGCATCGAAGCCCCCGACGCGACCCAGTGCATCGAGCGTCGGTTTGAGACGCAGCGATACGCGTGCACCCGGTTGCCCGTGGGTGTTCACGGTCAATACGCCGTAGTCCTGAAGCAGAACCATGCCGAGCGCCGATGTGGCTTCGCACGGAACGACGACCGGCTTCGAACCTGTCTTGCCCGCGAGCTCCAGGAGCACACGGAGCACCGCGTCTTCGTCGACCATCGGTCCGAGGTCGCTCCGTTGGACAAGCTCCTTGCCCAACTTCGCTTCGAGTACGGTGGCAAGCTGTTGACCCGCGGCAGACTCCTTGCGCAGGTCTTCGGGCTCATATTTCTGAAGCGACCGGAATACAGCGGCTGCTATCGGAGCCCGTGCCTCCATACCAAACTCAGCGCCCTTTGCAGCTGCTGCTGTAACCAGCTCTGGGCGCCCCACAAGGACGCCTGCACGCGGGCCCGACAACCCCGCCTTATCGCAGTTCGTGATGGAGATATCCGCCCCCATCTGAAGACTCAGTTGACCGCCGTGCAACACGGTGCGAAGACGTGCGCCATAAGCTTCGTCCAGAAAGACAGTCGCGCCGAGTGCGTGAGCGTATTCCGTGACCTGGGTCGTGATGTGGTCGTCCAGACGCTCGAGACTGCTCGTGACCGTGGTAATGACCACCAGAGCGGGCGCGTTTTTCTGAATTGCCGTCAGCCACTCCTTGTCGCCCTGCACCTCGACCACGGCGACGCCCGCGATTTTCGAACCGCGGACCACGGAGGCGTGCGAGCGTCCGCCAGGCGGGACCACGGACACGACCGGCTTGCCGCCGGCGAGCGCTGCGATTGTGGCGATGATGCCAGCGCTGGTTCGATTGAACGTAGCAACCGCATCGTCAGTTTTCCCACCCATGTGACCGATTGCGACCTGGCGCAGCGACTCCGCTTCGAGTCCCGGGCCGACCCACTCCTCGCAAAGCGTGGCGATGTCATCAGCCTTAATCGGGAAATCGCGCTGATTGCCAGTGAATACACCTATCGACTCTGCGCCAAGTGTTTTCACCCGTTTCGCCGCGACGGCCTGTCCATGGCGAAGCCGAAGTGCCTCGTCGATGCTGGAGCGAATGATGGAGCCTCTGGCAAAGCCGACGGTTGGGTCGATGGGGTTTCCGAAACTGTCCGTTTTTACGGGACTAACACTTGCAGCTTTTGCTGCATTGCTAACGTCCTTCACGTCATTCATGACTTACACCTGTTAATTCAGTTGGGTGCTGCTGCGAGAGATTTGCCGGTGCCTGTCGTTCATAGCGACACAATGACAATGCTTCGTAATAGTTCGACAAACGAGGTGTGGCCCTGCCAGTTGATGCCGTCCACTGCGACCTCAGCTTTAGACGTCGCACCGTCTCTGGCACCGGCTCTCACTGTTGCCTCAATCAGCTCGTGTTCGAGGGTCTGGCTATGAAGCACGTCGATGTTTCCAGTCTTCGCGGCAAGCGCTGCGGCGATTGCATACGCACCCCAGTTCGAGACCGACGCACTGACAACCACGTCGGTCACCGTCACCGTGACAACGCCGGATTCATGCCCAGCTAGCGATTTGCCTCCCAGCGGGTGCACAGCAGTAATGGCATCGCGAACCGCGCCAAACCCAACTTCATTGCCACCGTCGCCAACGCCAATCGTCAGCACCCCGCGCTTGCGCGCAAAATCGGCGAGCAGGTAAACGTGACCGACATCTTCAGGGTTACGACAATCACCTCGTACCCCGTGGAAGTAACCTTCCTTGTTCGGGCCATCGCGTTCAACGAAGACGACCGCGCTCGGTCGGTACTCTTCCATCAATGTTTGCGCGATACTGCGGCCAGGCTCAAGACCCAGCGGGAAGCACACTGTCGAAATTGCGGCGGGGCCGCCCAATTCGGCATTGATGGTTGCAGCAACCGCCATCACCGGGGCAGCATGTGCATCTTCGGTGACAAGGACTACGCGCACCCCGAAGGCGACTACAAGCGCACGGGCCAGAACCGCGGCGCCAACCGGGCCATCTGTTTCACCTTGCGGCAGATTGGGTGGTGTCCCGGCCCCCGTGGCAATGAAAACGACGTCACCGCGGGACAATGTGTCGGTGAGCTTTCGTGCTGCGAGTGAACTGAGTGGCTCTCCATGGTGAGCGCGGCACACGTTGTACATTGGCACTACGTAGCCTGCTGGAAGACCGCCGTTTAGCGGACGGATTTCTACTGTCATAAGACGGTCAATCCGCTCACCTGTAATCTGGTCGTTAACCGAAGTCATTGTTACGCTCTTCTTAACGGTCGATAGGTTCACGATAGGTCTCCTTCACAAGAAGGACGCAGACCAGTGAAATGATTGCCGCCACCACCACGTACCAGGAGACGGACATCGAGTTGCCACTTCGCGCCACGAGCCACGCGGCAATTAGCGGCGTTGGCGCACTGGAGATAATCCCGGAGAGCTGGTACGCGGTCGACGAGCCGCTGAACCGGTAACGAGTCGGGTACTGCTCAGCGTAAATAACGCCATGCAGCGAGCCGGTGGACGCGTGGCCGATACCGAGGCCAAGAGCAAGTCCGACCGTGATAAGTGCCGGGTTCGCAGTATCGAGAAGCCAGAACAGCGGAAATGCATAGAGTGCGAAGAAAATGGCACCAAACCCGTAGACGACTCGCCGGCCAACCTTGTCGGAAAGCCATCCGAAAACCGGTTGCATGAAGAGGTCGACTGCGGCTGCAACGAGGAGGCCTGTCGATGCAACGCTCCGCGGCAGATGCAATGTTCCGGTGATGTACGTCAGCGCATAAACGGTGATGAGGAAGTAGCCGACATTCGCCACGGTCTGGAAGAACACCATGATGACGGTCTTCTTCTTTTCGTTTTGCCATACTTCAAGCAGCGGGGCGCGCGATACATTGCCGGACTCTTTGACCTTCTCAAAAGCTGGCGGCTCCGACACCTGCAGGCGGATGTACATCCCGACTGCCAGCAGGGCGAGGCTGAAGATGAACGGCAAACGCCATCCCCATGCGAAGAACTGCTGGTCCGGCAACGCAGAAACGAGAGCGAATGCTCCGGTAGACACCAGCAAGCCGGCCGGTACACCCATTTGCATGGTGCTTCCGAAAAGACCTCTGCGACCCTCTGGCGCGTGCTCGACTGACATCAGTGCTGCACCACCCCATTCGCCACCCAAAGCGAAACCCTGGATGACGCGCAGGAGAATCAGAAGCGCTGGGCTCCAGTGACCCGCTGAGTTGTACGAGGGCAGAAAGCCGATGCCGGCGGTGCAAATTCCCATCACAAGCAGGGTGAAGACCAGCATCTTTTTGCGGCCCATCTGGTCACCGAAGTGACCGATGACCATACCTCCGAGCGGGCGCAGCACGAATGCAACGGCGAAGGAGGCCATCGAAGCAAGCGTTGCCAGCTCCGGGGTTAAGTCATTAAAGAAGACTTTCGGAAATACCAGTGCTGCGGCTGTACCGTACAGAAAATAGTCGTACCATTCGACCGTCGTGCCGATGAACGAACTGAATGCTGCTCGCGTCGAAACGCTTCGAGCCTCCTTAGCTTCGTCCGAAGCCGTTGCTGCCAGATTTGCGCTCATGATTAACTCCCAACCTATTGCCCGGTAAAGGTGTGGTGGTAACCCGGTCGGTCGCCGGGCTACCTTATCTGCAGCGGTTACACGTTGATGGTTACGCTCTTTCGCGACGTGTACGCTTCCAGTGCGCCTTCAATGGAATACTCGGCACCGATGCCGCTTTGCTTCGCGCCACCGTACGACATACCCGGAATCTGGCCGCCAGCGCGATTGACCTGCAACCAGCCCGCGTCAATTTTTTCCGTGACGCGCAGCGCCGTGGTCAGGTCATTCGTGAAGACATAAGCAGCAAGGCCGTAGACGGAGTCGTTCGCCCATTGCAACACTTCCTCTTCGTCCTTCCAGGGCAATGCCACCAGAACCGGGCCAAAGACTTCTTCACGGCACACGCGCCAGTTGTTGTCGACGCCGGTGAAAATCACCGGCTCAGGGAAGAAGCCTTTCGCTTCATCGACTGTTGGCGGCAGCGAGCCCGTCAGGACCTTCGCGCCGTTGTTGATGGCTTCTTCGATGAACGCGCGAACTTCCGAGTAGCGCTCAGCGCTGATGATTGCGCCGATGTCGCTCGATTCGTCCAGTGAGTCGCCGATTTTCAGCTCCTTCACCTTGGCGACCACTTGGGTCATCACCTGGTCCCAGACGCTTTCATGGACGTAGAGACGCGAGCCGGCGGTACACGACTGACCTTGGCGGGCGAAGCGCATCGCATTGATGATGCCGGTGACCGTCGAGTCGATATGTTCCGGGGTCGCTGCATCGGGATAGACGATGCACGGGCTCTTGCCACCGAGCTCCAGCGTTGCGTGGCCAATGCGGTCAGCAACCGCGTGACCAACCAGTTTTCCGACTTCCAGCGAGCCGGTAAACGAAACCTTCGCGACATTCGGATGCGCCGCGAGAGGAGCGCCGGCACCGATACCCGTGCCCGTCACGACGTTGAATACGCCCGCGGGGAACAGCCCGGTTGCGAGTTCTGCGATTTTGATAACGGCGAGGGGCGCGTCTTCTGCCGGCTTCAGAACCAGCGTATTGCCAGTGCCAAGCGCCATGCCGATTTTTACGGCCGCCAGGACGACCGGCGAATTCCACGGGATGATGGCGCCGACGACGCCGAGCGGCTCACGCGTCGTGTAGCTGAAGAGACCCGGACCGAGCGGGAGCGTTTCGCCCTTTTGTTCGGCGATGACACCGCCGTAGTAACGCAGAACTTCTGCGGCGCCCAGAACTTCCGGGCGGCTCTGCGTGCGCAGTGCATTGCCGCTTTCGGCAGCGAGAACACGAGCGATTTCTTCAGCGTTGGCGGTGACGCGATTGCCCAGTTCAATCAGAAGTGCGCCGCGTGCACGTGATGCCATACGACGCCATGCAGGGAAAGCAGCGCTCGCTGCGGCAACGGCCGCCTTGACGTCTTCTTCGTCGCTCGCACCGATGGAGACAATCTTCGTGCGGCGCGACGGATTTTCGACATCAAGGGTCTTGCCCTTTGCGGGGGTGCGCCACTCGTTGTTAATCAGCAGGCCGGTAATGCCCGCCTTCGGAACGACGATTTCGGCGGATACGTTGTCGGTCATGGAATTCACGTTATTTCCTTTGGTGTTCAATTGACTTACTGGGCGACGGGCAGGCTAAGGCGCACGCCAAGCAGCTCTTCGTAGATTTCATTCACGCTGGTCGAATCCTTACCGCCGAGACCCTTTGCGCGAGCCGCGTTGTAGGTTTGCAGCACGAGCTGGCCGAGCGGCATCGGAAGATTCGAGAATTCGTCGAGGCACAACTTGATGTCTTTGTGCATCAGGTCAATGGCGAAGTTGGCCGGGCGCTGCTCTGTGAACAGGGTCTTCGGCAGGTAGTCGAGCATCTTGCTGCCAGCGAGGCCAGCGGTCAGGACGTCGCACAGCACGTCGAGTTTCGCGCCTGCCTTGACGCTCGCGGTCAGGACTTCGCCGAGCGCGACGGTGTTGATTGCCGTGAGCAGGTTGTGGCTCAGTTTCGTGAGCTGACCCGCGCCCGTATCTCCGCAATGCACGACGCGGCCGGCCAGAACTTCAAAAATCGAGTTCAGTTTTTCGATTACTTCGGGCGAGCCACCGACCATCAGAACGAGCTTGCCGTTCTCGGCGCCTGCAACCCCACCGCTCACGGGCGAATCGACGAAGCTGACTTTCTTTGCTGCGGCTGCAGCAGCAATCTCTTTGGTCGTCGCCGGGTCGACGGTGCTGAAGTCGACAATGATTGCGCCTTCTGCCGCCGTCTGCAGAACACCGGTTTCGCCAGTCACCGCATCGCGCAGCGTCTTCGGGCTCGGCAGGCTGAGGAGAATGCGTTCCGCATCCTGCGCTGCCTCAGCAGGGCTCTTCGCGGCGATTGCACCCTTCGATGCGAGAGCGTCAACGGCTGCCTGGCTAGGGTCGAACACGCGCACCTGATGACCCGCTGCGACCAGACGGGCTGCCATACGGCCACCCATGCGTCCCACTCCGATAAATGCAACCTTCATTTGAGCTTCCTCCAACTGGAATCTGATTGGTTAAGCCGGGCAAAACGCGCAACACCTAAGTCATTGTCAGACAAGGGTTTTCCCTTGTTTCGACCAGAAATTGCGTGCCGGTGATGTGACTATAGGAAGACAAATTTAGAAAAAAAAGACGACACTTTTTGACCCTATGAGTAAGTTTCGCTTACCATTTGCTCCATATCCTTGTAGGAGTGCGGGATGCTCAACCTCAGCCGCCTTCATCTGTTGCACGAGTTGTCGGTCCTTGGAACGATTTCGGCGGTCGCGGAAGCGGTCCGTCTCACGCGGCCAGCCGTTTCTCAACAGCTCGCCCAACTGGAAGAGGAACTCGAGACGGTTCTAATCGAGCGGTCAGGTCGCGGCGTCCAACTGACGCCTGCCGGACGGCGTCTGGTGGCAAGAGCGACTGGCTTGTTCGAAATGGTCGCGGATATTGAGTCCGAGGTCGCTGCCGCGAATGTGGAAGTCAGTGGCGAGGTGCGAATGTCGGCATTCGGGTCGCTGGCGAGCAGTGTCGTGCCGGTCGCCATCAGCCGACTACTTGAGCAGCACCCTCAGTTGAACGTCATATTTACCGAACTGGAACCATCCGAAGGCCTGAGAGCGGCCGCGGCCAAGCAGACCGACCTCGCCATCGTGGATGACCTCGTGAGCGCCGAAGCACTCGCAAGTGCACTTGAGTTTCATCCTTTATGTGTTGACCACTTTGATGCGGTTGTATCGTCGAAGCACAAGCTTGCTGGACGAAAATCCATTGCGCTATCGGACCTCGCGCACGAACGCTGGGCGTTGAATCAGTCGGCGGCGACCTACCACACGTTCCTTCTGAACGCCTGCTATGCAGGCGGGTTCACCCCGAAAGTGACGACAAGCAGCCGCAACACGGCAGTCACGCTGGAAATGGTCCGGACCGGCTGTGCCGTCGCTGTGTTGCCACGGCTCGCGCTGCGGCTGGCAGAGAAAGACCCCGAATTCTCGGTCATTCCAATTGACCCCGTGTTGAACCGGCGCGTATTCATGGTCTTGCCCCGCGGAACCGCAAAACGACCCGCTATCGCGGCGGTTCTCGATGCACTAACGCTGGCCGCCGAACCATCGGAATGAAGGCTAGGCTGAGGCTGGTCGGCCGCAGCGGCCAGTTGAGCGCGTTCGCTCTCGAACGAAGTCTTTCTGGGGCTTAAAGGCGTTTTCGGATAAGGTCTGCGACAGCGTCAACATCTGTTTCGTTGTTGAAAATGCCGAACGAAATTCTGATGCCATCGCGCTCTGGCGATACGCGGACATTGTTCTCTGAGAAATACGCCAACCAGTCAGGCGAGAGCGCCATCGTGTAAATGTGCGCACGCTCAGTCGCATCCCGTGGCCCGACAAGTCGGATGCGAAGGTCATCGAGATGCTCGATAAGTCTGTCCCCGAGTCTGAGGACGTGCGCCTCAATGTTGTCGACGCCGATGTTCTCGAGCAATCCCAACGTAGCGCCCAGCGCATGAATCCCTGGCAGGTTGAAGTTACCGAGCTCGAATCGACCAGCCCCTGCTCGCAAAGTGACATCATCGGGACGTGCTATGAAATCGGCCGGCGGATTCGCGAGCCCAGCCGTGGCGAGATACACGGGCTCAAGGCTTTCGAGGCTTGAATTGACGTAAAGGAATCCGAGCCCTTGGGGCACCAGCAGTCCTTTGTGGCATCCTGCCGCCAGAATCGAAATCCCCAGGTCTTTGACGTCAAGCGGCAAGACTCCGACCGACTGCATTGCATCGACAACGAGATAAAGAGCCTTCTTTTTGCAAAGCTGGCCAATAGACCGGATGTCGTGTCGCTGCCCGGCGTGAAAGGTC
This sequence comes from Paraburkholderia caffeinilytica, assembly GCF_003368325.1. Lineage (NCBI taxonomy): Bacteria > Pseudomonadati > Pseudomonadota > Betaproteobacteria > Burkholderiales > Burkholderiaceae > Paraburkholderia > Paraburkholderia caffeinilytica. The sequence continues at coordinate 4,201,360 of NZ_CP031467.1, read as the reverse complement.
ACGTGCGAAAGCGATATCGCTCGCGTTTTGCAGTCGACGTAGGGAGCGAAAGTCTGGGCATTCGCAACCTCTCCAGATAATTTGACGAACCGCACCTCGACGCCTTTACGACGCAAATTCAGCCACGTATAGGCGTTGTTGGGATGGTCGCCTTCAATCAGCAGGACGTTGTCGCCAGCGTTGAAATCAATCGCATTGGCAGCGATGTTGAGGCCTTCCGACGTGTTCTTCGTGTATGCGATTTCGTCAGGAGATGCTCCAATGAATGACGCCAGGCCCCCCCGCACATGCTCAACCCGGGCCAGCCATTTTGGCTTTGGACCCGCCATCTCAAAGCTTTCCGCGAGAAAGTCTTCGATTGCCAACTTCGCGGTCACGCCTAGCGGCGTCTGGTGTGCCGAGTCCAGATAGAGCATTTTGCTGGCCACGGGAAAATCCGCCCTGATTGCCGCGTTATCGAGGAGTCTTGTCATGTGCATTAGTTGCTGCGCGCCCGAACGGGCGCTGCAAAATGGAAGATGGTAGGGGGAAGTGCCGCGCCGCGAGTGTGCTCGTCGGTGGGCGGTCTTTCATTCAGGCGTGTGCCAGCACCTGACCAAGAAACTCGCGCACACGCGGATGGGCTGCGTCGCTGAAGAATTCGTCCGGCGAGGCGTCGACAAGGATGCGGCCGGCGTCTACAAAGATGATTCGGTCGGCGACCCGCCGCGCAAACGACATTTCGTGGGTCACGCAGAGCATCGTCATGCCCTCGGTCGCCAACGCAACCATTGTGTCGAGGACCTCCTTAACCATCTCCGGGTCCAATGCCGAAGTTGGCTCGTCAAAGAGCATAACGCTCGGACTCATGCATAACGCTCTTGCGATGGCCACTCGTTGTTGCTGACCTCCTGACAGTTGCGGAGGATACTTTTCCGCCTGATTTGCAACGCGGACCTTGGTGAGCAACCGTGTCGCAATTTCCCTCGCCTCATCTTTGCCTGCGCCGTTCACTTTCACGGGTGCGAGCATGCAGTTTTGGAGCACCGTGTAGTGCGGAAACAGATTGAAACTCTGGAACACCATGCCTACATGGCGACGTACATCTGCTGGTTTCTGGTATCGCTCGCCAGTTTGTGGATTGCGGACGACGACCTCTCCGCTATCAATGTCCTCCAGCCCGTTGATACAACGGATAAGGGTCGACTTCCCAGACCCTGATGGTCCGCAAATCACCACTTTCTGTCCCACACCTATCTTCAGGTTGACGTCGTTGAGAACAGTGTGCGCGCCGAAGCGCTTGGTTAGCGATACGAGTTCGACGACCGGGATTTCGGTTGCATTCATTTCTGCTCCCTGTAACGGGTGATTGGGTGGAGTCAACTGGCTGCGGTGACACCAACTGGAGCCGGAGTACGTGTTTCGCCCTTTGCCTGGCGACGTGCCCGAAGGTAGTCAGCAAGCTCCGAGACGCCGGAGCAGATTACGAAGTAGACGACAGCCGCGAAGGTGTAAAACTCGACAAGCTTGCCGTCACGCTGGGCAATCTTCGAGGCCGCCCCGACAAAGTCAGTCAGCGACAGGACGTACACGAGAGACGTGTCCTGGAACAGAATGATTGCCTGCGTAACCATGATTGGGATCACCGCCTTGAGTGCCTGTGGAACGATGACGAGTGAATACGCATGCCAGGTAGAAAAGCCCAAAGCTTTCGCTCCCTCATATTGACCTCTCGGCACGGACAGCAGGCCCGAGCGGATGATTTCGCAGAAGTAGGCTGCCTCAAAAAGCGTGTACGTAACGAAGGCCGTCAGTTGCGGACTTACCGAGACCGAGATTCCCGCCGGAGAGAAATGGCGAAGCGCTAGCGGGACAAGAAAGAAGAACCAGAACAGCACCATGATGAGCGGAATTGACCGCATGACCGTCACGTACGCCCAGACGATACGGTCGAGCACCGGGACCCGGATGTGACGAATCACGGCCAGGACAACCCCGATAGCCAGGCCGCCGAGAAACGCGAAGACAGTGAGCTTGAGGGTGAACACCATGCCCTCGCCGAGATACGGGAGCGCGCGCTGGATGGCTCCAAGGTCATACGTAGTCATGCTTGCCTCTATGCCTTGCTGACCGTTGGGACATTCGATTTCATGGAGAACCGCCGCGTCATAATTTCGGCCGCACCATAGATGACAATCGAGAGGGCGAAGTACGTCACTGTGACCACGCTGAACGACTCGAAGGTCCGGAACGTGAACTCATTCATCTGCTGTGCCTGCGCTGTCAGGTCGAGCAGGCCGATTGTCATTGCGACCGATGTGTTTTTGAGCAATGCCAATGCTTCACTTGTAAGTGAGGGCGCCATTGTTCGCAGCGACTGGGGTACCAGGATGCATGCGTACGTGGTAAAGCTAGACAGCCCCAGCGCGTGTGCTGCCTCACGCTGTCCTTTCGGCAATGACTGAATGCCTGCACGAATCTGCTCGGCGACGCGCGCTCCCGTGTACAGGCCGACCGCAATCAATGCAGGTACGAAACTGGCCCACGGTGGAGGTATTTGCTTGATTGCACTTCCCAATGCGGCAGGCAGAATCTCCGGGAAGACGAAGTACCAGAGAAACGCCTGAAGCAGCAGAGGGATATTCCTGAATACTTGAACGTACGCGCGACTTAACGTGCGGAGCACCTTGCTGCGCGACGTCCGACCCGAACCAACCACCACTCCGAGCACCGCCGAGATGACGGCGGCGCCAAGCCACAGCAGCACAGTCCAATAAAGGCCTGAGAGCAACCAGTTGATGTAGTGATTTCCATCGACTGTTGTTTCGAACAGGAGTTGCATGGTTGCCCCCAGTTAATGAACAGTGCCGTTGCCCCGGACAGATTTACGAAGGCAACTTGTCGCTCGGAGCCTTGACGCGCTCCTTCAGGTCATCGCTCATCGGAAAGTTCAGTTTGATGCCGCGGGGCGGAATCTGACCTTCGAACCATTTCGCGTAGATTTTGTTGAATTCACCTGATGCCATCAGCGACTTCAATGTATCGTCGACCGTCTTCTTGAAGCCGGGGTCGTCCTTCGCGAACATCAAACCGTAGACGAGCGAGTTATAGGATTCCGGCAGGAACGTGAAGGTAGCCGGGTCCTTGGAGTCCGCTTTCTTTGCGGCCAGGAGAATGTCGTCTTCGATGAAGGCAGCCGCGCGGCCGCTTTCCAGAACGAGCATTGACTCGCCATGGTCATGTGCCGGGATGAACTTCAGGTCGAGGTTGTTCTTCTCACTGATTTCCTTCGCGAAACCCAAAGCATTTGAGCCTTGGGTGTAGACCACGGTCTTCCCCTTGAGGTCAGCCGCAGACTTGATGCCCGAGTCTGCTTTCACCAGCCAGCGGGTATGGCTGACAAACGTACCGACCGAGAAACCAACCTGCTTTTGGCGGTCGAGGCTGTTCGCCGTACTCGCGCATTCAATGTCGACGTTTCCGTTGTTCACGAGCGCGATGCGATTGGCCGAAGTGACCGGAACATTCGTCACCTTCAACGTCGGCATGGTCTGCTTCAGTTTGTCGACCACTGCGTGGCACAGGTCGACCGAGAACCCGACGTAGTTCTGGTTCTGGTCGAGGTACGAAAACGGCACGGAAGCATCCCGCACTCCCAGCCGTATTTCGCCAGTGCTTTTGATTTTGGCGAGCGTGTCTGCGGCGTTGGCATGCACCGAAAACATCGTACTGCCCGCAACGAGAAGAACCGCTGGAACGAAAAGTCTGAACAGCATTCCGAACTCCTGTGTTGTCGCTTATTCACTGACGCAGCGAGGTCTCCCGGCGCTGGCATTCGTAGGTGGATTTATGCGCACTGAACGACTGGGTGCAGGAAAACTGTAGGTACCCAAAAATAATAAAAAAAGACGACCTTTTCTTTCCAAATAGGAAAGAAAAAGTGTCGTGTGAGTGTGGGGATTTCTGTCTTTCGGAAGCGATTCGCACGCTCACGGTCTCTGCCCCTAGTCCATCGAACACGCACAGAGTCCGCTTGGGCGTCGGCGTCGGCGGCGGAGTCGTACTCGACAGTCATGCCAACGACGAATGCGCAGAGACGTTGTTCAAGGCGAAATTTCTTACCGTCGCCGAGCCGATGGCTTGGGTAAGCTAGCCAGAGATATAGCGGCTAAAGTGCACCCGGCGATGCATCGGCGATACATGGTCCATCCTACGGAGACTTTTGGAAGGCGTCTTTCTCGACTCTCGTAGGCCAAACTCTTCGGCCTGTCGCAGGTGACCGATGCTTGCCAGCCGGCAGACCGCAACGCCAGCACTTACCGGCATCGACAGGTCGCCATCCTAATGGCACCCTCGACGGCGAATCGACCGGATCACAGCCGAAGCCGCCTACCGCCCACCGCCGTCCATTAACGGACGCGCGCGAGGCGAAGGTGCCGATGGAAAATTCGCGCCAAGACTCCTCTGGATAAGGGGGCGGTGGTAGCGGTCGGGCAGCAGCGGCTCGTTACTGCGCCGGCGCCTCCCCGTGGCAGTTCGACCAATAACGGCTGTCCCCGGGGACTCGTTCCCTGCCCGAAAGTCGCGCAGTGACAATGCCTGACGCGTCGCCCTAGCTAAGGGCGAAATTGTCGAGGGCGTTGTGAACTGGCCTTCCGAGCGATTGTGCATAGCCCGACTCTCCGACTTCGTCCATTCGTGGAGCCAGACGCCGGTTATCTTTCCGTCATCCGCGAATCAAGCCCATAAACCTCCTGAGGCGTAATCGCCAGATGTTCTGACAGCGCTGCTGCTGCCGCCTCCGCGTCCCTGCCAAGCACGGTGCGCATGAGCGTCTCATGCCGCTCGACGAAACCGTCAAGTTCCTGTGCGTCGGCGAGGATCACATGACGGTAGCGACTCGCCTGATCGTAGAAGGTGGACTGCAGTTCCATCAGCCGTTGCGAGCGGCAAGCCCCGAGCAAGGCGGTGTGGAAGCTCTTGTGAGCGATTTCAATCGTGCGCCGCGCCTCCGCCGGCGCATCGTAATGGCGCGTCACGGCGAGTGACAGCTTCGCGAAGCTGCCGGCGATCTCCATCTCCCAGTTGGCATTGCCTGCCGCGATCGCTTCACGCAGCGCCTCCGTCTCGACCAACTGACGCATGCGAGTCAGGTCTGAAAGGTCGGCTTGCGACAGGGGCGCGACACGGAAGCCGCGCCGCGTCTCATTGGTCACGAAACCCAGCGAGGTCAGCCGCGCGAGTGCCTCGCGCAATGGCGAAGCACCGATGCCGTACTGCTCCTTCAATTGCTCGATGCGCAGGTTGTGCTCAGGCGGCAGCACGCCGGACACGATGTCTTCGACGAGACGCTCGAGAATTGCCTCGGTCAGCGTTTCCTTGACGAGTATTTCCATGGGTGGGACATGCTTGAGATGGATAGCGTGATCCTGCGCTACGACCTTCTTTTTGTCAATAAAGTCTATTTTATCGATAATAATGGTATTTACCGATGGAAAGGCCGACACACGTCATCCACTATGCGGACCATAGGAGGAGTTCCATGAACACCGAGCATTTACGCTTTATCGACCTGTCGGTCGCGCTGGAGAACGACGTGCCGGCCGATCCGCCAGGCCTGCGTCCACAAATCCACTACACCGATCACCACCGCGGCGCTGAGCAGATCGCCGCGATGTTCCCCGGCCTTTCACCGAACGAACTGCCCGATGGTGAGGGATGGGCGGTCGAAGACCTGATCCTGCACACGCATAGTGGCACCCACATGGATGCGCCGCTGCACTATGCGTCGACCATGAACCGTGGCGAACGCGCGATCGGCATCGACGAACTGCCGCTTGACTGGTGCATGGCACCCGGCGTGAAGCTGGACTTTCGCGCGCGGCCGGATGGACATGTTGTGCGCGCAGATGAAGTCGAGGCGGAATTGGCCCGAATCGGACACGTCCTCAAGCCGCGTGACATCGTGCTGGTCAACACCGCCGCCGCCCGCGCGTACGGCACGCCCGCCTATGTGGACAGCGGCTGCGGAATGGGACGTGCCGCGACCCTTTACCTGCTTGAGCGCGGCGTGCGTGTGGTCGGCACGGACGCGTGGAGCTGGGATGCGCCATTCCGTTATACCCGTGAGGAATACCTCCGGAGCGGCGATCCGTCGATTATCTGGGAGGGCCACAAGGCAGGCAGAGAGATCGGCTACGGCCAACTCGAGAAACTGACCAACCTGGATCTGCTGCCGCCGTTCGGCTTCACGGTCTGCTGTTTCCCCTACAAGATCAAGGGCGCGTCCGCCGGCTTCACGCGTGCAGTCGCCATCATCGACCCGGAGTCCTGCTCGTGAAACTCGCCACCTTCGAGACCCGTGACCATGTTGCGCGCATCGGCGTCGTGTTGCCGGCCCAACAGCGTGTGGTCGGGCTGTCCGATGCGTTTCTCGCGCATCACGGCACAGTCCTGCCGGCCTTCGCCGACATGCTGGCGTTGATGCGCAGCGGCCCGCGCGCGCTTGACGCCGCCTTCGAGTTAATGGCGCGCGCGCACGGCGACGAGCCATTCGTGTACACCTTCGATTCGGTACGGCTTCTTGCGCCCGTCCCGATACCGGAACAGATTCGGGACTTCTCGACCTTTGACCTGCATATGCAACAGGCCGGGGCAGCGATTGCCCGCCTGCGCGCGGATCGACGCGGCGGCGACCAGGTTGCCCTGCCGGAGCCACAAGACATCGTATTGCCACCGGTGTATTACGAACAGCCGATCTACTACAAGGCCAACCGCCTCAACGTGATCGGTCATGAGCACGACGTGCGCTGGCCGCGGCGCGCCAGGCTGCTGGACTATGAAGCAGAACTGGGGGTGTATATCGGGCGCACCGGACGGGATATCGATAGCCGCAACGCGCGCCAGCACATATTCGGTTTTACGATCTTCAACGATTTTTCGGCACGCGATCTTCAGGAACACGAGATGGAAGGACCGTTCGGCCCGGCAAAAGGTAAGGACTTCGATACCGGCAATGCGATGGGCCCATGGATCGTGACTGCCGATGAAATTGAGGATCCCTATGATCTGACCGTCACAGTGCGCGTGAATGGCGAGCAGTGGTCGCATGGATCGACAAAAGACATGCGTTATAGCTTCGAACGAATGATCGAACACGTGTCTGCGGACGAAACTTTGCATGTTGGCGAATTCCTCGGATCGGGCACGGTCGGCAGCGGCAGTGGTCTCGAGCTGAACCGGTGGATCAAGGACGGCGACATGATCGAGATCGAAGTCGAAAAAATCGGCGTGTTACGCAACCGGGTCGTTGCGCATCCGGACGAACATTAAGGAAGCGGATCATGAACAATCGTTGGATTGCACTCGCGGTGCTTTGCCTTGGCGTCTTTCAGTTCACCCTCAACTGGTTCTGCGTCGTTCCGGCTTTTCCGGCGATCGCGCACGAATACGGACTATCGATTCCGCAGGTCGCGGCGCTCGTTGCAGCGTTTGTCGGGGGGTACGGTATTTGCCATCTGCCGGCGGGTTGGCTGTCCGCCCGATTCGGCATGCGCTGCGCGCTGCTCATCGGCATTGCGCTCGAAGCTTGCGCATCGCTCAGTGGCGCGCTGGTGTCGTCGTATCCGGCGATGCTGGTCACCCGACTGATCGCAGGTGCCGGTGGGGCCTGCTGTCTTGGTGCGGTGGTGGGACTCGTCAGCGCCTGGTTCCGCGACCGCGAATTGTCGTTCGCGATGGGACTGACAACTGGCGTCGCCTTCGCGCTCGGTGCGGCGACGGGACTGTTCCTGTGGTCAATGGTTGTGACAGCCGTTGGCTGGCATACCGCTATTGTCATCGCTGGGTTCATCGGATTTGGGGTACTGCTACTCGCCTGGATCGCACCGATCGTTCCGCGCGCGGCTGCGGCGACGCTCGACGGCGGTCACCTTGATACACGTGCCGTTCGCCGCGTGCTGTGCAATGGGGCGCTCTGGTGGTGGGGACTGAGTATCGTCGGCTCGTACGGCTCGTTCTTTACCCTTGCGCAGTTCCTGCCGATCTACGCGGAGCGCGTCCTGCGCTTCTCACCGACCGAAGGCGGACGCCTTAGTGCATTGCTGTTGCTGAGCGGCATTCCGGCTGCGATGTTGGGCGGCTGGTTGTCGGACCGCTTCGGCCGGATCAAGCTGCTTATCTGCGGCGCGTTCGTCGTGAGTGGAATCGTGACCGTGATGCTGCCTCGTCTCGACGGGGGATCGTTGCATCTTGCTGCCGCAGCGATCGGGTTGATCACTATGATCGGACTCACACCGTGGTTCAGCGTGCCTGCGATGTATCCCGACCGTATCCCGCTGCATGACGTGCCCGCGGCCTCCGGTCTGATGCTCTCGCTTGCGGCGGTTGGAGGCTTTGCGGTGCCGCTTGGATTCGGCCGAATTGTTGCCAGCTACGGGTTTGACGCGGGGCTGCCTTACCTCGGCATCGTATCGATTGCCTTTACCGCCTTCGGACTGATTGCGCCGACACCGTCGCGGCGCCGCGGCATCGTGGGCCATATTCAGACGGACGCTGCCTGACAGAAGCGAATCCGGCGCAACGAAACCCAACCTGGCGACTGGTGAAGCAGTCTTTCGTCATCCTGCTTCGTTGATATTTATTATTTCGGATATCTAATTATATAAATGGAGGAGAACATGCATATTCCAGGAGGAAAAAATGCTTACCCACTGTGGATTGCCTGCGCCATGCTCGGCAGTCCATGCCTTGCACAAACCAGCGTCAGCCTGTACGGGCAAATCGACGTTTTTGCCGGAGCGACAAAGTCCATTGGCGGTCGAACGGCGTGGCAGGAATCAAGCGGCGGCTTATCCACGTCCTATTTCGGCATGAAAGGCGCTGAGGATCTCGGTGCGGACACGAAGGCCATTTTCGCGCTGGAAGGCTTCTTCCAGCCGCAAAACGGGCAGATCGGCCGCTTCCCGAATGATGTCTTCTTCTCACGAAACGCGTATGTCGGCATTGAATCGCCATATGGCACATTCACCGCGGGTCGCCAAAGTACTAACCTCTTCATCTCGACGATCCTGTTCAACCCCTTTGTCGATTCATTTACGTTTTCGCCTGTGGTGCTGCAAACCTATCTGGGTCTCGGCGGCCAGAGCGTAATCGGCGATACAGGCTGGAACAATGCGGTCCAGTACAGCACCCCGCGGTTTGGCGGGCTCTCCGGCGCGGCAATGTATTCGTTTGGCAATTCGGCTGGAGCTGCAGGGCAACGTAAATGGAGTGCCCAATTCTTCTACTTTCATGGACCGTTCGCAGCAACGGGCGTCTACCAGTACGAAAACTACAGCTTCGCGGCCGGCGACATCAGCACTGCGCTTGCCGGCGTGCCGGGCCTGAGCAGCCAGAGTACAAGCGAGCTCGCCGCAACTTATGACTTCAGGCTGGTCAAGCTATACGCGCAATATCTGCGCACCAATGACAGGACGAACAACGGCACAGTCATCGTCAACAGGGGACAGGCCGGTTTTTCGATTCCGCTTGGTGTCGGCTCGATTCTCGGTTCGTATGCCTACTCGAAGAGCAACGGCCCGGTCGACGGCGTGGTGCGCAAGACGTGGGCGGTCGGCTATGACTATCCGCTTTCAAAGCGTACCGACGTGTACGCCGCCTATCTGTCCGATCACCTGACCGGGAAATCGACCGGCGATACGCTGGGCGTTGGCATACGGACGAAGTTCTGATGCGCGCCAGGCCGAGCAGAGGTTGCGGATGCAGATCTGTAGTGTCGAGTTACTTGACACTAGATCGATAACACGCGCCCTACCCTGGGGCGATTTTTCTGGAGAGAATGAATGGCATACGAAGGATGCCGGAAACCTTGAGGGTCGAAGTCGAAGTCGAGGTCGAGGACAGCATTGCGTGCGTCGCGCTCAATCGTCCGGAAAAGCGCAACGCTATGAGTCCGACGCTCAACGCGGAAACGATCGAAGTGCTGGATGCGATCGAACTCGATCGCGAAGCGGCCGTGCTAGCCCTGGCCGACGAAGGCGACGCACGGACCGGCGGTATGGGCTTGAAGGATTATTTCCGCGAGGTCGACGCCGGTCCAGAGGTGCTGCAGGAAAAGATCCGGCGTGACGCATGCCGGCGGCAGTGGCAGCTTTTGTGCATGTACGCGAAGCCGACCCATTGCGATAGTCAATGGCTGGTGCTTTGGCGGTGGCTTCTCGCCACTGATCGCCCGCGGCCTCGCGATCACGACGCGTCAGACGATCCCTACCTAATTCGCGCAATGCGCTCACGCCGAGGACCCCATGCAGCACGCTTTCCCGTCTCTACCCGCTTGGAAATACACCCGAACTGCGATGACGCTCCACTGGGTCGTCGCGACTTTGATGATCGGTGGCTTTGTAATTGGCTGGTTCATGACCGACATTCCAGGTTTCACGCCAACCAAGCTGCGCTACTTTTCATGGCACAAATGGATTGGCTGTACCGTGCTCGTTCTCGCTGTCGTCCGACTGGTTTGGCGAACGCTGCATACCGCGCCACCATTACCGCAATCCACCACGCATTGGCAACGCGTCGCCGCGGAGGCGACCCATTGGATGCTATACGCGCTGATGTTCGCAATACCGGTGTCGGGCTATCTATATAGCTCCGCGGCGAACATACAGGTGGTCTATCTCGGCTTGATTCCGCTGCCGCGCATCATCGGACCGGACCCGGTACTGCGCCCGCTATTCAGATACACACACATCTACCTGAATTACATGCTGCTCGCGCCCATCGCGATGCATGTGCTAGCGGCATTGAAGCATCACTTCATAGATCGCGACCGCCTGTTGACTCGCATGTTGCCATTTGAGAAATAGCGCCGGGTGATGCTATCACCTGCTTTCTTCATTTTTTGAAATCTATCGATGCTCAAGGCATTGCTTCCTCATATAGCGGTCGCTACATGCTGTGGTGTCGGCAGCGTTGCTGCTCAGGCCCATGTCGATATCGCGCGCAGTTCGGTGACGGCGACGCTGACACAGATGAATGTGCCGGTGGACGGCAGGTTCAGGAGGTTCGATGCGAACATCGCGTTCGATCCGGCGCATCCGGAAGCGGCAGCCGCGTCAATCGACGTCAACACCGCGAGTTACGACCTCGGCGACGACAGCTTCAACTCGGAGGCTCGCAACAAGGAATGGTTCGAATCGGCTGTTTATCCACGAGCAACGTTTCGGTCCACCAGCGTCAAGGGTGCGGGCAAGAATGCTGTCGACGTCGCCGGGCAACTGACGGTCAAGGGTGCGATGGTCAACGTCGTCGTGCGGGTGACCTTCTCGCACCAAGGTAACGATGAAGTGTTCGACGGAACGTTACCGATCCGTCGTTCGCAGTTCAAACTCGGAACCGGTGAGTGGGCCGACTCGTCCGTGGTCTCCGACACGGTCAAGGTCCAGTTCCACATCGTCAACACCAGCCAATAACGCCGAAACCTGGCAACTTCGGCATGGATTGGGGCAAGAAGTATGGCTTTAGTACGGTGACGAAGCTTCAAATTCAGGTCGAGGGTATCAAGCAATAACGAACGCCGCGGGACGCGCGTGCCGCGCCCGCTTTCATCGTTCAATCATTTACGCACGCTGGTTATCGCGAGATCTTTCTGTCTTTGACGGTTCTCCTCTTCGATCTGGTGCTCCGCTGCGGCGAGGCTTTCGCGCCAGTAATAGGACTGTGGGCTGTAACCATGCCTCTCAAGATTGACCAATTCGTCGCGAACCTGCTGACGGCTAGGTACCTGAATTTCGACCTGCGCCATTAGGGGAGCAGTCGCGGTAACTAGGGCAACCGTCAGCGTGACGGTCAAGATCTTGTTCACTGTGCATGCTCCAGTATCGGTTCGAGTGGATGGGCGATCTCCGATTCTCTGGCGCCCGCATATATGCAGTGTGCGAGCAGTACGCCCGCAAGACAAATGAATACCCCGAATAAGCGCCATGAGCCATATCGATGCGCCGCGTCCAGCGGCATTTCACCGCCGCTTCAGGCGCTGCGATCTGAATCTGCTGGTCACGCTCGACGCACTTTTTGCGGAAGACGGTAACGTGACGCGCACGGCGGACCGGCTCGCCATCAGTCAATCCGCGGCGAGCCATGCGCTCAGTCGTTTGCGAGAAGTCTTTCGCGACGAACTCTTCGTCAGGGCGGGACCACGGATGGTGCCTACGGCTTTCGCGATGCGACTCAAGCCGATGATCTATGAATGGATCGAAGGTGCGGAGCGGGTGCTCATTACCGCGCAGCCATTCGACCTGCGACATGCGCATTCCCGGCTAGTGGTTTCCGTGCCCGAACAGATCGAGAGGATGGTGATGCCGCCTCTGATGGAACATCTTTTCGACGTGGCACCGGACATTGAAATCTTCGTCACGCCGTTGCCGCTTGGTGAGACGCTTGACGCACTGGATGCTGGGCAGATCGATCTCGCCATAGCGATCGGCGATGCCGAATTCAAGCCGTGGCACGTGGCGGTGCTCGCGTGCGAGACATCATTCGTACAGGTCTACGATCCACGGCTAATCAATGGAGCGCGGCCGTTGAAGCTTGAGTGCATTGCTTTGCTGCCGCATCTTAAGGTTAGCTATGAACCGGCGCGGAATATTGTTGTAGATGGCTATTTCGAGCGTCACGGCCTCACGCGTCGGATCGCCGCCGGGTGCGCGGGGGCAGCGTCGGTGGCGCGCATGGTGGCGGCACGACCGTTGGTCGCGATCCTGCCGGCGCTTGTCGCCCGCTCATTTCCGCAGAGCGCGCAACTCGCCGTCGAGCCGTTCGGCGACGATAGCCTGAGTTTGCGCGTGTACGTAGCCTGGCATCGTCGTTCCGATCGCGATGACGCACACGCCTATGTACGCCGTTGCCTTGCGCGCTACCTCGACGACGATTACGTGCAAGGTTGAATCCAGATCGCCTCATCGGAGGCAAAAAAAACGCGCACCAAGCAACGTCTTCGTACTGGCCGATGCGCCTGATCATCATCTTGCCGAGTGCCTGCTCCAGAAATTCTGGCCGTGCCTGCATGCGCGAGTGGCGGCTGTTTCGAAGAGCGCAGGCGAAGTGCTGTTCATGCGAATGCCGTGTGAGTCACCTTCGATTCAGAATACAGAGCCCTTTCAGAGCGGCAGCACGTACACCACGTCAGTCTGCCCGCGTTTCGAGACCTGTATTGCCCTCTTGCGGCAATCATCCGCGGCTCGACTACTCGGACAACCCTCGACATCCACCAACCTCCCAACTTACTTTGAGCCGTTAGCGCGACCGGATGCACTCCGCCAGTGCTCCTCGGGTCCGTGCCACACGCCCACAAAGCTCGTAGTAATGTGGCACGACGACATCTATTTATTTTTCGACCCACGGCGACATGGCTTCCGGCGGCCCCAGTTTTTCAAGCAGGTGCATGCCCTGTACTTTGCCGTCATAGATCCTGTGCATCTGTGCAACCGTCACGGACGCACGCGTCGGTTTCAGCGCCGCCAGGACGAATCGCCCAGATGCTTGCTGTTTTGTCAGCATATCGACATAAGGTTTCAGCATTGCATCCGGCACGAAGGCCGATTCGGTTGGTTTCGTGATCACATAGGGTTCGACAACCCCGGGGACAGTTGCGAGGCTGACCACGACGCTTTGTTCCTCATCAACGATATCCGTGCGTGCGTGTCTGTCGGTGGGGCGAAAAGGCGGCGATCCGCAAGGAATCGAGACGGTTCCGTCCGCATTCTGATGCAGCGGTGGGAGCGACGGTTGTGACTTATCGGGCGGCGGCATGACCTCCTTCAGAACGTCGGGATTTTCTGCGACTACCTTTCCGTTTTCCATCATGACGCAACTCGCCGCGAATGGTGGACTCGTAAGCGCAGGGTCGGTGTCGAAGATACTGCGTCCCGCCGAAATGAGTTGGGCCCGGGATGCCCGTCGCTGCGGCGCGAGGTCGATCGTCCACGCGTCAGGGAGCTTGCCAAGACCATCCGCGTCGAACTGGAAACCACCATCGCTACGCGATCGATCGGTGTAAAGTTCAATTTCCGATATGCTCTGATCGCGAACCTTGAGTCGTCCGAATAGTAGAGCGTTACCCGCTCCTTCGCTAATGGTGACAACCAGAAATAGCTGCTCCGACTTTGGGTCGATTACATAGTATTTGTGCTTGATGCCAGTCGCCGTACGCCAGATGGTCATCATACTCAGGGCAGCCGGTACGGCATTTTCAGTCGCTTTGTATCCGGTAGACAGGGGAAGCGCCGATGGATCATGCGCGACCATCGAGCCGAGTAGTCCGTCTGCGACATGGGTAAGACAGGCTCTGTCGCATGTGGTGGTTGCCGCCGCGTACTGCGAAAAAAGAGCGGCAGCCAGCGTGCTGGCGAGTGATGCAATGAATCGGGTTTTTCTTTTCACAGCAAAGTCTCCATAAATTGGTCCGCCGAAGGGACGGAAATTTTTTGCGTTCAATTCGTCGCAAAGCGGCCGCATTAACAACTGCATTTTCCGCTCATGAAAAGCGGTTGATTACAGATGAGTGTTGCCAATTGTGATCGCCAGGGTCACCCCCGCAAGCCAACCACTTCTTGGCACATTTGGATAGCCAAACGCAAATGCGCTATCTGGATTGAGGATGTATTCGACCACTGGCTCCAGCTTTGCATACCGGGTCAAGCTGAACGTGCTGCTCAACTCAAAGCGATATTCATTGGGCGACGTCATTTCAGCACTGCCACCCGCCAGCATTCGCGTATCCCGCTGAGCCAGCAAAGTCGACTTGTTGATTCGGTCATACATCGCTTTGACATTTATCTGGTCGACGCCGAACCAGCTCGACCTGTAATTGAACGGTTTTGTTAAGGTCAACCCAGCGGTGAGACCCCAGCCGATTGGACGGGCAGCGTCGAACGATCGCTCAACCGACGAAAAGAACGCAAGACTGCGAGGGATATCAGCCGGTGAGGAGACCGTTGTGCCGGTTTCCGACCAAATCGTTTGCTGCATCTTGAAGATGACACCTGAACTACCCTGATGAGACGTAAGGTAATAAGGATCGGTCACCTTCGTGTTCGCATAGTAATAATCGAGGTGATAGTCCGACGGATGGGCAGACGTCGTGAAGTCGGTGTGGTAACCGGCCCCGCCAACCATGAACGCGCCCTGACCGCCATCAGTCGAAAAGATATCCCAGCCATTTGCCTTTATCTGATCGGTATAGTTGCGAAGCTGTTGAACCCCGCCCTCGAACCAGATTTGTGGCGTTACGTTATATTTAACTCGCCCCCCCAACGTCCCAAGGCTCGCGTCCGGAACGCCGCTATCCCATTTGACCAGCGAATCGGTACACTCGAAATCCAGCCCGCAATTTGGAGCGAAAAAGTACCGCAGCAGATTGGTTTTCCCGAATTCGAAATTGAGGCGATCGTTGAAAACCGTCTGTTCGTAGGTAAGCAATGAGAGCCAGGGTGCTCCGGTCGAATGCGACGGAAATTGATCCGATCCCAAATAGCTGCTGGAAAACGTACCAAAGTTGACCATGTTCTTCGTTGGGTACGTGAAGGGAAAAATCACACCCTCGATATGGATTTTCGCCTCCTTCACGCTTGCAATCTTGTCGAGGTCCAGATCCACGCCATTAATGAAGATCCCCTGGGCGCCGAAGTGGCCAGGCGCTACGCCAGTACTCAGGTTATTAAATGTAGCAGCCAGGAAAATCCCCTGGTAATTGATCCCGTGCTCAGCCAGAGAGTCTCCAAGGGTTGCAAAGGGACCGTTCGAGGCGGACGCGGGCCTCGGTCCCTTTACGGTCGGGACACCCTCACTGTTGTATGGCGCCGGGTTGTTGACGCCGCCATCTTCGGACAGAACCAAGGGTGTTTCACGGCTTCCGGCTGTTGAGGATGCAACCATCAGATGGGCAGTAGTGGCCTCTCTGTTGGCGTCCGTATCTCGACCGTGCGTTCCAGATGCCGACGTACCGGTCCTGTTGCGTGCCAGCTTCTCTTTCGTTGAATCCCGGGCGACCCGGCCCGACTTGCGCACGCCATTGTTAGGCACGCCTTTCGCGGCCCCTTCTTTAGGCCCGGCGACCTCGACCGTGCTCGGCGAATCCGTAGCTGTCTGCGCGACGGCTGCGCTGCTCGCCAGCACGGTCGCCAATGCGATGGCCGAAATGTGCCACGAAGCCGGTGTCCCGCTGGGCCAAATTCCAAACCTGTTCGATCTCATTTTCATCTCCTTGATTTTTTTATGGCAGCACGCGGCCACCCACGCCGTTGAAGGCGCGGTCTGGCTCTTAAAATGGAAAGCTTTGCGGGGGAGCGCTACCAGGCCGTAGCGCCACCGTCGACAGAAAAGTCAGCGGCTGTTATCCAGCTCGCTTCGTCCGATGCGAGGAACACCGCGCACCATGCGATGTCTTCCGGTTGACCAATCCGCCCGGTCATCGACTTGGCAAGTGCACGCTCAAGAAATTCCGGCTGACGCAGCATGTGCGCGCGAGTCGCGGCGGTCTCTACCAGCCCGGGCGAGATGCTGTTGACACGAATACCGTGTGGACCGCCCTCCATCGCGAGCTGGCGGGTCATCGCGAGCACACCACCCTTACCCGCGCAATGCGCAAGCGCAGGCGATCCCGCAAGAGCGACAGTCGCGTTGGCCGAAGCGAAGTTAATGACCGCCCCGCCGCCGCGCGCAATCAGCGCTGGCCACGCCGCCTTGCACAGCAGGAATACGATGTCGAGTTCGCCGGTGAGCGTTCTGCGCCATTGCGTCTCGTAGTCCATGTCCTGCAGCCACGCGAACGCGCCAAACGCTGCCGCGTTGACGACCACGTCGAAACCATCGTGCCGCGCCAGCGCAAACTCGACCAGGCGCGCTGCCCCGGTCGGATCGGTCAGGTCGCACGGATGCAGGCTGTCGAGCGAAAGACCACGCGCGCCGGCTTCCTTGACCGTTTGTTCTGCCGCTGATACGTCGATATCGCAGCCGACGACGTGTGCGCCCTGTGCAGCGAACAGCAACGCACACGTTTTTCCGATGCCGCTGCCGATCCCGGTGACCAGCGCCACCTTGCCTTGCAGGCGCTGGCCTTCCTGCACCGGGCGTGCATGTTTGAAAACAGATTTCATGAGGAGCCTCGAGACGGATCAGCTGAGCTTCAGCCGGTGTGTGCGCAGCGCCCCGGCGAATGCGAGCGCGGCGATGAGAAGGAGCCCTATGCCCCAGCCTTCAACGACCGAGAAGCGCGAGCCCCAGTGACCGACCAGCGGCATCACGATCAGCGGACTGCAGAAGTAGCCGATGAACTGGCTCGCGGTGAATGCTCCGGTGCCAAATCCGCGGCGTGCAAAGGGCAGCGAACGCAGACCCCAGCTGACCAGCGCGGGCAGGACAACGCCACAGCCCACGCCGTTGATCGCGCCGCCGAGCGTGAGCAACGTGAAATCGTGCGCCACGCCCATGATCAGGAAGCCGAGGCCGCAGACCAGCGTGCCGATCGCGAGCTGTTGCAGCACCGCGAGCCGGCTCGCAAGGAACCATCCGAACGCCAGCGTACCGGCAATGATACCCACGCTGTTCAGCGCATAGGCGAGGCCGATCTCATTGGTCGAACGAACCCCGAGATCGACCAGCATGAACGACAAGTGAACCGGCACCACCATGAAGACAAGACCGACAGCGAACGCGACCGCGCAGATCCGCGTGAGCAGCAACGGATTGAATACCGGTTCGTCGGAAGCAGCGTGACCGCCCGCTACTGGCGTGCCTGCCGCGCTGCGCGTTTCCCAGATGAATATCTGCACGAGTGGCGCCAGCAGCAACGGCAACGCGTACGCCGTGAACGGCATACGCCAGCCGTATGCGCCGAGTGCGCCGCCCATCAGGTTGAAGATGAACGCCGATGTCGACGCCACCGTGATCTGCAGCGACGCATAGCGATCGCGCTGCGTCCCGCTGAAATAGTCGCCGATGAACGAGGTGCTGATGGTCATTACCGCCGCCTCGGCAAACCCGACGAGCGCACGGCTCGCAAGAATCGCGTAGATCGAATCGAGGTAAAGCGGCGCAGTGCCCGCCACAGCGTAAAGAACAAGCGCGCTGACCAGCACGCGCTTGCGGCCAACCCGGTCGCTGACGGCGCCGATCGCCATCGCCAGCGCGCCGAGTATCAGCATCGGCATCGTGACGACGACCGGAACCAGGGTTTCGATTCCCGGTACGCTCGCGAAATGCCGCTGCATTGCGGGAAGCACAGGTCCGATCACGGTCGGCGCGAGTGTTCCGCAGATCACCGTGCTTAGCAGAATCAGCGCATGAAAGAAGGTTGCTTCGCGGGGGGCCAGCGCGGCATCGCGCCGGTTGTTCTGCACATGCATGAGTTCGTCTCCGTTTATGAAGGGGTATACCCCGGCCGTTCAACCTGCGGCGTGCAGCGCCGCCTGAACAACAAGACAAGGTTCCCGTTTGTGTGAGACGAATGATTCCGGCAGACAACGTACGACACAATCAGATTGCGTTGACAGGACCATTTGACTGCGTCAAACGAACGCAGCGCAGGTTGGCATCACGTGAGGCTGACGGCGGGTACGCCCGAGCGCATCTGCGCCTGCTCCAGCAGCACGCGACGCATCCAGACATGGGCGGGATCGCTGTTGTTGATCGCATGCCACTGCATCACCTCGACCAGCGGCGGAAAATCCATTGGCGGCGGCAACAGCCGTAAGGGAAGGTAATGCGCGTAGATCTGCGCAAGCCGCGTATGGACCGTCGCAATGCGCGTCGTGCCGATGACGAGCTGGGGCAAGGTATTGAAATTGGTGGTGGTCACCTCGATCGAGCGCGACACACCGAGATTGGCCATCACAAGGCTTTCGAAGCTGACGCTGCGGCTGTCGCCGAACGTCGCCGCGACGTGACCCATCTGCCGGTACTGTTCGAGGCTCAGGGTCTCGCCGACGAGCGTGTTGCCGGTCCACACGACGCAACTGTATGTCTCCTCGAACAGCGTCTGCGATGGGTGCTCAGGATTGACCGACACGCTCGGATAAATGACGAAATCGACTTCGCCGCGATCGAGCCGGTCCGGCACATCGTCGGCCATGTTGGCGATATGCAGCGTAATGCCCGGCGCCTCGCGCTGCAGCCGCTGCACCACGTCGATCAGCAGCACCGTGGTCAGATAGTCGGAGGCGCGGATCACGAAGTTGCGGCGTGCCTGCGCGGGATCGAATTCGAGCCGCGCCACCACCGTGGATTGCACGGTAAGCAGGATCTCCCGCACCGGTTGTGCGAGGCTGCGCCCAAGCGGCGTCAATTCCATGCGCCGCCCCACCTGCATCAGCAGTTCGTCGCCGAAATATTCCCGCAGCCGCCCAAGCGCACTGCTCGTCGCGGACGCACCGATATGCAGACGCTCGCTCGCGCGCGTGACGCTGCGCGTATCGAGCAGCGCATCGAGCGCGACCAGCAGATTCATGTCGAAGTGACCCAGTCTCATGGTCGCCAGTATCTCGCAATCATCCGATGCGATCAATGCGTGTTTCCACTGGGAATTGATAGTCTCGACAAATAAACCGCTCTACAGTACGGCCATGCAAACGAGATTCCGCCTGGCACTGCGCCGGACGCGAGCAATACGGAGACACGAACCATGACAACAGCGCCCGTGACGCTGCCTGAGAGCGCGCCAACCCGCGACAGTGGATACACCGCCGTACCGGATCAAATGCAAGCCGACGTGCCGCTTTTGCCCGTCCTGCGCCCTCATCACTTCGGCATCAGCGTGCCCGACCTTGACGCCGCGATTGACTGGTACGGGCGCATGCTCGGCTTCTCACTCGAATCGCGCATGACGATCGACAAGATTCCGGCGCAGATCGCTTTCGTACGCCGTGACAGTTATCGGATCGAAATCTTCGAAGTGCCGGGCGCGGCCCCCCTGCCGGAAACGCGCCGCATCCCGAATCTGGATCTGCGCACGCACGGCAACAAGCACATGTGCTTCGAGGTGCCATGTGTCCCGCAAGCGGTCGCCGCGTTACGCGCACAGGGTGCCGATATCGCGTTCGAACTGGTGGTCGACGGCAATCCGACCGCGTTCATTCGCGATGTGTGCGGCAACCTGATCGAGCTGCTCGAACCGTTTGCTGCTGACCGCAGCGCTGCGTAACGGGCTTCATGCGACACGCACAACACACCGCGCTGCGCCTCAACCGGATCAATCCATCACACGCCATTCTTCAATGACTTCATCATCCAATCCCTTGCGCGGCTGGCAGGTGAGCCGCGACGCGATCCACATGGTCGGCCGCGATCTGCTGCGCCCCGAATGCATTCTCGCCGAGCCCGACGGCACGCTATGGACTGCGGATGCCCGCGGCGGCGTCATGCGTATCGATGCCGACGGCACGCAGACACTGATCGCACAGCAGAACGATGCGGCTAGCGCGCCTGCCGCGAACGACGCCGAACAGCTCGTGAATGGCAAGACTTTGCCCAACGGACTCGCATTCGACCGCGAAGGCAACATCGTGATCGCGAACTTCGGCACCGATGCGATCGAACTGATGACGCGGGATGGCTCGTCGCGCACGCTGTACGACCGCATCGACGGCACGTCGTTGGGCAAGACCAACTTCGTCCTGACCGACTCGAAGGGGCGCATCTGGTTCACGGTCACGACACGCCAGGTACCCTGGACCCGCTCGATCAACGAAAAAACCGCTGACGGCTACGTCGGCCTGATCGACGCCAACGGCATTCGCATCGTCGCGGACGGCTTTGTCGGCACCAACGAAATCCGGCTCGACGCGAACGAAGAATGGCTCTACGTCGTGGAGACAAACGCACGCCGCATTTCGCGGCTGCGCGTCGCCGAAGACGGTTCGCTCAGTAACCGGGAAATCTACGGTCCGCACGATCTGGGTGGTTTTCCTGACGGCTTCGCTTTCGATGCGTACGGCAATCTATGGATCACGCTGATCCTCAACGAAAAGCTGATCGCGCTCACGCCCGAAGGCGAAGTACTGACGCTGCTCGACGACGGCAACCCTGAAGCATTCGCCCATTACGAAGCGCATTACGCGCGAGGCACCACGACCCCCGAACTGATGGGGGCGTGCCGAGGCACACTCGCGCCGATGATGGCGAGCATCACGTTCGGCGGACCCGATCTACGCACGGTCTATCTGGGCAGCCTCGCCGGTACGACGCTCGCCAGCTTCCGCTCGCCGGTGGCCGGCTTGCCGCTCGCGCACTGGAGAGCCGCATGATTCTCGAACTCGCCCATTTCCGCATCGCGCCCGGCAGCGATACCGGCTTCGAAGCCGCATTCGCAACCGCGCAAACCATTCTCGCCAGCATGCCCGGCTACCTCGATCATGCGTTGCATCGCTGCATCGAGGATGGCTGCGAATACCGGCTGCTGGTCCACTGGAATACGGTTGAAGATCATATGCAGGGCTTTCGCGAGTCGCCTCGTTTCGGCGAATGGCGCGCGCTGCTGCAGCCGTTTTTTGCCGCGCCGCCCAGCGCCGCGCACTATCAACTCGTGTTCGCGAACCGCGCAACAAGCTAAAACTCGCGGCCAACGCCGCCCCCCTCTACGTCCAAACTGATTGGGAAACCGACATGATCGACTACATCAAGGCCGGCCAGAGCGCCCAGGTGAAAGCAGACAACCAGGCGCAAGTGCGCGCGACGGTCGAAAAGATCATCGCTGACATCGAACAGCGCGGCGAAGCGGCCGTACGTGAGTATTCGGAACGCTTCGACAAATGGAATCCGCCGTCGCTACGCCTCACCAACGCGGAAATTCAGGCCTGCATCGATTCGCTTAGCCCGCAGGCCATTGAAGACATCAAGTTCGCGCAGGCTCAGATCCGCCGCTTCGCGCAGGTCCAGTTGCTGTCGCTGCGCGATGTCGAAGTGGAAACGCTGCCGGGGGTCGTGCTGGGTCACAAGAACATCCCCGTCAATTCAGTGGGTTGTTACATTCCCGGTGGCAAGTATCCGCTGCTCGCGTCGGCGCACATGAGCGTGCTGACAGCAAAAGTCGCGGGCGTAAAACGCGTGATCGCCTGCGCGCCGCCGTTCGATGGCAAACCTTCGCCGGAAATCATCGCCGCCATGGCGCTCGCGGGCGCCGACGAGATCTATGTGATGGGCGGCGTGCAGGGTGTCGCAGCGATGGCGATCGGTACGGAACACATCGCGCCGGTCGATATGATCGTTGGCCCCGGCAACGCGTTTGTCGCGGAGGCCAAGCGTCAGTTGTACGGCCGCGTCGGCATCGACCTGTTTGCCGGCCCGACCGAAACACTCGTGATCTGCGACGACTCGGTCGACGCGGAACTGGTTGCCGTCGATCTGCTCGGCCAAGCCGAACACGGTCCGACCTCGCCGGCCTACTGCATCACCACGAGCAAAAAAATCGCCGCGGAGTTGCCGGCCGCAATCGAAACGGTGCTGGCCCGCCTCGACACGGCGCCGGTTGCCAGCGTCGCATGGCGCGACTATGGCGAAATCATTCTGTGCGAAACGGACGAAGAAATGCTGCAGGAAGCCGAACGTCTTTGCTCCGAGCACGTGCAAGTGATGACGCGCGACCCCGACTGGTTCCTGCATCGCATGACCAACTACGGCGCGCTGTTCCTCGGCCACCGCACCAACGTCTCGTACGGCGACAAGGTGATCGGCACGAACCATACGCTGCCGACGATGGGCGCGGGCCGTTACACGGGGGGCCTGTGGGTCGGCAAGTTCATCAAGACGCATAGCTACCAGCGCATCCTGACCGATGAAGCCTCGGTGAAGATCGGCGAAGTCTGCTCGCGGCTCTGTGCGCTCGAGCACTTCTCCGGCCACAAGGAACAGGCCGACATCCGCGTGCGGCGTCTCGGCAAGCAGGGTTGACATGATGCCGACCACCGCTCCCGACGCACACCCGGTCGCCGTCGTCACCGGCGCAACCGGCGGCCTTGGCGCGCAGATCTGCCACGCGCTTGCGCAAGCGGGCTTTCGCGTCGCCGCCGGTTATCGCAGCTCGACCGGCACAGCCCAGGCGCTGGTCGAACAACTACCCGGAACGGGGCACTGCGCGCTAGCGGCGCCCGTCACCGACAGTGCCGCGCTAGCCCGTCTCGCTGACGACATCGAGTCTCGCTACGGGCGTTGCGACGTGTTGGTGAACTGTGCAGGCACGACCCGCTTCGTCGCGCACGACGATCTCGACGGTCTGGATGACGCGCTAATCGACGATGTCCTCGCCACCAACGTGCGCGGTCCCTTCGCGATGGTGCGCGCGTTGGCGCGTCTGCTCAAATGCAGCGACCTGCCAGGCGGCGCTGTGGTGGTCAACATCTCGTCGATCGCCGCGCAGACCGCGATGGGCAGCAACGTGATCTATTGCGCGTCGAAAGCCGCGCTCGATAACCTGACGAAGTCGCTCGCGCGTGCACTCTCGCCGGCGATCCGCGTGGTGTCCGTTTCGCCTGGTCTGGTCGATACCGAATTCGTCAAATCGATGGACCAGGCCTGGCGCGACGAGCAGGCGAGCCGCACGCCGCTCGGCCGCCTGGCGCAGCCCGAAGAGATCGCGTTCGCCGTGCTCGCCGCGATACGCGACCTGCGCTTCACCACCGGATGTGTGCTGCCCGTCGACGGCGGCCGTCCGCTTAGATAACACGTGGGACTGGAGTAAGCGCTATGGGACCAGAGTAGGCGCTAACTCCGGTCGACCGCTTTGCATGGGACCGGACTAAGCGCTAAAGCGCTAACTCCGGTCGACAAAGGAGACAGACACAATGAAACTCGCATCGCTTAGAGGCAAACATCCTGACGGAGTGCTAATCGTCGTGTCGCGCGATCTGCGTCTCGCGGTCAGCGCTGGCGCCATTGTACCGAATCTGCGCACCGCGCTGGACGACTGGGAGCGCACCCAGCCTGCATTAGCTGCGCTGTACGACGCGTTGAACGGCGGGCGCGCACCCGAAGCGTTCAGCTTCGACCCGTACGCGTGCACTGCCCCGCTGCCCCGCACCCATCAGTTCATCGACGCTTCGGCCTTCCTGAACCACGGCCGGATCATGACGCAGGCTTACCATCCCGAGAAGAAGTCGGACGCCTCGATTCCCATTCTGATCCAGCGTCAGGGCGACGATTTCGCCGGGCCGCACGACGATTACCCGTTCCCCAACGAAGCGGATAACTGCGACTTCGAGGGAGAGGTCGGTGTCGTACTCGGCGACACGCCGATCGGCACGCGGGCAAACGACGCGCTTTCGCACATCCGGCTACTCGTGCTCTTCAACGACGTCAGCATGCGCAAGCATCTGTTCCGCGAACTCGGGATGGGTTTCGGCTTCATTCTCGCGAAGCCGGCGACGGCCTTTGCTCCCGTTGCGCTCACGCCGGACGAGCTCGGCGATGCATGGCAGGACGGACGCGTGCATCTCGACATGAATGTCCAGCGCAACGGCGAACCCTTCGGTCACCCGAACGGCCGCGAAATGAGTTTTGGCTTTCACGAGCTGATCGAATACATCACTTACAACCGTAACCTGCGCGCCGGCACGATTATCGGCTCAGGGACTTTTTCGAACCTCGACTACCGCAGCGCCGGGTCCGCGTGCCTCGCCGAACAGCGCGCGATCGAAGCGATCGAAACCGGTGAGTCGTCAACACCGTGGCTGCGCTTCGGCGAGCGTCTGCGCTTCGAGATGCTGGACCGCGACGGCCAATCCCTATTCGGAGCGATCGATCATCGGTTCGTGCAGGCAGTGCAGACCGTTCAGGCAGGAGTACGCACATGAGCCAGACTTACGACATCGTCGCGATGGGCGCGGGCCATAACGGCCTCGTCGCCGCCGCGTATCTCGCGAAAGCAGGCAAGAAAGTGCTGGTGCTCGAACGCAAGGCGTGGCCGGGCGGCGGCGTCAGCACACGCGAGCTGAACACGCCAGGCTACTGGCATGACGAGCACTCGAGCGTGCACATCATGATTCAGGGCAATCCGATGCTGCGCCAGGACGAACTGGGGCTGCTCTCGAAACACGGCTTGAACTACCACTACTCGCCCGTGCCGCACGCAACGATCTTCCCGGACCAGTCGGCGCTCTTCACTTACAAGGACATCGACAAGACCTGCGAATGCTTTGCCAAGGTGTCGCCGAAGGATGCGGAGACCTATCGCAACTTCGTCAAGATGAGCCAGCAGATCCTGCAGGTTTTCATGCCGGGGCTCTACTCTCCCCCGCCGCCGCTCGGCGAACTCGTCGCGATGCTCGACCGCAGCGACGAAGGGCGGCTGATGCTGGATTACATGAACCGGGATTGCCTGGACCTCGTGAACCAGCTCTATGAAAGCGACAAGATCAAGATTCACCTGCTGCGGCTCGTCAGCGAGAACCTGCAGGCGCCCAATGAACTGGGCACCGGCATGGGCGTGCTGCTGATGCCCGGCATCATCCACACCTATGGGGTCTCGCAGCCCGTCGGCGGTAGCGGCAAGCTGACCGAATCGCTCGTGCGCTGTATCGAATCGTATGGCGGCGAAGTGCGTTGCAACGCCGAAGTCGCGAAAATCCTCACGAGCGCGGGCCGTGCCACGGGCGTGCAACTGGCGAGCGGCGAGCAGATCATCGCGAAGGATGCGGTGATCGGCGCAATCCATCCGCATGTGATCCGCAAGTTTGTCGAAGGCGTGCCGGAGCCCGTCTTGCAGCGTGCCGAGCGGGCGACGCTCGCGCCTTTCTCGATCATGGTCAGCCACTACGACCTGAAGGAGAACGCGCGCTACCACGCCGGCGAAGAGGTGGGTTACGCGACGATGCTGGAGTTCATGGCGACCGACAGTCTCGACGAGATGCTGGCCGACTTCGACGACCTGAAGCGCGGCCTGATTACCGAGCGGCGCCTGTGCGCCGGCGGCGACGAAAGCATCGGTGACAAGACCCGCGTACCGGCTGGCGCCGGCATGTTCCATGGCATCACGTTCGCGCCGTACAACGTGAAGGACAAGCGCTGGGCAGGTCAGCATTGGGACGAATTCAAGGAAGAAATCGGCGATCTGTCGCTCGCCCACTATCGCAAGTTCGTCTCGAACCTGACGAGCGAGAACATTGTCGCCCGCAGCATCGTCAGCCCGGTGGATCTCGAACGGTCCAGTCCGAACAGCATGATGCGCGGCGATCTGCACGGCGTGGCGCCGTATTTTTATCAGAGTGCCGGGCATCGACCGACGCCGGATCTGGGCCAGTTCACGGTGCCGGGCGTGGAGCGCCTGTACCTCGCAGGCCCGTTCCAGCACCCCGGCGGCGGAGTCTACGGCGCGGGCCGCGCCACGGCGATCAGGATGTTCGAACAGCTCGGCATGGACTTCAGCAGTGTCGCGGCAGGCGCGCGGCAGGACACGGGCGTGCCCGCTACGGTGGCGGCCGCGAAGAAGACCGGTATGGTGCTGCGCGGCCCCGCCGATGAAGAACTGATGCACGTCGAATCGCTCGAACGGGTCGGCGACGAACTCGTCATCAAGGGCAAGAGCTTCGGCACGATGCCGATGGAAGCCCGTCTCGATGCCTCATCGGCGCGAGCTGGACTGAAGATGCTTGGGGCGTCGCGTCTCGCGTTCCTCGCCTCGCTGCCGTTCCGCAAGGGAGGCGCCAAATGACTCATGTTGTCGTGACCGGAGCGCAAGGCTTCGTCGGGCGGGTGCTGGTCAGGCGTCTGCTGTCCGAGGGCCTCGGCGGAAAGCCTGTCTCGCGGCTCACGTTGATGGACGTCGGCTTCGATGCCCCGCCCGCCGATTCACGCGTCGTGCAACTGCCTGGCAGTATCGCCGACGCTGCAGTTCGCGCGAATGCCAACGCGGCCCCTGTCGATGCAGTGTTCCATCTTGCGAGCATCCCCGGTGGCGCTGCGGAAAAGAACTACGCGCTCGGCCGTTCGATCAACCTCGATGCAACACTCGGGTTGCTGGAAGATCTGCGCAGCCAGGCACACGCACCACGTTTTGTGTTCGCCAGCACCGTAGCGGTCTATGGCGAGCATTTGCCTGCGACCGTCGATGAACAGACCCTGCCCGCGCCGGCATTGAGCTACGGCGCGCACAAGCTGATGGGAGAAGCGCTCGTCGCCGACGCATCGCGACTCGGCTGGGTGCAGGGCTGCTCGTTGCGTCTGCCAGGAGTCGTCGCGCGACCGGGCGATGGCACGGGCATGATGTCCGCGTTCATGAGCCTGCTGTTCTGGAAACTGGCTGCGGGTGTTCCCCTCACCGTGCCGGTTTCAGCCGAAGGCGTGGCCTGGTGGATTTCCGTGAGCACCTGCGTCGACAACCTGCTGCACGCGGCCACGGTCGACCCCGACCGCTTCAACGCGCGCCGCAGCTACCAGATGCCGGTGCTGCGCCTGACCGTGGGCGAGCTCGTCGACGCGCTAGCCGCGCGCTTCGGCGCCGACCGCACAGCGCTCGTGACCTATGCGCCCGATCCCTTCATCGAGCGACTCTTCGCAACCTATCCGCCGCTGCTGACGCCCGAAGCCGAGCGTCTCGGACTGCGCCACGACGGCAGCGTCGATCAACTCATTACGCGAGCAATGGCGGACTGAAGCGGACTAACCGGTTCGCCTGACGCTGAGACATCACAAAGGAACCCACTCATGAACTACCCCCACGCTCACTATCGTTCGCTGCCCCCCGAGGGGGCCGATGCCTCCCTCGGGGTGGCCCAGCGGGAGGCATCATGAACATTGTCGGACTCGAATTCCTCGTCTTCGGCATCGACGGCATCGACGACATGGCCGGCGCGCGCCAGTATCTGCTCGACTACGGCCTTGACGAAGTCGACTACGATCCGGTGCGCGGTGGCATCTTCACCGCGCTCGACGGCACCGGCCTCATCATGCGCGCAGCCGATGACCCAAGCCTGCCGCCGTTGCCGCCGAAGGCCGCCACACCCAGCCTGCGCGAGACCGTCTATGGCGTGGACAACGCCGATACGCTCGCGTCGATCAAGGCCAACCTCGAAGCCGACCGCGAGGTTAGCGTCGATGCCGACGGCACGCTGCACTGCATCGACGACGCCGGCTTCGGCGTCGCGTTCATGGTCACGCGCCGCCACAAGTACGAGGCGCGCTATCTCGGCTTCAACGTGCCGGGACAGCCACCCGGCCGCCCACTCAACGACTGCGCCGTCGACCCCGACGCCGTGATCAAACCGCGCACGCTCTCGCACGTGGTCTATTTCGTCGAAGACGCGCAGAAGGCCGAAGCCTTCTACGCTCGCCTCGGCTTTATCGTCACCGACCGCTTCAATCATCTGGGTCCGTTCATGCGCCCGGCCGGCACACAGGATCACCACACGCTGTTCATGATCGAAAGTCAGAACGATCACATGATCGGCTGCAACCACTTCACGTTCCACCTCGGTTCGGCAAGTGAAGTGCTGCAGCACGGCTGGAACTTCGTCAGAAAGGGCTACAAGAGCTTCTGGGGGCCGGGCCGCCACATTCTCGGCAGCAACTACTTCTGGTACTTCAACAGCCCGTTTGGCGCGACCATCGAGTTCGACGCCGATATGGACCTGCATGACGACAACTGGACGCCGCGCGCCTGCGATCCCGGCTCGGACAATTCGCAGATTTTCCTGTTCGACGCTCGCGGCAAGTGGGCGCCGGGCGAGTAAAGCGCCATGACGATGTTCGCTGAACGCGTGCTCTGCGCGCTGGACTATCTGCCTGACGGCGGCTCGCGCGGCCTGCTGCGGCAGGGGCTCGATGACCAGTTATGCGTCGTGCGGCAAGGCGACGAGGTGTTCGTCTGGCTCAACGACTGTCCGCACGAGCATCGGCCGATGGAGTACCGGCAGGACCGATTCCTCTCGGGCGACGGAAGCCACATCGTCTGTTACGCGCACTCGGCGCATTTCGACATCCGCACGGGCCACTGCTTCGCCGGCCCCTGCGCCGGCCAGCACCTCACCAGGGTGCCGGCACGGCTTGAGAACGGCAAGGTCTGGATTCCCGCCAAGCTGCCTTCGATCTTCGACTGATACCTGACACGACTACACCATGTTCCAGTACTTCCCTACCAACTACGTCTGGAGCCTCTCGACGATGATCGCCCTCACCCACGGCGGCAACATCGGAGAGGTGGATGCAATGTGTGCGCCCCTGCTGGAGGCGGCCCGCGCCGGCGACGACCCCGGCACGCTGGCCTTCTACGAAGCATGGAAAGGCGGCGCGGACAAACTGATCGCACTAGCCGACGACGATCTGGCGCGCGGCCACACCCTGTCTGCAGGCGAAAAGCTGGGCCGCGCCGGTCTCTATTACTGCATCGCCGAGCGAATGCAGGCACATGGTTTCGAGGCCCGCCTCGCGATCTACAAGCGCTCGCTGGAACTGTTCGAGCAGGGCCGAAAGCTGAGCCGCGAAAATTGCGTGCGCGTGGAGATCCCTTATCGTGACACGCACCTGTCCGCGCTCTACGTACGCGCCGAAGGTCTCCAGCCCGGACAACGCACGCCGATCGTGGTCGTGATGAACGGTCTAGATTCGACCAAGGAGATGCTGCAGAAAAGCGTGATGGGCACGATGTTCGCGCGGCGCGGGCTGTCCGCGCTGTTTGTCGATCAGCCGGGCACCGGTGAGGCATTGCGCCTCGCCAACCTGCCGGCCGTGCATAACACCGAAGTCTGGGCCACACCGATCGTGGACTGGCTGCAACAGCACCATGAAGTCGACCCGCAGCGTATCGGTGCACTGGGCGTCTCGCTGGGCGGCTACTACTGCCCGCGCGCGGTGGCGTTCGAACCGCGCTTCGCGTGCGGCGCAGTCTGGGGCGCGAACCACGACTGGCGCGAAGTGCAGCAGGCCCGCCTGAAGCGTGAAGGCGAAAATCCGGTGCCTCACTACTGGAAACACGTGCAGTGGGTATTCGGCGTGCAGGATATGGACCAGTTCTTTGCCAGGGCCGAACACATGCACCTGAACGGCGTGCTGGACCGCATTCGCGTGCCCTTTCTCGTCACGCACGGCGAGAACGACCGTCAGATCCCGTTGAAGTATGCGCATCAGACCTTTGAGCAACTCGTCAATAGTCCGAAGAAAGATCTGTTTGTTTTCACGGCCCGCGAAGGCGGCGTCGAACACAGTTCGCTCGACAACCCATTGAACGCCGGCAATCAGATTGCCGACTGGCTGGCCGAACAGCTCGGCGGTTCGGTCGCCTGACCGGACGATTCCACCACGCATACAGAGACATACTATGGCACTGGTCAAGAAAGTCCTGATCGTTGGCGGCGGCATCGGCGGCATGTGTGCCGCGATCATGCTGCGCAGGCAGGGCATCGCCGTCGATCTCGTCGAAGTCAATCCGCAATGGGCGCCGGACGGCGCCGGCATCACGATCAGCGGCCCAACGCTACGCAGCCTGCGCGAAGTCGGCGTGGTCGACGAGGTATTGCGCCGCGGCGGCTCCTGGACAGCCGTCGATATCTGCGATGCGAACGGCAACGTCAACGTCAGCGTGCCGATCACGCCCGCAGTGGGCGCAGACGATCTGCCGGGCGGCGCAGGCATCATGCGCACGGTGCTGGCCGATATCCTGGGCAACGCCACCCAGGATGCCGGCGCGAACGTCCGGCTTGGCTTGAGTTTCAAAAATATCGCGCAGGATGAAGACGGCGTCGACGTCCTCTTCACCGATGGCAGTCGCGACCGCTACGATCTGGTGATCGGCGCGGACGGCGTCAATTCAACCGTGCGCAAGCTTGTGATGCCGGACATAGCCGGTCCGCAGTTCACCGGCCAGGGATCGTGGCGCGCGGTGGTGCCGCGCCTGCGAGAGAACTCGACGATCTACATGGGCAAGACCACCAAGGCGGGGATGAACCCGATCAGCGCGACCGAATGCTATCTGTTCGTGCTCGACAAGCGCGACGGAACGGACTTCATCGCGCCGGAACAATGGCCGTTGATGCTCGCGGGATTGCTGGAGGAGTTCGGCGGAGCGATCGGAGAATTCCGCGCCGCGTTGCTGGACGGTTCGCTCAGGAATCACCGGGTGCTGTACCGGCCGCTCGCCGGTCATATGATCGCTGCGCCGTGGCACAAAGGGCGTATCGTGCTGCTCGGCGACGCAGTGCACGCCACCACGCCGCACCTGGCATCGGGCGCCGGGATCGCCGTCGAGGGCGCCATCGTGCTGGCTGAGGAACTGCAGCGCCGCCATTCACTAGAAGGCGCATTGATCGCTTACGCGGGCCGCCACTATGACCGCGCACGGCTGGTGGTCACGGCCTCGGGCCGCATGGGGCAGATCGAGCAGGACGGTGGCTCGCGGGAAGAACACACACGCGTGATGGTCGAGGCTCAGCAAGCCCTGCGCGAACCGCTTTGACCTTCCACGCTTTCACAATACATACGGCTTTGCATGGGATCCGAGTAACGCACTAGAGCGCGAACTCTGATCGACAGCTAAAGCGCCAACTCAGGTCGACAGGAGACACATTGAAATGACCACATCGAATCAACCCAACGGTCGCGTGGCCGTCGTTACAGGCGCAGCCGGCGGACTGGGCGAGGCGTTCGCGCTGCGCCTCGCGGCAAGCGGCCATGAACTGGTCTTGACCGACCGCGAACCGTGCGACACGCTGGCCTCGCAGATCAACGCGGCCGGCGCTCGCGCTACGACGTTCGCCTGCGATCTTGCCGATCCCGCTCATGTCGAGCGCTTTGCGGCGCAGGTCCTCGAACAGGTCGGCAAGGTCGACGTGCTGGTCAATAACGCGGCCTTCATGCCGATGGCGCCGCTGGCGTCGATTACGGCCACGCTGTGGCGGCAGATCATGACCGTCAACGTCGACGCGCCGTTTCTGCTCGCTCAGGCGTTCTCGGTCGGCATGGCCGAGCGGCGCTGGGGACGCATCATCAATCTGGCGTCCAGCACGGTCTGGGGGCCGCCGCCGGGCATGTCTGCGTATGCCAGCAGCAAGATGGCGGTAATCGGATTGACGCGTGCCCTCGCGGCCGAACTCGGCGCGCATGGGATCACCGTCAACGCAATTTCCCCGGGTCTGACACGCCACGCGGGCAGCGCGGCAAATCTGCCGGCCGAAGCCTTCAATGCCGTGTGCGCCCGCCAGTTTATTCCGCGTACCGAGCTTCCTGACGACCTGACCGGCGCACTGGCGTTCCTCGCATCGGACGATGCGAGGTTTATCACCGGGCAGGTGCTGAACGTCGACGGAGGCGGCTTCGGTTTCTAACGCTTGATCTCCGGATCACTGCGCGGGATACCATCGCATCCGCATCGCAGTCCATCGCGTGATGGGTGTTGGCAATGCCTCTTGTCCGTTCATCAGCAGATGAGCGCACTAGCTTTCTGGGTGAACGCAGTCCCCCAGCGTCCTTCCGTAGTCGTTGAGGGTTGTTCGATACCGGCGGTCGGCTGCAAGTCTGTGAGCATACTGCGCCGTGCGGAACTTAACCAACTTCTGCCGCCACCGGTGCAGCAACGGCTGCTCCATCAGACCGCCGCGTCCGGCAACCCGAGCAGATCAAGGAAGGCTCGCGCGATCGGTGCGACCGGTTCGCTGGCGCTGCCCTTGAAGACTGCCGCAAGCTCCCAGCAAGGTTCCTCCCTTTCGCGAAATGTTGCCGTCGCGATCGGCGTGCCACGCGTGTCGCGAACGCGTTCTGCTGCGACAGATTCCGGCACCATCGCGATCGCCAGGCCCTCCGCTACCAGTTCGAGCAACATGGGTATGTCGTTGACCTCGAAGGCGATTGAGCGCTGCAGCCCCGCAGCCGCAAAACTGCGATCGACAAGCCGCCGCACGCTCCAGTCCGGACGCAGATCAGCGAACGTTTCTTCGCCGAGATCAGACAACGTGAGTTCACTCGCACCCGCAAGTCGATGACGCGTCGCGCAGGCGACGACCATCCCTTCGCACGCGAACATCCGCAAGGCGAGATCGTCGGACAGCGCATCCGGCGGCTGCGTGAACGCGAGATCGAGGCGCCCTTCGCGTACCTGATCAAGCAGCGCGCGCGAGCCGTCGAGCGTCAGCTGGATATCGATCCCGCTGAACGCGGCCCGGAACAGCGCCAATGAAGCCGGCAGATCGACGAACGGCGCGAGACTGTGGATCGCACCGATGCTGAGCCGGCCCCGCGCAAGCCCATGAACCTGCGTCACGGCATGGCGCGCGTCGCGCGCGGCCGCGAGCACACGTCGCGCTTCGTCGAACAGCACTTCGCCGGCCGGAGTCAGGTCGACACGCCGCGTGCTGCGAATGAACAACGGCCCGCCAAGGTCTTCCTCCAGCGAACGAATCGACGCCGACAGCCCCGACTGAACGAGATTGAGGCGCCGCGACGCGCGCGTGAAATGCCGTTCTTCGGCGACCGCCACGAAATGCTCAAGTTGTTTCAGGTCCACTTGCCGCCTCGTTAAAGACACCATCAGATTCATCACCAATAACGCACAATTTAATCACATATTTCCGTTGGAACGATAAGTCAAACTACTTTATTGTCGAGGGCATTGACGCATTTGCTGCAAAAAAACTGCATGGCACGACCCACCCCAGTGCGTCCGGCCTGGGGCCATCCAGACGCTCAAGATACTGTCCACATAACAGGAGGGTTTCACCTTGGAATATCGTCAACTCGGCCGCTCAGGCCTCAAAGTATCGACCATCACGCTGGGCACCATGACTATGGGCGGCAAGGGGAAATTCGCGAAGGTCGGCGAGGTCGGCCTTGACGAAGCACGCCGGCAGATCGACATGTGCATCGACGCGGGCGTCAACCTGATCGATACAGCGGACGTCTATTCGGACGGCGCGTCCGAAGAAATCGTCGGCGAGGCACTTGGCGGCAAGCGCAAGGGCGGTGTGCTGATCGCAACGAAGGCCCGCTTCCCTATGGGCAACGGCCCGAACGATCGCGGCCTGTCGCGGCACCATTTGATCCAGGCCTGCGAGGCGAGCCTGCGGCGGCTCAAAACCGACGTAATTGATCTATATCAGGTCCATCAGTGGGACGGGCTGACGCCGCTCGAGGAAACGCTCGAAGCACTCGACCTGCTCGTGCGGCACGGCAAAATCCGGTATGTCGGTTGTTCGAACTACTCGGGCTGGCACTTGATGAAGGCGCGGCATGTGAGCGAACGTGACCGTCTGCCGCGTTTCATCAGCCAGCAGATCCACTACACGCTCGAAGCGCGCGAAGCCGAATACGAACTCGCGCCAATCGCGCTCGACCAGGGGCTCGGCATTCTGGTCTGGAGTCCGCTTGCAGGCGGCCTGCTGTCCGGCAAGCATCGCCGCAATGCCTCAGCGGAAGGCACGCGCCAGTTAGCCGGCTGGACTGAGCCACCGATTCGCGACGAGGAACGTCTGTGGTCGATCGTCGACACGCTTGTTGAGATTGCCGAGGAGCATAAGGCGTCCGCTGCACAGGTCACGCTGGCGTGGACGCTGGCGCGACCCGCCGTCACCTCGGTCATCATCGGCGGACGCAATGAGGCGCAGTTGCAGGACAACCTCGGCGCGGCGAACGTCACCCTGAGCGCAGATCAGCGCGCACGGCTGGACAAGGTCAGTGCGCCTCCTCTGCTTTACCCATACTGGCATCAGTTGCAGACCGCGAGCGACCGCCTCGGCGGTGCCGACCTGTCACTGCTTGGGCCACATCTGACGGCATGAGCTGGTCCGGTGGGCGCCGTTCCGTTTGACGCGCGTCCGCCAGATTCACACTGGTTCCCCGGCAACCGCGCATGGCGGAGGCATCATGACGTTATCGGTTTGTGCCACCGTTAATTGGCATTCGTCGTCACGCGATCTTACTTTCTCGACCGAACACCATCAGGCCATCGGGAATCCACAAGACTCGTATTGCGCAAGTAATCGAGAATGCCCGATACGCATTCGTCCACGGTCGATGTCGCAGTGTCCACTCGCAGATCAGGATTCTGCGGCGATTCATAGGGTGCCGACACGCCCGTAAACGAAGCAATTTCCCCGGAACGCGCCTTGGCATACAGACCTTTTGGGTCGCGACGCTCGCACGTGTCGACGGATGTACAAACATAGGTCTCGACAAATTTGTCCTGCTCAATGATCTTGCGCGCCGCTTCTCGATCTTCGCGCAAGGGCGAAATCAACGCCGCAATGACGATCAGGCCGGCGTCGTTCATCAATTGGGCTACGTGTGCGACCCTGCGGATATTCTCGCGCCGGTCGACGTGGCCGAAGCCGAGATCACATGTCAATCCATGGCGGATGTTGTCAC
This sequence comes from Paraburkholderia caffeinilytica, assembly GCF_003368325.1. Taxonomy (NCBI): domain Bacteria; kingdom Pseudomonadati; phylum Pseudomonadota; class Betaproteobacteria; order Burkholderiales; family Burkholderiaceae; genus Paraburkholderia; species Paraburkholderia caffeinilytica. The sequence continues at coordinate 4,166,056 of NZ_CP031467.1, read as the reverse complement.
CGTCGAGGACATAGCACGCGTGGCCTGACGACACCAGTTGCCGTTCGAGTTCGAAAGCGATGGTCGATTTTCCCGCCCCGGATAACCCTGTCAACCAGACTGTGACTGGTCTTTGACGAAACATTATGGCCCGGTCACGACTCGTGATTGTCCCACTGAATCGCTGCAGGAAGTCCTGGGAATGTCCCATTACGAAAGATCCTTGATTGTCAGGGACGATGCCCAAATTGTTGCCAGCTTCCGCGGCCTCGCGTTATGCGTGGACCCGCAATCACAATATGAAATCAGTTCTGCATATGTTCGCGAATGGTGCGCGGATGCCGACACGTTCAGAGGGCGCCGACGTCCGCCAGCCTGTCACTACGCCGAAATCAATGCCGCGATCTGTTCCGCACTGAGCGCGTTACGGTAGATGCGGAACTCGTCGATCAATCCGTTGAAGTACGGATCGCCTGAGAACTGCGATCGTCCGATCCAGTTCTGGCTGGTGCTTTCCAGATGGAACGGTGAAAACGACATCGCCGTGCTGGAGCCGATCTCCCCGCCATTCAGATACAGCGTACCGACGCTGCCCGATAACGTCACCGCGACGTGCACCCACTGCCCGGTCGGCAGGGCGACATTGCCGTTGATGTCCTGCTCGCCCGCGCCACCGTTGAGCGTGATGGCAAAGCGTGCGAACCCGCTATTGGCGCGCGGGGTCAGCATCATGTAGCGACCCGTGCCGGAACCGAAGTCAAATACACGCTCCCAGGTCTTCGCCGCGTTCCAATACACCCACGCCGCGATCGTAAAGTCCGACACGTCGGCCACGATGTTGTCTGGCAGGCTGACATAACCCGTGCTGCCGTCGAGCGACACGGCATTGCCCTTCTTGCCAACCGCCCGGCTCGCACCGCCAACCAGCGTGCCGGAATGTCCGTTTCCGCTCGAATCCGCCGCACTGGCGCCACTGCTTTCGTCGAATGCCAGGTAGGTCTGCAGTTGCACCGCAGTGGTCACAACGGCCTCGTTTGACGCAGCCGTTTCACCGGACGGTGTCACCGCGGTCACGACGTAGTAATAGGTCCCGGCCGCGAGACCGCTGTCCGTATAACTGAGCAGATCGGTAACACCACTCGCGATGGATGTGTAGGGTCCGCCGGACGTGGTGCCGCGTTTGACGTTATAGCTCGTCGCGTACGCGGTGCCCCACCACGACAGGATGACCTGCCCTGCGCTCGCAATCGCGACGAGCACGCTCGGCGCCACGCCGCTCCCGATCGCGTCGAGCGTGCAGGTCAACGTTCCGTAGCCTAGTTGGTCGTAGCCGCCGCTGTTCGGTCCATAGTTGCCTCCGCCACCTTCAGGCTGGACCAGCGTCGCGAACTTCTGCGTATAAGGCGCGGCCAAGCCCTTGCGGTTGACGTAGTGGTTGTAAACCAGCGCCCAGCAAGGGCGCGCCGTACCTTGAGCCGAAGTCGAAAACACGGCCTGGTTCACGTTGTCTACATTGTTGTAGCGGATGTAGGGCACGGTGTAAAAGGTCGTACCCGACTCGATCAGGTTGCTTTTCGCAACGTATTCCGCCCCCATGAGGAACCGGTTGTTATCGTAACCGTACAGATCGACACCCTGATTCCAGGCCATTTCGCAGATCGCTCCCCCGAGTGCGATGCCGAGCGTGGCGTGTCCCTGGTCACGCCCCGACTCCTGCCATTGACCCAGATAGCCCGGATGGACGTAGTAGACGGCCTGCAGAATCGCGCCGTTGCCCGCGCCCCTCTTGAAGTACGTGACAGCCTCGTCGAATAGCGACTGGTCGTCGCACAGCACACCGATAGCCATGATCGATGCCACGTTGCACAGATCCCAGTTGGCCCAATAGTGCGTCACCTCGGTGTTGTTGTGCCGATTGATGAAATCGTGGTTGATCGGATAGAAGTAGCTGCGCATCATGTTCTGGAAGCTGGCGAAGTCGGCGGCTGCCCAACCTGAATAGGCGCGCATGATTTCACCGACATTGGCGAATTCATAGCCGTAGATGCCTGCCGCGAGATCGACGTTCGAATCGCCGCCCAACCCAGTCAACTTGGACGACCAGGCGTTCATGATCTGCACCGCCTTGTCGGCATAAGCTGTGTTGCCCGTGACTTTCCAGCGCAACGCGCACGCGTAAGCCGCAGCGATGTCATTGAACAGCGAGCCGTAGTTCTGCGTATGAACCCCGTCATCACCCCGATAGACAACCTCCTGCGGGTTAGGCGTCCACGACAGGCTTGCGTGACTATTCAAGATCAGGATGTTCCAGCTATCGATCCAGGGGGACGCTTGCGCCGCGACCTTCTGGCTCATCCGATCGAAGTCCGCCTGGGTATGCAACAAACCTGGATGCACAAACGCGCTCGACGACGAACTGCTCTGCACTGCAGCGCGCGATGCGGCCACCGATTGCGATGACTGGGACGCCTGAGCCGACGAAGTTCCTCCTCCGCCGCCGCAGGCGGATAGAGCCAATGCTCCGAGGCTGTATAGAAATGTGCGACGCGAAATGCCTTCAGCAATTTGCGCCTGCATCGCAAACGCATCGGATTGTCCAGACTGTATTTCAGGAGCGCCTGAATTCACGTGTTCTGGTCGTGCATCGATCTTGTTTGATTTCGATCCCGTCATGCGCTTCTCCACTCCTGATGAGACGGTCCCGGCAGTTGATTCATGAAACCATTCCGGGTGCCGTCGATAGTTGGCAAACGTTTGCCTTCGCGGGCGCGATGTGCGCCATCGATACCCACCGGCAAACAACATCATCGCGGCCTCTTTCCCTGCTGCACCTCAATGAATGCAATTGAAGACTTAACGCGCCTCGAGACACGCACGTCGTGGCAGCGTGATTAATTTTGACCAACGATGACTAAAAATGCGGAACGAAATTTGTATCGGCGACGCCACCATTCCTATGTCACCAATTACGCTGCATGACAACCCAGATGCCGTGAGGATCACGGTGCGCCTGTGCCACGCGATTGGTTCAGCCGCGATCGTGAAACATGCTGATGATCCCTGCTTCCTCAAGGTATACGGCCGCTTTCGGTCAGGCTGAAGGGCAAAAAGTGGTTATTTTATTAGGTAAAGATAATTTATTAAAAGAGATACAAATTAAAAAAATTCTTCAATAAAAATAAGGAAATCCTTATATGAAAATCAGGATTTAATTATTGGAAAATTAAAAATCTCATAGTTTGGACATTGTTATGCGCGGCGACGAGTGCCAGGGCCGTTGTCAGGTTGGATTGTCAGCAGCGCAAAGCGCCTGTTGAAGAGATCGAGATTGCTCCATTGCGCCTGTCGGGCTCCGGCAGCCGTCGTTAGTCACCCGGCGGGCTGACATTTGAATTTCCGGCTGAGCGTATTGTTGTACTCGATAGGGTAACTGAGGGACGTCAAGAGATTCTGAATGGCGTCATGCTGTTTTTGACGCTATGCGCGTGACGTCCGTCAAACGTCGAACAACGATTCAGCGCGTTGTATTGCCACAATCCGTGTTAGATCGCGGCGTGACGCTCACGAACCCAGCACCGTGACTTCTCTGAAAGCGGCCTTGCGCCGCGTCATGTGAATCGTACCAGCGGCCGCTGCGGCCCCGAGCATCGGCACCGCGCCCATTGCGAAAAAACTTGCAGTAGACCAATCCATGCCAAGCGCAATGCCACCGATGGTGGGTCCCAGAATGGCGCCGATTCTCCCAACCCGAATCGCCCAGCCGAGTCCCGTCACCCGAGTCTCCGTCGGATAGCAGGTCGCCACCAGCGCATCGCATGCCCCCGTACCGCCGATCACGCAAAAGCCGGCGGCGAAAACGAGTACACCGAGCAGCCAAGTATTTCCGCTAACAAGTCCGACGAAAAAAATGCTCAGGAATGCGAATACATACGTCATGACCAGTATCAGAAACGGTGGAAAGCGATCGACAAAGCGTCCCAGCGTCAGCGTCCCGACGGTTCCTCCCGCCTGGTACCCGATTGTGATCAACGCGGCCATCTCGATATGCAGCCCGCCATCCCGCAACATCGCCGGCAACCAGCTCGACAGCAAATTCAGATCGAGCAGATTCATGAACGTGATGGTCCACAACAGCAACGTGATCCTCTTCCGGCCGCCAGCGAATAACTCGCGTACAACAGATCCCTTCACGATTTTCTCGGCCACAACATAGATAGCATCGCCGCAGGTCGAATCGGCATCCGGGACAATACGGTTCACGTGCTTCGCGAGGCGTTTCGGATGCTTGCCGGTCACCGCCAGGTAGCGCAGTGATTCGGGCAGAAAAAATATCAGCACGACTGCAAACGCCAGAGGAAGGATGCCGCCAATCAAGAAAACCACTTGCCAACCATGCACCGCTATCAACTTGGCCACGACTAGTCCACCCAGCGCGGCTCCTATCGAGAAACCGCAAAACATGACCATCATCGCCGTGATGCGGATCCGCGACGGCACATATTCGCTCGTGAGCGCCAGCGCGTTAGGCATCGCACCTCCCAGCCCTAGACCGGTCAGAAACCGGACAGCAACCAGTTCCGGAACGGACGATACAGACATTGTCAGTAACGACAGCACACCGAACGTAGCGCTGCAAAGAATCATGACGGGACGACGTCCTATCCGGTCCGCCAGCGGGCCGACGACCAGCGAGCCAATCATCAGGCCAATCTGGCCAGCTGCGAAAGCGGGCGTCATGGCCGCGCGGTTGATGCCCCATGCCTTGATGAGTGCCGGCGCGACATAGCCGATCGCCATCGTATCGAAGCCGTCCACCAGGAGCGCACATGCACACAAGACAGCCACAAAAATCTGGAACGGACTGAGCTTGTGCTGGTCGATCAACTGTTCGATATCGACCGAATACTTTCCGGGCATTTGAATTGTCTCCTGTCGAGTTTTTTGCAGTTACGAATGGCGCATTACCGCGGACGGCCAACTGGTTTTTCACATCCGGCCGAGCTGTGGTGCCGCCGTCTGGTCCGTGCAGTTCGTACAGACGCCCTTAGTCGGTGTCGGGCAAACCGAAGAGGCGCCGCGCGTTGCCGTAAAAGATCTTCTGCTGGTCTGCGCTGGACAGCCCCACTTGCCCGAATAACTCCAAGGCCGTCGCCGGACTCCAACACGGGTAGTCGCTGCCATACATCACATGGTCGGCGCCATAAAATTCAACCGCAAAACGCATGCCCAATTCGTGCGGCGAGACTGTATCGGTGTACATGCGCTTGATGTACGTACTTGGCGGCAGCGGCAAGCCGGCAGCCTTGGCATTTTTATCCATGCGACCGGCCTGATAAGGCAATGCGCCTCCCGTATGCGACATGATGATCTTCAGACCGGGATGACGTTCCATGATCCCGGAGAGCACGAGTCTGCAAGCCGACACGGAGATATCAACTACACGCCCCAGACTCAGATACAGCGCTCCGTTGTATCCGTCGAGAATGTCAGGAAAGATCGAGTCGGTCGGATGCAGGAAAATCGGGACGCCAAGCTTTTCGACATGGGCATAGAACGGTTCGAGCCGCTCGGCGTCGATCCGGTCGAGCGAGCCGACAGTGCCCGGCAGATTGACGCCAATCAGACCAAGCGTGCCGATCGCATGATCGACCACTTCGATGGCAACGTCGGTATCGCGCAAGGGTACTGCCGCACTGGCCCAAAGCCGTCCGGGATAGCGGCGCTGAGCGGCCGCCATTTCCTCGTTCCACGACATTGCCGCAGCACGCCCCTCGTCGACGGGCAGATCCGAAAAGTGTCGCGAGAATGGTCCGATGGAGCAGATCACGTCGACGTCGTGTTCCAGGGTGTCCATGTACGCCAACTGCTTGTCCAGATCGAACCACTCGGCGCCGAGATTGAAGCGGGCCGCGCCCTCCCTCCTGCCGCCAGTAGGTATAGCCGCCTTTGCCGTTACTTTCGGCTCTCGGATAGCCTTTCCGCTTGCAGAGCTCATCGAAGGTCGACCGAGGCCACCAGTGAAAATGAGAATCGAGAATGCGCATGATCAGTCTCCTTTATGTTTGTTCGTGTCGCGGACTGCTTCGGAGCAGATGAATCTGCCACTAAACACCGCGCGTCTGTTTGCCCTCGCCCCGTGGCTACGCTTCGTGTGTGTCGCCATGATCAGAATCCGTGAGAGCGCGAGGATTGGCGTTCAAGTCGGCTATTTGAAATTTCCTGTATCCAGCCCGGCGTGCGCAATTGCAGTGCTGGTGACGGCAACGAAACGGTCTGGAACAACGCGGGTCAGCGCAATGTAGCGTGTCCTTTCGCGCCCCGACAATTGGCCAAGGCGCTATGGGTTCATAGCTGTTGCGTTATGTGTGGTGTTCATATCCCGACGGTCGATGCGTTGGTCATAGCGTCGCGTCTATTACCCCATAGGTTCTGCGCCCATGGCTACAGTGCTCCGCCCAGAATACGATCGACGTCGACAAAGTCCGATCAATCGAAACGACAACTCATGGAGATGACAATGACAACCACGTGGACGACACTCAAAGAATGGCCGGAGCTTAAGCTTGAACGGATGCACGATGCGGGGGTAGCCCGAATTGTGCTGAATCGGCCGGAAAAGCGAAATTGCCTGAACCCCACTCTCGTTGACGCATTTTTTGAATCGCTCGAAATTATTAGGGCGGATCGCGATCTCAAGATTGTCATTACCAAAGGTGCCGGCTCTTCCTTCAGTTCGGGGCTGGATCTGCACTACCTTCGCGGTGTGGCGAATGGTCGGGTTGCCGACTGGGATCGCCCGGGGCCCACGATCGCACTCACCAAGGCACTGCGCGACTTTCCTCGCATCATGATTGCGCAGGTGCACGGCTACTGTCTGGGCGGTGCGTTCGCGCTCATGAACGTGCACGACCTCGTGATTGCTGCCGATACCGCACAGATCGGCATGCCCGAACTGGTTCGCGGCAGCTTCGGCCAGATCGCCACCAGCACGTTGCTGCACGCCCAGATCCCGGTCAAGAAAGCCGTGTTCATCCAGTTGCTGGGGCGCAACCTCTCAGGAACGGAAGCCGATAGGTTGGGTCTCGTCTCGTTGTCGGTCGCTGAGTCTTCATTGGAAACAACGACCAACGACATCGCCGCCGAACTCTCATCGCGACACTCGGCCCCGCTGGAGAACGCGAAACTTGCCGTCCAATTGGGCCGCGAATTGCCGCTCTCCCAGGCGCTCGATGTCGACCGCCTCATCGGCTGGCGTCAGCGTCTGTCCGTTGATCCGACCGCCAATCTGGAGGAGTATCTAAGTTCTCAGAAAGGAGGTACAAACACTAATTACCAAAGACCAGACGTCATCCAGGACGCCTAGTTCGAGAAGGGGTCGCATCCTGTGCCGGACGAAACGTCCCCTTACCCGACACGTCGAGACATCCGATCGATGATTTTCGCCGGACCGGCCGCCTGAGGCGGCCGCGTCTCGAACCCCCTTGTGACACACCCAACACATTGAAGAGCAATTGGCATCGCTAATTCCGCAGGTCCGCTCAAAGGGATCAAAGTCATCGAAGTCGCCCGCTTCGTTACCGGACCATTTTGTGGACAATTGCTTGGCGATCTCGGGGCTGACGTTATCAAGATCGAGGATACCAACGGAGGCGATCCGTTTCGGGGCTGGAGCGTCGAATCGGATGGCTACGGTGCCCCGTTCGTTGCGTTCAACCGCAATAAACGCAGCCTGACGCTCGATCTGCGTGCGCCAGAAAGCCGGGACATCCTGTTCAGTCTCATCGACGGCGCGGACGTGCTGATAGAGAATTTCCGCCCTGGCGGCGCTGCCAAACTCGGCATCGACTACGACATGCTCAAGTCCCGCAATCCAAAACTGGTCTACTGTGCCATCACCGGCGTCGGCACCACCGGATGCTACGCGGGCCGAGCATGCTACGACGCCGTTGGCCAGGGCTTAAGCGGACTTCTGAGCCTGCTCATCGATCGCGAGGATCCGCAACCCGTCGGCCCCACGTTCTCCGATACGCTGACTGGCCTGTTCGCCGCCTATGGGGTTCTCGCGGCACTCAACGCACGCGCTACCACGCATCTCGGCCAGCGCGTCAATACCAGTTTACTGCAGGCAACGATGCGGTTCATGCACGAAGCTTATGCGGTGTTCTTCAAAACGGGCCACGTCCCCAATGCCTATTCTCGACCGCAGGCGTCGCAGGTCTATGCCTTTGTTTGCCGCGACGGATTACCGCTCGTGGTTCATCTGTCCTCCCCCGATAAGTTCTGGCAAGGTTTCGTCGCCGCACTCGATCGGACCGATCTCGCCGCAGACGCGCGCTACAAGACGCATGGTGCGCGGCGTCAGCACTGGAAAACAATCCATGCTGAGCTCAAGCCATTGCTCGCCGCGCAGGACCGTGCCTACTGGCTGGAACGATTCGCCGCCGCGGATGTGCCGGCTGCGCCGATCCATCAGGTTAACGAAGCGCTTGACGACCCTCAGGTATGGGAAACCGGCATGCGGATCTTTGCGGACCACCCCAAACATGGGCGCGTCGATATGGTCGGCTATCCGGTGACCTTGAGCGACACGCCATCACCTCAGGTCATCGCACCTCCCGTGCTCGGCGAACACACGGATACCATTCTCGCCGAACTCGGGTACGACGCCGAAAGCGTTCGCCGCTTTCACGAGCGCGGTATCGTTTAAGCCGGCGAGATCGATTCGCGACGCCCCCTCGCGTACAGTTTGTGAGAGTCGGCAGGCGGCGATTCAGCGACGCTCGCCCTGTATTCAGATTACCCTATCGGTCGACGGTTTTTCCGGCAGGATGATCCCGCCTTCGGTTGCGTAGCGGTCGATCTCCGCCAGCTCTTCCCTCGAGAACGCGAGATTCTTCAGCGCACCAACGTTCTCGCGCACCTGTTCCGCGCGGCTTGCGCCGATCAGCACGGATGTGACACGCGGATCGCGCAGCGCCCAGGCGAGCGCCATCTGCGCAAGGCTTTGTCCGCGACGCTGCGCGATGTCGTTGAGCTTGCGCACGTGTTCGATGTTTTGCGGGCTCAGATGCTCCTGCTTTAACGAACCGCCACCCGGCTTGTTGACGCGCGCGTCGTCCGGCACGCCGTTCAGATACTTGCCGGTGAGCAAGCCCTGCGCGAGCGGCGTGAACGCGATGGCGCCCGCGCCAACTTGCTCGAGCGTGTCCAGCAGTTCGCGTTCGATCCAGCGGTTGAGCATGTTGTACGCCGGCTGATGGATCAGCAGCGGCACCTTGTACTCGGCAAGCAGCCTGGCCATTTCGAGCGTCTTGGTTGGCGAGTATGACGAAATTCCGATGTACAGCGCCTTGCCCTGCTGCACGGCACTCGCCAATGCACCGGCGGTTTCTTCGAGCGGCGTATCGGCATCGAAACGATGCGAATAGAAGATATCGACGTAGTCGAGACCCATGCGCTGCAGGCTCTGATCAAGACTCGCGAGTACGTATTTACGCGAGCCACCGCCCTGTCCGTACGGCCCCGGCCACATGTCCCAACCCACTTTCGACGAGATCAGCAATTCGTCGCGATACGGCTTGAAGTCATCCTTGAAGAGCCGGCCGAAATTGGTTTCGGCGCTGCCGTACGGGGGGCCGTAGTTGTTGGCGAGGTCGAAGTGCGTGATGCCCAGGTCGAAGGCCGTGCGCAGGATATCGCGCTGCGTGGAAATCGGCGTGGTATCGCCGAAGTTGTGCCACAGGCCCAGCGACAGCGCCGGCAGTTTGAGACCCGACTTGCCGCAGACGCGGTATTGCATGTCCGAATAGCGTTCTGAAGCTGCTTCGTAAGTCATTGCTAGTTTCCTTGTATCGCGTGCCGCGAGGCGGCGTTAGATTCGATGTTTGATCGAAGGGGGTCATAACGAAAGCGATTTCAATGTGCTGGTTTCTACCGTCTTCCACGCGCAGACATCGCCGGTTTCAAGCTTCAGTTGTCCGAGCACGACAGTTGCGTTGGCCGGCGCCGGCGCCTCTACCTGGGCCGGGCCGAAGTTGAACGCGAAGGTCAGATCTCCACGCCGACGTAGACGCAAGCCGTCAGGCAGCAACTGTGTCTCGATGCCGGCATCCTTCGCTGCCTGTTGCAAAACCTCGCGATGCAATGCGTGCGACAACCAACCCGCCACATAGCGAACGTTTCCATGAGTAAGAACCGCCGGCCATGAATCGTCGAACTGCGCATCGACGGTCGTCTCGCCATTGGCGCGAACGTGTTCGCGCCAATGCAGCGCGACACCTTGCGTGTCTCCGATCGAAAGCGCTGGCGTGAGCGTCGGGCGTAGCGTTTCGACTTCGAGCACCTGCATCGGCAGAACGCGTTGCAACGCGCCGGGTGGCAGGCTCGAAGGAATGGCGAAGGTCGCGGTCTTTGAGCCACTCCTCGGACCGAATACCCATTGCGCCGAACTCCTTTCGATCTGATCGACCAATGCGTCATCGATCACCGCGATGCTCGGCACCACCACCAACCGGTACTGCGAAAGATCAGCCCTGCTCGACACGATATCGACGTCGAGACCGAGTTCACGCAGCGCCTCGTAGTAGTCGAACGCCAGCGTCTGATAGTCGAAGGTTTTGCCATGACGCTGAATCTCGAACATCCACTGCGTCTCGTAGTCGAACACGACTGCGGTGGCCGCGCGCGACGGTGCACCGAGTCCGGACAGCGCTTCAGACGAGGCAATTTCACGCGCCGCCTGCTGGACTTCGAGGCCGCCAGGCGACAGTTCGTTGTTCGGCAAGTTGAGACCCGAATGCATCTGTTCCTGCGCATACGGACACTGACGCCAGCGGAAATACGACACCAGTTCCGCGCCATGTGCGAATGCTTCGTACGCCCACAGCCGGACCATGCCCTTCGCGGGCACCGGATTCCACGGCGCCCAGTTCACCGGGCCTGCCTGTTGCTCCATTACCCAGAACCGGCCGGCGCCGATCGCGCGATAGCGGTCGTGATCGAACGCGGAGACGTCCGGGTGGGCGGTGCGTGCATAACGCGCCTTCTGCTCTTCAGGCAGTGCGATCGATTCCGTGCGCGCGATCGGATAGCTGTCCCACGCTGCCACGTCGAGCGCGTTGTCTTCTGCGAAACGGTAATGATCGAAGGTCGTGAAGAAACCCATGAAGTTGTGCAGTAGATCCGCCTCAGGCGCATGCTCACGCAGCACGTCAATCTGCTCGCGATGGAAGCTGGCCACCTCGTCGGACATGAAGCGGCGAAAATCGAGCAGGTGGATCGGATTGGCGTCGGTGGGCGTGAGGTTAGGCAAACCGATCGCCTCGAACGACGGATACTCCATGCTCCAGAATACGTTGCCCCATGCGTCGTTCAACGCCTCGACGCGCTCGTAACGATGCCGCAGCCACGCCTGAAAACGCGTCAGTGCCGCGCTCGAATAGCTCGGCACGGTCTCATGGCAACCGAGTTCGTTATCGGTCTGCCACGCGACGATAGACGGATGCGGCCCATAGCGCTCGGCCATCGCGGCAACGATACGCACGCACTCACGCCGATATATCTCGCTGGAAATATCGTAATGGCGACGCGAGCCGAAATTCCAGCGCGTACCGTCCGCACGCACCGGCAACACGTCCGGGTACGCATCGATCAGCCATTTCGGCGGCGACGCGGTCGGTGTGCCCAGCACGAGTTTCAGTCCTGCAGAGGCCAGCGTCTCGACGGCTTCGTCGAGCCAGCCCCACTCGAATTCGCCGGCGCGCGGCTCCATCCGGCTCCACGCGAATTCCGCGATCCGCACATGTGTGATGCCGAGATCGACCATACGTTTTGCATCGTCGGCCCACATCGAACGCGGCCATTGTTCAGGGTAGTAGCAAACACCAAGTCGCATGAGAGAGTCTCTTTGTTAGATGACGGCAAACGGGCGATCAGCCCTTGCTTGCGCCGAAAGTCAGGCCGGCGACGAAATGCTTCTGCATCAGGAAGAACATCAGAACCGAGGGCAAGGCGGCAAGCACCGAGCCGGCGGCGACCAGATTCCACGCCGTGGTCCACTGGCCTTTAAGCGCCGCGACGCCCACGGTGATCGGCGCGGCCTCGTCGCCTTGCGTGAGGCACAGCGCCCAGAAGTAGTCGTTCCAGACAAACGTGAATACGAGGATGCCGAGTGCGGCGAGCGCGGGCCGGATCAGCGGCAGCACGATGCGCCAGTAGATCGTCCATTCGCTCGCGCCCTCGACCCGAGCTGCCTCGATCAGTTCGAACGGCAGCTGCTTGATGAAGTTGCGCAGAAAAAGCGTGCAAAAACCGGTCTGGAACGACACATGAAAAATCACCAGAGCCCACACGCTGTTGAAGAGCCCCACTTTCAGCGCCATTTCGCGCACCGGGATCATCAGGATCTGGATCGGTACGAAATTGCCCGCGACAAAGGTGAACAGCACAGCGGTATTGCCCGGGAACCGGTAAGTTGCCAACGCAAAACCCGCCATCGAAGCGAGCACGATCGCGCCGATCACCGAAGGCACGGTGATCAGAAGGCTGTTGGCGAAGTAATGCAGCATCGGCGTTTGTGTGAGCGCCGTGCCATAGTTTTCGATTAGCGCAAAATGCTTCGGCCAGCCCCAGTACTCGCCTTGCGATAACTCGTCCGACGAGCGGATCGACGTGACGAGCACGGCCAGCATCGGCAGCAGCCAGATCAGCAGCGCAAGCGGCAGCGACGCTTTGTACAGCGCGCGATTGAACGGTTTCCAGCGTTCGACGGGAAGCGGATACATGACACGTGACTCCTGGAAATCAGCGTTCTTCGCGCAGCATGCGGCGCAGATGGAACACGATGTAGACGAGCATGATGGCAAACAGCACGACGGCGATCGCCGCGGAATAGCCTTCGCGGTAGTACTTGATCGCCTGGTCGTACATGTAATAGGCCAGCACGGTGGAACTGTCGAATGGACCGCCGCCGCTCATCACCGCGATCAGATCGAAGCTGCGCAGCGCGCCGATCACCGTGAGCACCACGGCCATTACAGTGGCCGGTCTAAGCTGCGGAAGAATCACGTGCCACAGCAGACGCACGCCCTTTGCGCCTTCCATGCGCGCCGCCTCGACCACTTCCGGATTGATGCCCGTCAGGCCGGTGAGATACAGCACCATGCAGAACGGTGTCTGTGGCCACAGCGCGGCGAAAATAATGCCGAAGGTGACCGTGTGCGGATCGCCGAGCACGGGAATGCCGTGGCCGACAATCAGTCGCAACAGGCCGAAGCCAGGATCGTAAAACCAGCTGAACACGAGGCCGACCACCACGCCCGACAGCACGAACGGCGCGAAAAACAGCGACTTCACGACGCGCATGCCACGAATATGCTGGTTCAGATACAACGCGAACAGCAGTCCGAGCGGCGGCGCCAGCAGGAACAGCGCGAGCCAGATCAGGTTGTTCCTGAGCGCCGTATAGAAGGTGTCCGAGTGGAACAGCTCGACGTAGTTGTCGAGACCGGCAAAGGTCTTCGGCGTCATTCCATCCCAGTTGTAAAAGCTGAGCGAAATGCTGCTGATGATCGGATAGACCACGCACAGACAAAACAACACGCAACCCGGCAACAGGAAGAAAAGCGCCGCGCGGTGCTGATGACGGCGCGTCGTAGAGACGTGCCGGTGCTTGGCCGCCGGGAGGCGGCGCGCTGCGGGATAAGACATGGTGGGCCTCTTCTGGGATCGAAGGCAAGCGTCGGTCGTCGAAATAAACATCGCCGACGCTCGCGGCTTACTTCTTATAGATGCGTTGGCGTGTCGCTTCGAGGCGCGCGAGCACCGCATCGACCTGCGATGGATCGTTATAAAATTGCTGCATCGCCTTCATCCCTTCGTCGGCCATTTCCTTCGTCATGTCGCGATCGTAGAACTGCGCGATACCGCCTTTGGTGTTCGCAAGCGTCTGGAATCCGATCTTCGCAATCGAATCATCAGGTTCGGCCGACTGGCTGTTGGAGGACAACTGGCCCCAGCCCTTCGCAAGATCCGCGTTGATTTGCGGCTGCTCCATAAACGCCAGCAGCCTGCGCGCGTCGCCTTTGTTCTTCGCTTTTGCCGGAATCAACAGCACATTCACCGGACCGTCTTCCGCCATCGGCACATTGGCATCGATCACCGGGAAGCGGAAGTAGCCCGTCTCAGGTCTGATGGAGGCCGGGATGATCGCCGAAAAGAAAGTGCCCATCAGCATCATCGACGCCTTGCCATTCACGAGAATCGGTGTAATCGCATCAAGATCGTAGGACAGTGCGTTATCGATGAAATAATGATTGTCAATCAGCGTTTTCCACGCGGCGTAGACTTTTTTCACTCGTGCGTCCGTGTACGGAACTTCGCCAGACATCAACTGCTGGTGAAACGCGTAGCCGTTGATGCGCAGGTCAAGATAGTCGAACCACGCGGCAAGCGTCCAGCTGTCGCGTGCGGCAACGGCAATCGGTGCAACGCCGCTTGCCTTGAGTTTTTTGCAGGCGTCGAGGAATTCATCCCACGTTTTCGGTTCGCCCTTGATGCCGGCCTTCTCGAACAGGTCCTTGCGATAGAAGAAGCCGTACGCGTCGTAACCGAGCGGCGCGGCGTACTGCTTGCCCTTATACGTCGAGGCGTCCTTCACCGATGCATACTGCTGCGACCAGCCGTTCTTGCTCCAGTCGGACGACAGGTCTTCGAGCAGGCCGCGTTGCGCGTAATACGCCATGCGCTCGCCGGCGTTCCAGGAAACGACATCGGGCGGATCGGTGGCAAGCCAGCCGCCGATCTGCACCTTATAAGCATCATCGGCGATGTAGGTCACCTTGAGGTCGACGTCAGGGTTGGCTTTCTTGAACTTGTCGAAAGCATCCTGCCAGGTCGCACGCTGATTTCCGCGTGACGATACATTGACCGTGAGCGTGGCGGCATCGGCCGCGGCGCATGAAAGTGCGGCGGCAACCAGAACAGCGACGGTTGACATGTGGGCCAGACGGCGAAGGCGATAAGCAATCATCTTTTGTCTCCTTGACTACCTTGTTGGCTGACAGCGGGTTGCTGTCAGGCGATGAAAACCGCTCTATGGCGGAGTTTGAATTTTCTCAAGCGGCGATTCGCTCAGGCTCGGGCATGTTGCGCCGCAGCGCGATACCGTCGGCATCGAACAGATGACACGCCGAAGGCGGAACATGAATGCAGATGCGCTCGCCCGATCCGATCGGCGTATCGCCCGCGGCCTTGGCGATGAGCGTGCCGGCCGCATGATCCGCATGGATATAGCTGTGTTCGCCGAGCCGTTCGGATAGCACCGTGACGCACTGAATGAACTGCTCGTCGCCGGAGAGACGCAGATGTTCCGGGCGCACGCCGAGCGTGACGGGCTGGCCGCGCTGAAGACGGTGGCCGTCCACGTGAGCGACCAGCCGTTCGCCGCTTTTCGTCAGCGTGACGGCCACCTTGCCCACTTCGATCGAATCGACCACGGCATCGATGAAATTCATTCGCGGCGAACCAATGAAGCCCGCCACAAAGCGCGACTTCGGATGGTGATACAACTCGAGCGGCGCACCGGTCTGCGCGATGCTGCCGAAGCGCTCCGCGTCCGCTCCCGCGTGCAGCAACACGATCCTGTCGGCAAGCGTCATCGCTTCGACCTGATCGTGCGTCACATAGACCACGCTGGCGTTCGCGAAGCGTTGATGCAGGCGGGCGATTTCGACACGCGTCTGACCGCGCAGCGCGGCATCGAGATTCGACAGTGGTTCATCGAACAGGAACACGCCAGGTTCGCGCACGATCGCCCGGCCGATCGCCACACGCTGGCGTTGCCCGCCCGAAAGCGCTTTCGGATGGCGATCAAGGAAGGCGTCCAGTTGCAGAATGCGTGCGGCTTCGCGCACCTTCCGGTCGATGACGTCTTTCGGTTGCTTCGCGAGTTTCAGGCCGAACGCCATGTTGTCGAACACGGTCATGTGCGGAAACAGCGCGTAACTCTGGAACACCATTGCCACGCCGCGCCCTGCGGCGGGCACATCGTTCATGAGGCGGCCGCCTATATGCAGCTCGCCTTCGCTCAGGTCTTCGAGGCCGGCGATCATTCTCAGCAGGGTCGACTTGCCGCAACCCGAGGGTCCGAGAAACACACAGAACTCGTGCTGCGCGATCTCGAGATTCACGCGCCGGATCACCGGCGGATGGTCTCCGTACGACTTCTGCACGTTCGTAAGACGAATCGTAGCCATACTGCTGCCTCCTGGATTTAACCGCTTAAATTTTTGTGAAAAATAAACGGCCAGCTCTTGTGCAGCAGGCATTTAATCGCTTAAATTCGAGTTCGAGGGGAAAAGCCATGGTGGGTGTCTCCTTTGGTGTTTTCCAGCAAGTTATCAACGTCGGCGGTTGCTTGCAACATTTGAATCACGCTCCCTGAATATGGGATAAACAGAACATGGTCACCCTTTCCGAAGTCGCAAAGCGCGCACACGTCACCGCCGCCACCGTTTCCAATGTCCTGCGTAACCGCGAGAAGGTCCGCCCGGAGACTGCCGAACGCGTGCTGAAGGCGATCGCCGATCTCGGCTACCGGCCCAATCTGAACGCCCGCGCGCTGGCGGAGGGCCACTCGTCGACCCTGGCCTTGATGCTGTCGAACATCTCGAACCCGTTCTACCCCGAGTTCGTGTTGGCCGCCGAGCGAGCGGCACGCAAAGCCGGGTACTTCCTGATGGTTTGCAATACTGACGATGATGCGGAGGTCGGCCGTGCGTATCTGAACCAGATCGCCGGCACACTCGCGGACGGTGTCCTCGTGATGAACACGGACATCAAGTTCAACGAATTGTGCGCATCGGCCACGCACAGCGCGCCGATCTTACTGGCGATGTGGGAACACCCCGAATCGCCGCCCGCACTGCCCTGCATCGCCGTGGATTTTGCCCATGCGGGTGCGCTTGCCGCGCGCCACCTGCTCGAACTGGGTCACCGCGAGATCGGTCTCCTGATCGGCGACGGCTGCGGCGGCTTGCAGGATGCACGCTCAAACGGATTTCGCACGGTGATGCGCGAGGCCGGAATCGAAGCAGACGCGGCCGCGGTGCTGCAAATCCGCGATTCTATCGACGCCGGCTACGCCGCCTGCATGCAGCTGATGGCGAACCGCTCTCACCTCACGGCGATTTTCGCGACCAACGACCTGCTCGCGATCGGCGCGGCACAGGCCCTGATCACGCTTGGCCGCGCCGTGCCGAACGACGTGTCGGTCATCGGCATTACGGACATTCAACTGGCGCACCAGGTGCATCCGGCGTTGACGACGGTTGCGATCCAGACGGCGGCCGTTGCGGAGTTGTCGGTCGACAGACTCATCCGCCTCATCCAGGCGCCTGCGCAACAGCCCTCGATGGTGATTGCTCCGCCGCCTGAACTTGTCGTGCGCGCTTCGACAGGTCCGCGGCGAACAGAATCGAGGTGAGTTCAGTCTTTTGTCGCACCGACCACCAGCCCCGCCACAGAATGCTTCCGCGTTGCAAAGAACATAGCCACGCAGAGACGCACGGCGAGAGTCCCCAACCGACACAGGAGGGCTGGCGACCGCGCGAAGGTGGCCTCGCGTCAAGTGTTTCTCACAGATTGAGTTCCGGCGCGGCAGGCACGCTTAGCCTGGGTGGATCGAGCAGGTGACCCGGCCATAGCTTCCTCCACCAGAGCAGGATGAATACTCAGCAGTTACCGTAAGCATCTTTCGGGTTGCCTGCATTCGGCTCGAGCGGCGTATGCATCGCCCGCGTGAACATCGCGGTCCCGGCGTATGTGGTCGCCGTCATCGTCAATTCGACGATTTCCTGATCGGAAAACTGCTTCTTCAGTGCGGCAAATTGCGTATCGGATGGGCCATTCCGGCGGAACAAGCCCTCCGACCAATCAAGAACGGCACGCTGCCGGGCGTTGAACAGGTTGCTGTTGCGCCAGTCAGCGATCGCGTCGACCTGATCACGGCGCAGCCCACAACTCATCGCCATTGGCCGGTGCTGCATCTCCTCGTAGTGCCCGCCATTCAGCTGGACGCTGCGAATAATCGCCAGCTCGCGATAGACCCGCGGCACGCTCGCATCGAAGCGAATCGCATGTGCCATCACACCGGCAGCCAGCATCATTTTCGGTGCATTGGCCATGGTCCGGTGAAGATTGAGTGGCTGGCTCCCCTTCGCCCTCACATCAGAAAAGGACTTCTGCACCATGAAGTCGCTAGTGTCATCGCCGACGAGCGGAATCCGCGAGACCAGTTGGTCTGTCGCGGTGACGAAGTCCGCGCTGACAGTGCCCCACAGAACGGCCATCAGTGTAGCCGCGAGAACCCGTTTAAACATAACCTCCTCCCGCCCCCCACCTTTGCACGTGGTCAAACATACGCGTGGCGGGAAACCGCAGCTTCCGCGCCGGTCTTCTACCTGTATTCATTCGACACGCTGAGCTTGTTGTTGACTGACGAGACTCCCGCAACGCTCCTTGCCACGTCACCGGCGCGAGTCACTTCTGTAGCCGACGCCACCTCGCCCAGCAAGGTCACTGCCCCGTTCTTCGCTATAACAGCCAGGTTGACAGGACTAATCTTTGCCTTATCAAGTGCAGAACGAATCTTGTTCTCCAATTGATGGTTCGCCTTTCTTATTTCCTTTGCGGTCGGAGCGAGAACCAGCGAAGACGACGCTTGCGCCACCATGCCCGCGCTGCCCTGTGCAAAGACTGCGCAAGGCGCCGTCACGATTGTCATGAAAATTGCAATTCCGAAACCGTGAATTCTTTTCATAGTGTTTCTCCTGAAATCTCAAATCAACGACACTGCTGCATGTCGCGCGGCAGATGCCGATGCCGCAGATCGCCGGCCTGATGGCCATGAGCGCGGTCGCCGGCATAGTCGGCACGGCGAGCAGCGGTTTCGTCATGGACCGCTTCGGCGCCACCTGGGTTCTGCCGGTCTATCTGGCGGGAGCTGCTGCCGCGATCACGGTGATTGCAACGATGGATCTGGATTCTGTCTGGACGCCGCTGGCCTTTGCGGCACTCGGATTTCTCTACAACAGCGGATGGGGCGCACTGAACGCACTGTGTTCGATCATGTACCCCCCGGAGATGCGGGCGACCGGCGTCGCCTGTTCGATCGGAGCCGGCAAGGTCGGCGGGATGATCGGCCCGGTCATCGGTGGTGTACTGATCGCCGCGCAATGGGATCTCACGCCGATACTTCTGATCGCTGCGGTACCCGAATTTGTCGCTGCAGCAGCCGTGCTGGTGTTATTCATGCTGCGCAGAACGCAGCCGGTGCCGGCTCCAGCCGTCTGATTACAGACGAGCCTCAACGTGATCCACCGACCAGAGCGGACGAGTCTCGCCGCGCGAGCGAGAAGATCCCCGCATCCAGGCGCGGGTCGCACCCGGTCTACAACGCGCAACCCTATCGCAATGCATGAACGCTGCGCCTGGTATTTCTCTATACAGAGCAAACAATGACATATTTCGTACATCTCTCCAGGGACGGGGCCGTCCTCGTGATTGAAATAGACAACCCGCCTGCCGCCTCCGCACAAACGGTCTGTCAGGAGTTGATAGAAGGACTCCTTGCCGCTCGAGCAGACGCGACTATTGAAGCGGTAATCCTGTGCGCAACGAATCACCCTTGCGAGGCTGACGCGGAGATCACCGGGTTAGACCTGGAGGGAATATCTCACTCGGATTCGAACGACATCTTCGACACCATCGAAGGTCTGGCCCGTCCGGTTGTAGCGGTACTGCACGGAACCGTGCTCGGTGGCAGGTTGGAACTCGCGCTTTCTGCTCACTATCGGATCGCCGTTGCGTCAGCTACGTTCAGGTTGCCGGACGTGAAGCTGGATATCTCGCAAGGAACCGGCGGTACGCAACATCTTCCGCGGATTGCGGGGATACGCGATGCGCTGGATAGAACAACGGGTGGCACGCCTATTTCCGCATGCAAGGCCCAGGAGTTGGGGATTGTCGACGTCGTCGTTGAAGATGGGCTTAGGGAAGCGGCATTCAAACTTGCGCACGAGCTCATCGCGAACGGAACTCCGCCGCGGCGCGCCCGTAACCTGTCCCTGGATAGATCGGTGATCCGCGCCAACTTCTCTAATAATTAACGGGAAAGGAGTGAGGACACAGACTCGCCGTCGACTGTTACGACGTCGGGCTCGCCGGGCGGTCAATTTGGATGGTTAGTACAAGTACCATCCATCTGACAAGATGACGTGACGATTTGCTCGAACCAGTTTACGTGCAAATTAGCTGCTCAGCTACGAAGCACGGTGATGAGCCAGGTAGCTGAAAGGACAACTCTTTCCATACCCGCCGAAATTCATGCGATGGCTGCCTGAGTCTCCAGTGCACGAATACGCTGAGGTTCAGCGCCATTAGGTCATGACGATGATGGCCTTGCCTTTTGTGCGCCGACCAGACTCCAGATCGCTAATGAGCGCGATAGCGTCGTCCAGCTTTTCAGTGCGACCGATCGAAATTTTTAGCTTTCCGCCACCGGCGAGGTCCGCGATCTTCTGCAGGATTTCCGTGTCCGGACTGCCGAAGACAAACTTGTGTCGCAACGAAAACAGACTGCGCATCAACTTATAGAACGAGGGGTTGGTATCGACCACGACGCCGCGGCGTTTGATCAGCGCATCCCCCTCGCCTGGAGAAAGACTGCCGTTGCAATCGAACACAATGTCGAATTTCCGAGTCAGGTCAACCGGGATTTCCAAGGTGTAGTCCAGAACCGAATCGATCCCGAGTGTTTTCGCATCGGCGAGCGCGCCCGGTCCGACGCGTCCGGTTACTGATGCACCGAACGCTTTGGCGATGCGCACCGCAGCCTGTCCGACTCCGCCATACGCCCCGTTGACAAACACAGCCTGTCCAGCCTTCAGACGCCCCTTTTGGACAAGCGCTCGCCATGCGGTTACGCCGACCGCGGGCAACGTTGCCGCTTCCTCATGAGTGAGAGACGTCGGTTTTTTGACGGCCAGTTTTTCCTTCGTAATGAGCTTTTCTGCGAAAGCTCCGGACGGCTTCACCGGAACCGTGCCGAACACTTCGTCGCCTGCGCGAAAGCGCGTCACCCCACCGCCGACGCTTTCCACGACGCCCGAAAAGTCAGTGCCCATCGCGCGCGGGAGCCGCCGCCCGGTCATGAATTTCATGGCTCCTTGCCGGATTTTCCAGTCGGCTGGATTAACGGAACTGGCTTTGACCCGCACTAGGATCTCGTCGCTGGCTGGAGCAGGCAGCTCATAGGTTTCCAACTGCATCTCTTCGGGGCCACCGTAGCGGTGATACTGAATTCTTTTCATTGACGCCTCTGTATTAACGATTGCGACATGGCATCTCACCCAGCTTTCACCGTGGCGGCCTCGGCCAGCGCGGCATCGATAGCGCGCTGCCGGGACTCGGCACCATAATTGACGCCTTCTGCACGAATGAACTCGATGTTCGTCACGCCGATAAACCTGAAGAAACCAGTCAGGTAGCTTTCCTGATGATCGAGTACCGCCATCGGTGACTGTCCGCTGTAAAAACCACCGCGCGACGAAGCAACTATGATCTGCTTGCCACCACAGAGACCCTCCACGGCGGTTTCCGTGTAGCGGAAAGTCTTTCCGGGCACAGCGAGGCAGTCAATCCAGGATTTCAGCTGGCTCGGGATGCCGAAGTTGTACATCGGCGCGCCGATTACAACGATCTCGGCCGCAAGGAATTCGTCGAGTACCGATTGGATTGCAGCGAAGTCGTGCTGAAGTGTCAGCCTGGCAGCGTGATCGCCTCTCGCGTCGCTTACGTCGAACTGCGCCGAATCGGCGTTAAGGGCCCCGCTTTGGGATAGCGCGTCCAGCTTGAGATTCTGGAGTGCCGTCGAATGCTGCGGCACCGGAACGGCGGCAAGATCCCGGTAGTTGACTTCAACCAGCGGGTTAGCCAGCTTCAGTTGGCTAACAATATTGGCCGAAATCTGCCGGCTGATGGACTGAGTGCCCGAGATGCTGGAATCGATGTGCAGGAGTTGCATGCTTACTTCCCCGAAGCTGTGTGGACAAAGGTGACCGCTGCCGCGGTCAACAGGAACTTTCTGTTCGCAGGAACAATTTGTTCGTTACGCCATGGTACAGTTCGCAAAAGTTCGCACAAGGAGGCACTTTTTTGAGCGATACGCACACTTTTGTTCGCACAATCGATGCGTCCCACGATGAATGCCGGGCGGTCGCCGACACCCTCGCCCGCATCGGCGACAAATGGACGGTGATGGTGGTCGGCGCCCTGTCACAGGGGCCGATGCGTTATAACCAAATCGGTCGAGTAGTTGAGGGAATCTCGCAACGCATGCTCACGCTGACCCTTAAAGGACTGGAACAGGACGGACTTGTCGAACGGACGATGTATCCGACCATTCCGCCGCGTGTGGACTATGAGCTAACCGAACTTGGACGGATGTTGATCGTGCCGCTGCAGGCGCTGTACGACTGGGCGCTCGAACATCGGCCCGCCATGTTGGCCGCACGGGAAAAATTCGCGGAAAGGGAGTTGCGGGCCGCGTTGCGCCCCGCAAGCATCAGCACATCGAAATAACGATTTGCCAGCTTGAGTGTATGGCGACAATCGACAAAGGGTCTACGGTATTTCCAGGGAAGCTGTGTTCGCTCGCCGGGCCAGCCACGGATGGACGCAGCCTCAAACAACGCAGCGTCGCTGTCCAATGCGACGCCATCCGATCAGGAGGCCACCCATCCTCCTACCACTCGTTCGCTGCGCACCGAGTAAAACCCTGCAACAGTTTCTCCGGCGCAATCGAGACGCGGCTGCTTTAAGCGACACCGCCCGATTTGACCTCTGCAGGGAAAAGCGGGCAGGCTCACCGTGCGGGCTACAGGACCGGCATGCCGAGAAGTTCACGCACATCTCGTCCCGGGTCCGCCCCGAACGAAAAGTCACCCTGCTGTTGGCGTCTCGCGATCTGCTGCATCAGGAAGCGATAGCGCGTTCCAGCGCCGTCGAAACGCGAGTGCAGATCGCGCCGGTCTGCCGGTTCGGCGTAACGGGCGCTTTGCGGCCCTACCATGATGTTGTCCTGCGGGCCGACGATATAAGCAGCACGCGGCATCAGGATTCGAAACGGTCCCGGTGCGGCAGTTGTATTCATAGCAAAGTTGAGCCGGCAGCGGTCCTGCGATTCCGGTACGCACGGATGAAACAACGGCACATGGAAGCCCGGCGTATAGCGACCGTATGCAATTGCCACGGAATTGCGCACATGGACGTGAATGACCGCCCGAACGTCCTGGTACTTCGCCCTCACACCGCCGACCCAACGCATGATGGGCGCAACGGATTTGCTCTTGCAGTGGCGGATCATCGTCACCGTCTCGGAAGTAGACTGCACTTCGATCCGGTCGTCCTCGGAATATTCGTCGCCGACCACATTCGCGTGCAGGAAGTCGGCGTGCGTGAGGTCGAGCAGGTTTTCGAGCGATAACGCCGAGCAGCAGTCAAAGCGCAGCGTGCCACGGGTGTACCAGGGCAGGCCACCCTCGCGCGGCAGAAACGGAACGTCGGGCACGAGCGATTCGTCGGCCTTCTCGGGGTTCCCGTACCACACCCAGACATAGCCGTAGCGCTCCATGACCGGGTAATCGCCTGTCCCCATCGTGAACGCGGTAGAAGGAAGCCGCTTCGCCGCCGCGATGTCGGGCCGGTGTTCAGACGCATGCAGATCGCCTTTGGCGCGCCACAGGTAGTACGGCTGGGAGTGAACCTGACGTCGGGAAACGGTCTCATGAACGTCGGTCACATGCGCAACCGGGAACCATGCATCGCGCAACTGCAGAACACCGGGGACCCAGTCTTGCACGGCGGGACGGTCCGCCGCACGACTGGTTAAGGAAGGCTCTTCGGATAGCGTCGTGGTAGTCATGCGTAGCACCTCTGTTATTTCACGCAGCGCCCGCGGCACCCGACGACGGGAGCGCGGCAGCCAGGGGGACCCAATCGCGGGAACAGCCGATTGCAAGTGTCGACAGCGCGGTGCCGTCGATGTGGTTTAGCAGCGTCAGAGGCGACCGGCCCAGGCGGGATCGGAGCCGCAACAGTGTCGTGCGGGCACCGCGTGCCTTGACGGCAATGCCACCGCGCCAGTGAACCGCCGTTGTCCCGCGAGCCGCTGGAGCGGTTGCAAGCGTCGCCCACAGCACAAGTTGCTCCGTGTTCGAACGAAGCTCGACTGTCGTTGTCGTGGCGCCTGGCGTTGTCGCCAGTTGCAGCGAGAACGGATAGTCGGTCACGAAGCGATGGTTCACCCTGCGGCGCGACGGTACGACGCCGCGCTCCATCGTGACGCGGCCGCTGCGCAACCTTGGGTCGCTCGTCACGTAGTCGGTGACGCGCAGGCCGGCGATACTCATCAGCAGATGCGGCGCATCTGCGAGCGCAGCGACGTAATCTTCATGGTGCAGGCTAACGATTGCCGAGCCGAAGAACGGATGTGCGCATTGTTCCGGCGCGCGCTCGACGACGGTCGAAGCCTCGAACCCGGTAGCATCGCCAGCTCGCACGAACACGAAGCCATCACGTTCGATGACCTGCCACGTCCGCGCGCCATAGCGTGCCGGCACCCGTTCGGTGTCCGACAGATTCGGAATCGCCGTACACGCGCCCGTCTCTCCTTCGTATGTCCAACCATGATAGCCGCACTGCAAGCGGCCTTCCGGCGTCATGCGGCCCAGCGACAGCGGCGCACGGCGATGCGGGCAACGGTCCTCCAGCGCGCGGGCCGTTCCGGTCCTGTCGCGGAACAGCACGACTGGCTCTCCCGCGCACATCCGACCGATCGGCTTCTCGCCGGACACCTGCTCCGATAGCGCCAGCGGCCACCAGCGCCCGCGAGCACGGTGGTCCCAAAAGCGCATTGGCAACACGACTGCTTCGTTCGACGTATTCATACGGTTCTTCCTGGCGAGGGACCTCTCTTCCCGATCACGCGCGATGCGATGGATTCGTTGGGTGGTCCCAGATGATGTGACACAACGAGGACTTCATTTTGCGGCCATATTTTGTCAACCGTCAAATAAACGTCCGTAGGTGTTTGCCATGAGATACTGCTCACCCGCACCCTTGTTTCTTGCGTTCATGAAAGACACCCAAGCCGCTCATCCCGAAACCATCGCACCTGCGCGCCGCAAGCGCGGTCGCCCAGCCGCCAGCGCCGATCCGGTCGCTCCCGACGAGCATCTGCTCGCATTGGCCATTAAGGCGTTCGCGGAGATCGGCTACGAAGGCGCGTCGATCCGGGATCTGAGCCGGCGCCTAAAGGTGAGTCACAACCTGATTCCGTCGCGGTTCGGCTCGAAAGAAAACCTGTGGCGCCGCGCCGTTGATTTCGGCATTGCCGATTCGATGTCGGCGATGAATGCGATTTTCGACGCGCAATACGAAACCGACGCGGACCGTCTACGCGACCTGGTGTTGCGTTTCATCGACTGGGCAGCGACCAATCCCGATTCGATCAGCCTGGTCAATACCGAAGCGCGCTGCGAGTCCTGGCGGCTCGACTACCTGTACAACGCTTACGTAAGTCCATTTCACCTGCAACTGGATCGTCTGCTGGCGCGCATTGCACGAAAACGGCACGTGCGCCCGATCTCCAGCGCTACTTTCATGGTGCTGCTGGTCCAGGGCGTCGGCAACTTCCTTGCGTTGGGTCCACTGATGCAACGGCTCGCGCCCGAAGGTCGGCGCACGCCCGCGGATGCAAAACGCGACGCGGCCACGATCGCAAACGTGCTGCTCAGCACCGTGCTCGGCGAGGAGAACATACCGGTCCGTGAAGTCCGCACGCGCAGGCGCGAACAGCGTAAGTCAACGTGACCCGCCTGAGCCATGCCTTGCCGTGACGCGCGCGCCGCGAATCCGGCCGCGGCCCGTTCAGATCTGCCGGTTTGGCAGGCGCACCTGCAATCCGTCGATCTCGTTGGCAATCTCGATCTGACAGCCCAGGCGGCTAGCAGGCGAGCGCGGCTCGACCGTCGCCTCCAGCATCGCGTCCTCCATATCACCGGGTGGAGCAAGCCGGCTCGCCCACGGCTCATCGACGAAGATATGGCAGGTCGCGCATGAACATGCTCCGCCGCATTCTCCTACGATCCCCGGCACACCGTGATTGATAGCGGCCTGCATCAGGCTTACGCCCACAGACTCCTCGATACTCGTACGGGTGCCGTCGGCCCCGACGAAGGTGATTTTTGGCATGCTCGACAATTGCTCCAGAGGGTTAGCTTCCCAAGCTATTCGTGCCGTCCTGCCAGTGACAGGCAAGCGAGATTCAGACCGGCGACGCTGCCTGGTCGATCATTCCGTCCCACATTTTTTTCAGGCGCGCCGGCAAATCCGACGATCGTCCCGATGCCGGCATGACCAGCAGCGAAAGCCGCACGCGCAGGACCAGTTCGGCTAGCATCGCCGGGTCGCCCGTAATTCCCAACAACGCATCGACGTCGCGCAGATAAGGTCCGAGCGCTTCGCCGATCTGCTCCGCATAGAGCGGGAGTGACCGTGCGAAGAAATCGAACACGAACGCCGGCTCCATCTCGAGCAGCCGCGCGAGTTCAGTGTTCGCTTCCTGCTCGACCAGGATCGCGAGGACACCATTCTTACGCTCTTCGGGATCGCCACTTCGCTCCATCAAAGCGCTGACGGACGCCGCCAGGCGATGGCGTTCACGCGCGCCGAGTCCTTCGAGCAACGCTTCTTTGGTCGAGAAGTATCGATAGAGCGTGCCGCGCGCCACCCCAGCGACACGGCAGACGTCACTCAGCGACAAACGCAGCAACCCGCGCCGGCCGATCGCTTCGACGGTCGCGTCGAGAATCCGGTCGACACTTTCCTCACGCCCGAATGAACGCAGGCGCCGCTCACTCGCCCTTGTGTTCCGCTTGGGCGGCGTTGCGACGCGCCCATCCGTTCTCTTCACACCCGACGCCCGCGCCATTGAATGCCTTGTCTTTCCAGAACCGTTGATCTCCACCGACACCCGTCCCACGCTACAGGCAACCACCCATAGCGCCTTCTCGACAGTCGTCGGGATCCTGTCCAATTCTTGAACAAATAATACAACAATATTACTTTTTGTCTATTAATTGGAAAGCACCGGTAAGTCGCCATGAATTCACAAGGCATAGAGCAGGGTTTACTTGCACTTGTCAAAATGAACACATAGATACTATTCTGTTCAATATGTGCATACACGCCAATGTAGCGACAAGCACAAAAACAGGAGACACCGTATGCGACCCTCGCCATCCTCGCCCGTGCCGTTGCAGCTCACGGTGATCGTCGACCGCGCCGCGTGCTGCGGCTACGGCGTATGCGCCGAAATCTGCCCCAGCGTTTACAAGCTCGATGACAACGGTATCGTCTATGTCGAGAGCGATCTTGTGCCGGCGGGTCTGGAGAAAGCCGCGAAAGAAGCCGCAGCCGCATGTCCGCAGGGTGCGATCGCGACGGAAGAAAAGACCGGCGCACAACGCTGAATCTCGCAGCGGCGATAGCAAATGGAATGGACGATGGCTGAACTCTCTTCTTTCGACACAACCGAATTCCGCAAAACGCTCGCCACTTTCGTGACAGGCGTGACGATCATCACGACCTGCACCGAAAGCGGCGAACGCGTCGGACTGACGGCCAATAGCTTCAATACGGTTTCGCTGTCGCCCCCGCTAGTGCTATGGAGTCTGGCGAAAACGTCACGCAATATCGACGCTTTCAGTCGGGCCGGACACTGGGCCGTCCACATTCTCGCTGCCGACCAGCAGGACCTGTCCAATCGCTTCGCAAAGAGCGGCCACGACAAATTCGCCGGCGTGGAAACTGATGCGGGCACAGGCGGTGTGCCGCTGTTGCGTGGCTGTGCGTCGCGTCTGCAATGCAGGACATCGTTTCGCTACGACGGCGGCGACCATCTGATCCTTGTCGGCGAGGTGCTCGACTTCGACCGCAGCGAGCATCCGCCGCTCGTCTTCCATGGCGGCAGCTACGGTCTGGCGTTGAAAAACCTGAAGTTGCCGCCACGCGACACGGACGAAACGTCGGCAGAAGGACCGGCGAGCTTCAAGGAAGACTTCCTCGACTATCTGCTACCGCGTGCCCACTATCAGATCTATTCACGCATTCGGGCCGCTCATGCGTCTCATGGACTGTCGGATTCGGAGTTCTTCGTGCTCAGCAGTCTCGTCGCGCAGGACGGACGAACGCTCAGCGAGATCGACGCGATGTTTTCAGTCACCGGGCATTGCGTCACGTCCGACACCGTCCAGTCACTAGCCGGGCGACACCTGGTCCATTACACGACACCGGCCACCGACGCGATGGCAGCCCGCCTCACGCTGACGCCTGAAGGGCGCGAAACGACGCTGCGGGTCATGGCCGCCGCGAAGGCAATCGAGGCGGAAATCTTTGCACAGCTCGGCTACTGGGAATCGGTTTGCCTGAAGCTGTTACTCAGGCAGGTAGTCGCTATGACCGATATCGGGCTGCCTGCGATGTGGGCCGCGCCAGCCTGATATCCGGACCGCCAGACGGTAAACCAGCACTCTGCTTCAGACCGACAACCGATGGAAACCGGAAGGGCGCACTAGACGGAATAGTCGGGATCGTTACCGGTTCGGGCGGATGCATCGGGCGCGACCGCAGGCACCGTCGAAATCACCGAAGCGAGACGAACCATGTAGACGACTGTCAGCACCTGACACGCTATCAAAGCAAGCCGGCAAACATTCATACACTGGAGTCCACGACGTCATGAAAGTACTCGAGAAAAAGATTGCGGTCATCACCGGAGCAGGCTCCGGCATTGGGGAAGCCACTGCGCACCGGTTGGCCGAAGAAGGTGCGGCGGTGGTCATCGCCGATCTCGACGGCGAAGCCGCACACCGGGTTGCCGTTGCGATTGCCGCGCGTGACGGACAGGCCATCGCCATACGCACCGACATCGCCGATGAGGCGCAAATTCGCGCCATGACCGAGGCAGCACGTCAAAGGTTCGGCGGCATCGATCTGCTGTTCAACAATGCCGCGGTGACATCGGCGGCGCACTTCGCGCGCGACCTCGACGTGATCCAGATGGATGTCGAAACCTGGGACCGGACAATGAACATCAACGTGCGTGGCGCAATGCTGTGCTGCAAGTATGCGATCCCGCAGATGCTGGAGCGCGGCGGTGGTGCTGTCATCAACATGGCCTCGGGTCTCGGCCTGTTCGGGGATCTCACCCGCACGGCATACGGAACTTCGAAAGCGGCGCTGATCGGCCTGACACGTTTCATTGCGACGCAGTACGGCAAGCAGGGCGTGCGCGCCAATACGATCGCTGCCGGACTGATCGGCACCGACGCGGTCAAGACAAATCTCAGCCGGCAGGAACTCGATTTTCTACTCGAGCATCAACTGAGCCCGTCACTCGGCGAACCCAGCGATATCGCCGCGACGGTCGTGTTTCTCGCGTCCGACGCGGGACGCTTTATCACTGGCCAGACCATTCCCGTCGACGGCGGCTTTTCGGCGCACGTCCCTCAATACGCGGACGTTGCACGCATGATCGCCCAGTCCTCTGCTGCGTAAGCACTACTCGACTACCTATCGACGATCCATCGACCCATCGACGAACGATGAAAGACAATCTCTTCTCCATCCACGGCAAGATAGCGCTCGTGACCGGCGCGACGAGCGGCATCGGCCTGATGATCGCGCGCGGTTTTGTCGAGCACGGCGCGCACGTGTACGTGGTCGCGCGCAACCAGACGGCCTGTGCGCAGGTCGCAGCCGACCTGGGCGGCACAGGCCGCTGTATCGCGTTGCCGGCCGATCTGTCATCCGCCGCCGACCGTTCGCGGATTGCCGACACCGTGATGAGCCGCCATTCGCGGCTCGACATCCTCGTCAACAATGCTGGTGCGCTCGCCGACGAATCCATCGACACGTTTTCGGAAGAAAGCTGGGACGCCGTAATGGGGCTGAACCTGAAGGCGGTCTTCTTTCTGACGCAAAAGCTGCTGCCGGCACTACGCAACGGAGCAAGCGCCGACGCGCCCGCGCGGATAATTAACGTGGGCTCGATCGGCGGACTGCGGATTTCCGGACGCGAAAACTATTCTTACGTGGCGTCCAAGGCCGGTCTGCATCACCTGACGCGAGCACTCGCGCGCCGTCTCGGCGCTGAGCACGTCAACGTCAATGCGATCGCGCCCGGCCCGTTTCCATCGAAGCTCACCGAAGGCGTGCCGGACTCGGTCAAGCAAGCCGTGTGCGAACGCATTCCGTGCGGGCGCTTCGGGGAACCCGACGACGTCGCCGGCACGGCCATCTACCTCGCATCCCGCGCATCCGCCTACGTAACCGGCGCCGTGCTGCCGCTTGACGGCGGCAGTGTCGGTGCGACCTAGAACACCTGATGTGCCTGATACGCTCTTTCCAAGAGGCACGGCTTGCCAGGACTCAAGCTGCAACAGAACAGGAGTAACCATGGCCGAATCGAAAAAAGTCATCATCACGTGCGCCATCACCGGCGCGATCCATACGCCGTCGATGTCACCGCATCTGCCCGTCACACCGGCTGAGATTGCCACTGCGGCGATCGCAGCGGCGCAAGCCGGCGCGGCGATCGTGCATCTACATGCGCGCGATCCGAAAGATGGCCGGCCGGATCAGCGGCCAGAAGCCTTCGCACCGTTCCTGTCGACGATCAAGGCGGCCTGCGACGCGATCGTCAACCTGACGACCGGTGGTTCGCCGTACATGCCCGTCCACGAGCGTATCAAGCCTGCCATTGTATTCAAGCCCGAAGTCGCCTCGATGAACATGGGCTCGATGAACTTCGGCCTCTTTCCGATGCTGCAACGTTTCACCGAGTTCAAACACGACTGGGAACGACCCTATCTGGAGAACAGTAAGGACCTGATCTTCCGCAACACTTATCGCGACATCGAATACGCGTTGCGCGAACTGTCGGCGAGCGGCACGCGCTACGAGTTCGAATGTTATGACACTGCGCATCTGTACAACCTTGCACACTTCGTCGATCTCGGCCTCGTCAAGCCGCCCTTCTTCGTGCAGACCGTCTTCGGCATACTCGGCGGCATCGGTGCGCATCCCGACGACGTGATGCATATGAAGCGCACCGCCGACAGACTGTTCGGCACCGACTATCGGTGGTCGGTGCTGGGTGCCGGACGCAACCAGATGCCGATCGCCGCGATGGCCGCCTCGATGGGGGGCAATCTGCGCGTCGGTCTCGAGGACAGTCTGTGGATCGGCAAGGGCAAGCTGGCAAGTTCGAATGCCGAGCAGGTCGAAAAGGCAAAGGAGTTATTGCGTGGTCTGGGACTCGAACCCGCTACACCGGAGGAAGCACGCGAGATCTTGTGCCTGAAGGGTGCGGCTAACGTCGAGTTCTGAAACGCGAGGCGTACATCGTCTGCTCCCCTCACGCATCCGTAATGAAGGGAGCCGCTCCGCAACTCATCGTTGCGGAGCGAACACGACGTTCAATGGCCTGAACGAGCGCGTGAACATTCCCTGGAAACGAGGCGGTTCCGCAGCGGGATCGAGCCGCAGATCCGGTAGTCGGTCCAGCAGAGCATTCAGCGCCAACCGCATTTCCGCGCGCGCGAGTTGCGCGCCCGCGCAACTGCGCGGTCCGACATTGAACGCGAGGTGGTCGCGCACCGCCGGTCGATCGAGATCGACATGAGCCGGACACGCAGAATAATGCGCCGGGTCGCGGTTAGCCGCCGCGTTGATCGTAAAGATAACCTGATCCTTGCGGACCGGCATGCCGCCCAGTTCGATGTCCTCGTTTGCGACACGATAGCGGTACTGGACAGAACCCCAGACCCGCATCACTTCCTCAATAAAGCTCGTCAGCGCCTCGCCACGGTCTCCGCTAACCCGTTCGAATACCGCACGCTCCGTGAGCAACACATAGATTGCGTTCGACAACGCATGAACCGTCGTGTCGCTGCCGGCCAGATACAGTTCGCGGCAGGTGGCCAGCACGTCCTCCTCGGTTGCATCTGCCAACACTTCGGGGGCTTCCGCCCAGAGCCGGCTGATCAGATCGTTGGTCGGATTGTCACGCCGACTACGCACATACGGCAGCAAGATCGCATTGAGTTGGTGCGACGCATCGAGCGCGCGCTGGGTCGCGTCCTCGCCGAGAAAGTGCCGGCCACCTGCCCAGACCATGATGTCGTCGTGAAGCCGCATGACCCGGTGCAAGAACGCGTCGTCGAGTGCATCCATCCCGAACAGCGACATGAACGCCCTGCAAGGCAGTTGCAACGCGAGCTCGCTGAACAGTTCTGCGCTGCCCCGCTGCACAAAGCGATCGATCAGAAACTTTGTGACGGGGCGAATGTGATGCTCAGTGTAGACAGCAATATTCGCCGGCTTGAACAATTGCACCACATAGCGATGCATCCGGTCATGCTCCGCACCTTGCAAGACCGTGACGTTGCGCCGGCCGCCCTTCACTTCGATCATTGTGGCGTCCGCGTCAGCATATGGATGGCGGAAGTGCCCTTCATCGGAAAGGACCTGTTTGCACAGATCGTACGACAGTACGAGCCAGCCTTTCATCCGCTCGTCCCACAGCACTGGAGTGCGTTCGCGCATCGCGTCATAGAACGTATGGGGATCGGTATCGCTCGTCGAGAGCAGCGACGGTAAGTCATTCGCGTTCATCATTGAGTTCCTTGATGGTTAGCTCGACTGGCTCGTTCAAACAGGGTGCGATCAAGGTCCCAGTCGGCCACAATCGCATCGACGTCGGCACCTGCCGGGCGAGGTCCACGCGGCAGGCCGGCCGGCGTACGGCTGAAGCGCGGCGCCGGCGCATTTTGGGCAACTCCATCGACCTCGACGAAGGTTTCGCGGGCCACGTTGTGAGGATGCTGAAGCGCCTCCTGCAGACTCAACACCGGCGTGACACAAACATCTGCACCTTCGAACACGCGACACCATTCGTCGCGTGGCCGGGTAACGAAGATCGCCGCGAGTTCGGCTTTCAGCTCGGGCCAGTCGTGTTCGATGTTGCGCGCAGTATGCGACGGATAACCCGCTGACATGAAGCGCTCGGTGTCCACCCCGAGCCGCTCGAGAAACGCCGCATAGAACTGCGGCTCGATTGGCGCGACAGACAGAAACTTGCCGTCCTGGGTTTGATAGGTGTCGTAGTAGTGAGCGCCTCCGCCAAGGAAATTGCGGCCCACGCCATCAATGAATTTTCCGTCCGCGCGATAGCCAAAAAACATGCCGAGAAACGAAGCCGCCCC
Organism: Paraburkholderia caffeinilytica; assembly: GCF_003368325.1. Classification (NCBI taxonomy): domain Bacteria; kingdom Pseudomonadati; phylum Pseudomonadota; class Betaproteobacteria; order Burkholderiales; family Burkholderiaceae; genus Paraburkholderia; species Paraburkholderia caffeinilytica. Next base: position 4,132,691 of record NZ_CP031467.1, on the reverse strand, counting down.
ATCGAGCATCGCCGCGTCGACCACCTGCCCAAGTCCCGAAACACGAGCCTCCAGCAACGCGCACGTTACGCCGTAGGCTAGCAGCAGACCGCCGCCGCCGAAGTCACCGATCACATTGAGCGGCACCGCCGGCTTGCCGCCCGTCGGTCCGATCTGATTGAGCAACCCGCTGATGCCGATGTAATTCAGGTCATGCCCCGCACGCTGCGAGAGCGGCCCTTGCTGTCCCCATCCGGTCATGCGCGCATAGACGAGCCTCGCGTTACGCTCCAGACAGATCTCCGGACCGATGCCAAGCCGCTCGGCAACACCCGGGCGAAACGCTTCGATCAGCACTTCGGCCTTGTCGATCAGCGCGAGCGCGCTCGCAACGCCCTCCGGCTGCTTCAGGTCGAGCGCAATCGAGCGCCGGTTGCGCAACAGCGGCGAAGTGTCCGGCGTGTGTTGGTCACCGTCTGGGCGGTCGATGCGCACCACGTCAGCGCCCATATCAGCCAGCATCATCGCGCCATAAGGTGCCGCGCCCAACCCCGCAATCTCGACGACACGAACTCCGTGCAACGGACCCATGATCAGCTCCCCCTGCGTTCGTCGAGTCCCAGACCGCGCCCGATGATCTCCTTCATGATCTCGGACGAGCCCGCGAAAATGCGCGTCACGCGCGCGTCGGTATACATCCGGCAGATGCGGTATTCCTCCATATAGCCCGCGCCGCCGTGCAGCTGCACACAGTCGTCGATCACGCGATTCTCCAGTTCGCTCGACAGCAGCTTGGCCTCGGCGGCGATCTCCGCAGTCAGTTCGTCGGCGTTGTACGCGATCACACACTGGTCGACGAAAGTCTGGATCGCATCGAGTTGTGCGCGCAGCGACGCCATCGTGAACCGGCTGTTCTGAAACGTACCGATCGCGCGGCCGAAGGCATGGCGGTCCTTGATGAAGTCAAGCGTGAGGTCAAATGCAGTCTGCGCCGCCGCCATCGAGCCGACCGCCGCGATCAGCCGTTCACCGCTCAAAGACCGCGCAAGATAGCCGAAGCCCTTCGTCGGATCGCCGAGCACGTTCGACTTCGGCACCTTGACGTCGTCGAAGAACAGTTCCGACGTATCCTGAGCAGCCAGCCCCATCTTGTGCAGCCGGTTGCCGCGCCGAAAGCCGGGCCGGTCCGCTTCGACAAGAAAAAGCCCGATACCGTAACGCTGTTCCGGCACCGTACGCGCCGCCACGATGAACAGATCACCGAGTTGACCGTTCGAGATGTAGGTCTTGGATCCGTTCAGCAGCCAGTGATCACCGCAGTCTTTCGCGTGCGCCTTCATCCCGGCCAGATCGCTGCCCGAGCCGGGCTCAGTCATCGCAATGCCGAGAATCGTCGTGCCGTCGATGCAGCCAGGCAGTATCCGTTGCTTCTGCTCGTCATTGCCGAGTTTGCCGATGTATGGCGCGACGAGACCGGAGTGCAGATTGATGTAGAAGCCGGGCTCGCCATGACGGATGTTCTCCTCATAGACGATCTGTTCGTAGCGGAAATCGCACACGCCAGCGCCGCCGTATTGCTCGTCGGCCCACATCAGCAAATAGCCCTGCTGCCCAGCCTTCTCATAGGCCCAACGGTCGACGATGCCCTGCTCGCGCCAGCGCGCGGCATGGGGTTCGATCTCGCGCTGAAAAAAACGCCGCACCGAATCGCGAAACTGCTCGTGTTCTGCCTCGAAAATCAGTCGCCGCATGGGGTATCCCTCGACGCTATGCAGTTACGCGACGGCTTCGGACGCATGCCCGGCCACCGCGTGAAAGAGGTGGCCTCGAATCGCCCGCTCGCGCAGCCATGCCGAGGGTTTGAAGCGCGGGCCGTAAGCAGCTGCCATGCGTTCACACTCTTCAATAAACGTGCTTAGCCCAACGGCGTCGATCAATGACAGTGTGCCGCCTGTGTACGACGGGAAACCCCAGGCGAGCACCGAGCCGATATCAGCGTCGGCGGCATGCGTGAGCACGCCCTCTTCCAGACAGCGCGCCGTTTCTAGCGCCTGGATATAGAGAATCCGCTTACCGGCTTCATCGACGGAAGGTTGCGGCGCGACCGGCGGAAACGCCGACTTTAGCTCGCTCCAAAGGCGCTTTTTACCTCCTTCCGGATAGTCGTAAAAACCACCACCGCCGCGCCGGCCCGGTCGTTTGAATTCGTCGAGCATCCGCCGCATGACGTCATACGAACAGGGTAGGTCATATGCGTCGCCGAGTGCCTCGCGTGACTGCATCACGATCTTCCACGGCAGTTCAATCGAGACTTCGTCAAGCACCGCAAGCGGGCCTACAGGCATCCCGGCGAAGCGCGCGGCGTTCTCGATCAAGGCCGGCTCAACGCCCTCTTCAAGCATGCGCATGCCTTCGTGAATGAACGTCTGGAACACCCGGCTCGTGTAGAAGCCGCGGCTGTCGTTGACAACGATGGGTGTCATCCGCAGTTGAGCGACCAGATCGAGCGCCTGTGCGACAGTCGTCTCGCTGGTCTGCTTGCCGACTATGATTTCGACCAGCGGCATCCTGTCGACCGGCGAAAAGAAATGTAGACCGATATAGCGCTCAGGCCGGTCCGACTGCCGGGCAAGCTCGGAGATCGGGAGCGTTGACGTGTTGCTGGCAAAGAATGCCGACTTCTGCAACACTGCCTCCGCCTGGCGCGTTACATCTGCTTTTACCGACTTGTCTTCGAACACCGCTTCGATGACGAGATCGCAATCGGCGAGCGCGCTATAACTGGACGTCGCAGTGATGCGCGCGAGGATCGCGTCGGCGCTGGCCTGGTCGCGCCGTCCGCGCTCGACCGCGCCGGCCAGCAGCTTGCGCGAGTAGTCGCGGCCGCGTTCCGCCTGTTCCTGCGTCGCATCCAGCAGCACCACGTCAATGGCCGCCAGTGCCGCGACGTACGCAATGCCTGAGCCCATCATTCCCGCGCCCAGTACGCCGATCTTGCGGGCATCGAACTTTGGCACCCCTTCCGGACGGCGTGCCAGTCGATCGGCCAACCCCTTGTTCACGAAGTTGGTCCGGACGATATTGCGCGCGACAGGACCCGACATCAGCCGCGCGAAGTGCTTCGATTCCACAGTCAGCGCCTTGTCGAACGGCATCAACGCACCTTCGAACACGCAATCGAGAATCGCAATGGGTGCAGGATAGTTGTGAAAGGTTTTCGCGCCGACTTTCGCAACGTTCATCGAGTACGTTGTCGCCAGCGACGAACTGAGCAGCCCCGCCCCTTCAGGCAGCCGATAGTTCTTCGTGTCCCACTTGCGCACCGGGTTGGGCGTCTCGATCAACCATCTGCGCGCGGTTGGGAGTAACTCGGTTGCGGGAACCACTGCGTCGACCATGCCTAGCGCGAGTGCTTCCTGCGGCGTCACGGACTTGCCGTCTAACAGCAAAGGCAGCGCCTTGTCGACCCCGATCATGCGCAGCAGTCGCTGTGTTCCGCCCGAGCCGGCCAGCAGGCCAACGTTGACCTCCGGCAAACCGACTACGGCTTTCGGATCGTCGACAATCACACGCCAGTGACAGGCGAGGCAGAGCTCGAACCCACCACCGAGCGCCAGTCCATTGATCGCCGACACGAACGGCTTGCCGCATGTCTCGAGCCGCCGATGCATCTCAACGGAAGCGCGCCGGCTCAGCGCAAATGCCTGCTGCCGCGACACGCCGGCATCAAAAAGGCTCATCAGATGCTTGAGGTCGGCGCCAGCCATGAAAGCCGGCTTCGCGGATGTGACGATCGCGCCAACGATCGACGGATCGGTCGCCACTCGTTCGATTGCCTCGATGAAATCGTCAATAAACGCTGGACCGACGACGTTCATCGGTCGTGCCGGATCGTTCAGCGTAATCAGTGCGATGCCTTGCGCATCGACATGCATAGTCAGTGTTTGCATGCTCGAAATTCCATGTATTCGATAGTCAGGCGGCTCAGACACGCTCAATAACGGTCGCGGTGGCAAGACCGTTGCCCGCGCAAAGCGTAATGAGCGCGGTGTTCAGATCGCGGCGTTCGAGTTCGTCAAGCACAGTGCCAAGAATCATCGCGCCCGTGGCGCCGAGTGGGTGGCCCATCGCAATCGCGCCGCCATTGACGTTGACCCGTTCAGGATCAAGTTGCATCGCGCGAATAAAGCGAAGCACGACCGACGCGAACGCTTCGTTGATTTCGAACAGGTCGATATCGGCAACCGTCATGCCGAGGCGCTTCAGCAGCTTCTGCGTGACCGGCGCAGGGCCGGTCAGCATAATCGTCGGCTCGCTGCCCATCGATGCGAAACCTTTGATTCGCGCCCTCGCGCTCAGGCCAGTCGCAGTACCAAATGTTTCGCTCCCAAGTAGTACAGCAGCCGCACCGTCCACGATGCCGCTCGAGTTACCGCCGGTATGCACGTGCTCAATCGCTTCAACCTGTGGATAGCGTTGCAACGCGACTGTGTCGAAACCCGCCGTGATCCCGAGCGCCGTAAACGCCGGTTTCAGGTTGGCCAACCCTTCGAGCGTCGTATCAGGGCGAATGTACTCGTCGCGATCGAGGATCACTTCGTCGAGCAGGTCGCGTACCGGCACGATCGAATTCGTGAAGTAACCGTTCTTCCACGCGTGTGCCGCCCGGCGCTGACTTTCGAGCGCGAACGTGTCGACATCGGCACGCGTGTATCCGTCAATCGACGCAATCAGATCCGCACCGATTCCCTGCGGCGCGAAATAGTTGTGGTAGGCGACCCATGGGTCAGCGCTCCATGCGCCTGAGTCCGCGCCAATGACCGTTCGCGACATCGACTCGACGCCACCGCCAATGGCAGCCTCCGATTGTCCCGACATAATCTGCGCCGCGGCATTGTTGACCGCTTCGAGCGCCGACGCGCAAAAGCGGTGTACCTGCTGGCCCGCGACGCTCTGTGCGTAGCCGGCGGCCAGCAGCGCGGCGCGGGCGATATTACCGCCCTGCTCGCCGACCGGCTGCGCACAGCCGAGAATGACGTCGTCTACCAAAGAGGTGTCGAGCGCATTGCGCTCAGCTAGAGCGCGCAATGCGGTGGCCGCCAGTTTCGCCGCCGACACTTCGTGTAGCGCGCCGTCAGGCCGCCCACGCCCGCGCGGCGTGCGCACGTGATCATAGATGAATGCTTGAGTCATGTTGAACAGATCGGAGAGTGTTCAGGGCCGCGGGTCTGCGGGTTCATGACATGCAGCGTCGCAGCGCGCCGCTGCGCCGGCAACTATCCAAAGATAGAAGAACCCAGGTCAAGCATTTGCGATAGTGGCGTCGTCCATTCAGGAGACTGGCAATGAGCGCAGTGATTTACTCAAACACGCAAGACGAATCCGAACTGATCAGTGCATTCGAACCGTATATCGGCGAAGACCTCGTGCGCAGCCGTATCGACGTCACCACGATCGGCGATCTGCTTCTCAAGGCATACGATCGATATCCCAACGCCGCGGCGCTCATCTTTCCGGACAAGACCTGGTCCTACGCGGAACTCGTCACACGGGCGTTGCGCACAGCGCGCGGTCTCCAGGCGATGGGCGTCAAGCCAAAGCAACACGTGGGCATCCTGATGTCGACCTCGCCGGAACTAGTCGAAGTATTCTTCGCAGTGGCGTTCTGCGGGGCCGTATCCGTGCTGATCAACGGCCGATACCGTTCTAGCGAACTGGCGTACGTGATCGAGAACGCAGACCTCGTCACGCTGGTGACGACCGATGCGATCGCGGATCACGTCAACTACGTGGACCGGCTTAACACTGCATTGCCCGGCCTGTCCGACGCGGCCGACTCTCACGCACTGACGTTGCCGGGCACGCCCCGCCTGCGCAATATCGTGTTGCTCGGCGACACGTCCGCGCGAGGCTTCGTTTCGCAACAGAGCTTCGAGGAGGCCGCCGAACGCATCGATGAAATCGACGTGCATCGCAGCCGCGTGAGGACGCGTGTGCGCGACACTGGGATGATCCTGTACACGTCGGGCACGACCTCGAATCCGAAAGGCTGCCTGATCACGCATGAGGCCATGGCGCGCAACAGCAGCGTGCTGGGTCGCCATCGCTTCCAGCTCACCGCTGACGACCGCATCTGGTCGCCTCTGCCACTCTTCCACATCGCCGCGGTGCTGCCGATGCTGTCGATCTTCGAAGTCGGTGGCGCCTACATCGGCATGGAATATTTCGACGCCGGGCTGGCATTAAAAATGATCGAAACGCACCGCGCAACGATGGCGTTCGTACCGTTTGTCACATTCCTGCAAGCGCTCGCTTACCATCCGGACTTCGCACGGACAGACCTATCCCGGGTCAAGTTGATGAACAGCTGTTTCGCCGTGCAGCCGAAGAGTGTGGGAGACGCGTTCCGGGAGGGCATGCCGGATACGCTGCAGGTCGGCACGTACGGAATGACAGAGGCATCGGGAATCGTCTCGACCGGCACCTGGACGATGGATCCAGAAGACGGCTTCACGAAGCTCGGCATTCCGCTTGTCGGGCTCGAAGTCCGAATCGCCGACATGGTGAGCGGCGCCGATGTCCCGGCCGGCGAGCGCGGCGAAGTCTGGCTGCGTGGCTACAGCATGTTCGACGGCTACTACCGCGACGCCGAGAAAACCTCGCAGGCGCTGGATGACGAAGGCTGGTTCCATACCGGAGACATCGGCTCGATCGACGCGCGGCAGCACGTGATGTTTTACGGGCGGTTGAAGGAAATGCTCAAGGTTGGCGGCGAAAACGTGGCAGCCGCCGAGATCGAGACTCTGCTCGGTCGCCATCCGGGCGTCAAGCTCGCGCAGGTGGTGGGTATACCGGACGAAAAATACAGTGAAGTTCCCGCCGCGTTCGTCGAACTGAAACCGGGCGCCAACGCATCGGCTGAGGATCTCATCGAGTTCTGCCGTGGCGAAATATCGTCGTTCAAGGTGCCGCGAGTCGTGCGTTTCGTCACAGAATGGCCGATGTCGACGTCGAAGATCCAGAAATTCCAGTTGCGCGACACACTTCTAAGCGAACTGGGCCTTCAATGACGCGCGTGACACGACGTTTTTCGGCACATGGCGGCGTCACGCTCGCATCCGATCTCGCCGGCGACGCGGCGGCGCCACTGGTGATCCTGCTGCATGGAGGCGGACAGACGCGCCGCGCGTGGCGCCATACCGCCAATGCGCTGAGCCTGCGCGGACTGCGCGTCGTCTCGGTCGACCTGCGCGGACATGGCGAAAGCGACTGGGCCCCCGACGGCGACTACAGTCTCGACGCGCAGATCCAGGATCTACGCGCGCTGGCGAATGCGCTGCCCGAATCGCCGATGCTCGTTGGCGCATCACTCGGTGGTTTGATTGCGCTCGCCGCGGTCGGCGAAGCGGCTGTAATCGCGCGAAGCCTGGTTCTGGTGGATGTCGCACCGCGCGTCGATGCGGTCGGCGAAGCGCGAATCCAACACTTCATGCGACAGCATGGCGACGGATTTGCGAGTATCGAAGAAGCAGCTGAGGCAGTGGCGGCCTATCTTCCGCACCGGCCGCGTCCTGCGGACACATCCGGCCTGAAACACAGCCTGCGGCTCCAGCATGGCCGTTACTACTGGCATTGGGACCCGGCGCTCATCAATTCGCTCGACGCCAGTCCGAACCGGCTCGCCGCACGCTACGACGCCGCTGCGCGCAACGTACGGGTACCGACGTTGCTGGTGCGCGGCGCACGCAGCGAGCTCGTGACCCATGAGAGCGTTAGCCATCTGAAGACTGTGATACCGCACGCGGAATCGGTCGACGTGGCAAGCGCAGGACACATGGTGGCTGGCGACCGAAACGACGCGTTCAGCGCCGCATTGCTCGCCTTCATCGAACGCCAGTTGCAGAATTGACGCTACGAACCGGTGGCTATGACAGCGCCCGCGGGCAAGATCACCGCGTCCACGGGTCGCCCATTGCCGACGCGAGCATCAGCATGTTCTGCAGACCGCCGTCGACGATTACGTTTTCACCGGTGATATAGCTCGCATCCGGCCCTGCCAGAAAGGCGATGACGGCGGCCTGCTGCGCGGGCGAGCCGACCATCTGCAATGGGTTGCGTTTTGCCGCGGCCGCACGCTGCTGCGGGTCCGAATACCGCGCGTCGGTCATGGCAGTGTGCGTCGAACCAGGAGATACGCTGTTGCAGCGAATCCCGTCCGGCCCCCACTCGCACGACATCTGTCGGATCAGCATCACTAGCGCGGCCTTGCTGGCGCTGTAAGCGCCCAGAGGCGGCGTCGGCTGTTGCGCGGAAACGGACGCGGTGGCGACCACGCAGCCTTTCGACGCGGCGAGCATCGGATGCGCGGTTTTCGCCAGCAGCCACGTCGCACGCGTATTGATCGCAAATGACCTGTCGAAGTCATCGACCGACAATTCAAGCAGGCTCGCGCGCTGGATGATGCCCGCGTTGCTGATCAGCGCGTCAAGGCCGTCCCATGCGCGGGCGGCGGTCTCGACGATCCGCGTGGGTACGCCCGCGTCGGACAGATCGCCGACGAACGTCAGCACCTGTGCCCCATCTTCCTGCAAACGACCGGCGGCATCTTCGAGCGCGGCCTCGTTCAGATCAACCAGCAGCAATTGCGCAGCGCGCCCTCCGCGCCCCTTCGCATCCGCGGTGAAGCGTTCGGCCACCGCACGGCCAATGCCGCTCGCTGCGCCTGTAATGATGGCTCTCATCGAATCTCCGTCTTCTTGTGGCTGCCACGCGACTGCGTCGCGACTTGGGCGTACTTCAACCTGGACTTTGGACTCGTGAGTCACCTGCTTCAACTATCGGAAGATAGTCGCACAAGATTTATACAATATGCTCAATAAACGTATATTTTGTTCACTATCTTGACTTATAATTTTTGCAAATAGCGTCACAAGACGCCACGTTCGACAGCTTCGCATGGCGGGTCTCGATAAACGACACCACGGCGATTGCGTGGGACGACAAAATCAGGAGACACGGCATGGAAGTGACGCGAACCCGTCTGGCTTCGCCAGTCGAGGCGGTCGAGCCGATCGCACGGCCACGCCTGATTGCACGGCTCAACCATATCGAACACGCCCGCCTGACGGTCGTGCAAGCCCCCGCCGGATACGGCAAGACCAGCCTCCTCACGCAGTGGCTCAAAGCCATCACGATGATGGGCAAGGCCGCTGGATGGATTACGGTCGACGGCTCCGGCTGCGACGCGTCGGGCTTTCTCAGCTATGTCGCCGCGGCGCTTGCGAAAGCCGCTCCGTCGCGCGAAGGGGAGTTCCTCCGCCTCATCGACACAGAACGCTATCTGCCCCCTTCACTGCTCGCGACGTCGATATCGAACCTTTTGTGCGATGTGGACAGCGCGGTATTCCTGTTTATCGACGACACTCATCTGCTCGATCCAGGCGCGCTTGACGCGCTGCGCCGGTTGCTCGACCAGTTACCGGCCAATACCCATTTCATCGTGGCCTCACGCACGGTGCCGGCGGTGCCGCTCAGCCGGTTGCGCGCGCAAGGTCAACTAATCGAGATTGGCGTCGATGACCTGCGCTTTCGCGATAAGGAAGCGCTGCAATACCTCGCCAGCGTGGGCCATCAAAGACGGGGCGAAGAATTGCTGAGAGCATTGACCGAGCGCGCCGAAGGCTGGATCACCGCACTCAAGCTCGCTGCACTCGCATTGCAGCGCGACGCTGCACCAATTGCCTTCGCATCATCGTTCACCGGTACGCGCCGCGCAATTTCCGATTTCTTCGCGGAGGAAGTTCTGGCGTCGCTCGATGCGCCAGTCCGTGACTTCCTGCTGAAAACGTCCGTGCTCGAGCGGATGTCACCCGCGCTCTGCGATGCGCTCACCGGCACGGCCAATGCCCGCGACATGCTCGACCGGGTCGAAGCGGCCGGCCTGTTTCTCGCGGCGCTCGACGAGGAACGCGAGTGGTATCGCTATCACCTATTGTTCGCTGAATTCCTGCGCCGCCACCTGACCAGTCGGGACCCCCAACTCAGCCGCGAGCTGCTGCTGCGCGCCAGCGACTGGTTTTTCCAGCATGCTCAATACACTGATGCCGTCGAACATGCATTGCAGGCTGGCGAACCGACGCGCGCCGCGGCGATCCTCGAAGCGTGCTGCCAGGACTGGGCGTACTCCGGACGCATCCGGTTGGTAGCAAAGTTTGCCGCTCAGATACCGCGCGATATCCTGACTCGCTATCCCACGATCCTGTTGACGTGGGCATGGCTGCTGACGCGTCATCTGTCATTCGACGAAGCGCAGCAGATGCTCGACACGGTCCGCGCTCATCTCGAACAACAGCTTGGCAACGGAAAGCTGAGCGCAACCGAAGCGCGCCCGGTGATGTACCTGTTGCAACATCGCGAGATGACGCTCGCCGCCGCCCAGGATGATGCAATGCGCGTCGAGGAAAAATGTACGGTGTTGCTGGCCGAGTACCGTGAAGAAACTCATCCATATCTCACCGGTACGATCTATGCCCAACTGGCCTATTCGCAACGCGAACGCTACAAACTGACAGACGTTGAGCGCTACGCGGCGCTCGCTCATGGCGTGCTGGCGCGCTCGGGCTTCGATTTCGCGCTGATTTCCGCACAGGCCAGTATCGGACCATCGCTATTTTTCGCCGGTAAGACCGATGCGGCCTTGCGTGCACTCGAGGAAGGGCTCGAACAGGCCACAGCCTATGGCGGTATAGATTCGGCACTGGTCGCGCTACCGGCCATGCCGCTCGCCGAGATCCTGTACGACCGCAATGAAATCGAGCGAGCGTCACAGCTGCTCGCAAGCGGTCTGCCGCTCGTCACCGAGTTCGGTTTTGTCGACCAGTTGATGCCAGGCTACTCGACGCTCGCACGCATTCGGGCCGCCCAGGGCGATCATGATGGAGCGATGCGTGCACTCGATCAGGGTATTTGCATTGCGCTCGATCGGAACCTGCCGCGACTGCGCCTCGGGCTGGTCGCCGAGAAGATCCGTCTCCTTGTGCTCGCCGGAACAGAACCCCGGCAGTTGGCGGAATACGCTCGCAGTAGCGAGGTTCCGTCTAGCGCAGAAGGGCTGCGGCCGCTGGCCAATGTGACTTCGGTCGACGAATCCCGCGCCTTTGCGTGGGCGCAAACGGCTATCGTGCAGGATCACTTGTCCGATGCGTTCGCGCTCGTCAAACAATGGCGCAGCTTTTGCCACGCCGCCGGCGCGGTACGCTCGCTGCTGCGCTGGACGATCCTTCTCGCAAAGATTCTGCTGCGCGAAGGCGACCCTCGCGCTGCCCGCCGTGCGTTGCGCGAAGCGCTTGCGTTGGCCGCCCCACAAGGGCTGATCCGCAGCTTCATCGACGAAGGCCCATGGCTTCGTACGTTGCTCAGTGACGGCGACGCCGTCACGCCACAGTCCGCTCATCCCACCGACGTCTTTGCCGCACACGTGCTCACCGCATTCGATGAATCCGGCGCTCAACGCCTGCCATCCATTTCGCCTGCCGAACCGCTCGAAGGTCTGTACGGCGCGCTGAGTTCAAAGGAACTCGAAGTGCTGACCCTGGTCGCATCCGGGTTACGCAACCGGGAAGTCGCACTGAAACTCGGCACGACCGAAGGCTCGGTCAAGTGGCATATGCAGCAGGTGTATGACAAGATCGGCACCCGACGGCGCCTGCAGGCGATCGAGCGGGCGCGCGCGCTTGGCCTTATTCACTAGCGGCAGCCGGATAGCCCGCCATCGACAGGCAACTCAGCGCCCGTGACATACGCGCCGGCTCGCGAGGCCAGGAAGATGCACATGCCGGCGATGTCCTGCGGCGAACCGAGCCGGCGCAGCGGAATTCTTTGTTGTAGTCCGTTGGTACGTTGCTCGTCCGCGCGAATATGCGCGGTCATTGGCGTCGGGAAATAGCCGGGCATCACCGTGTTGACGGTGATGGATGCCCCTGCGAGATCCTTTGCGAGCACCCGTGAAAGATGGTGAATCGCGGCCTTGCTGGCAGCATAGGAATACGCATCGATCGGCTCGACGACCGCGCCGGCAAGCGAGCCGATGTTGATCACCCGGGCGGGATCGTCGGGCATCGCCGCGCACCTCAACAACGGCAATAACTCGCGTACGAGCGTAAATGGTCCCTGTACGTTGACCGCGAACACCGAGGGCCATGCCTTGTCCGGAAACTGTTCGAGCGGCGCGCCCCAAGTCTTGCCAGCGTTATTGACGAGAATATGCAAGCCGCTCTCGCGCACCGCCATCGTCTGCGCCAGCTCTACAGCAGCGGCGGGCGTCGAAAGATCGGCCACGATGCCGTGACACTCGCCGAGCGCACCGAACTCATGCGCCGTCCGTTCGGCGTCTTCAGGCTTGCGCGACGTGATGTAGACCTTTGCGCCGGCACGCACGAAGCCTTCCGCAATCATGCGCCCCATGCCGTTCGCGCCCCCCGTCACCAGCGCGACCTTTCCACGGATATCGAACAGGTCGGTCACCGGTAGTCCCTTTTCATCGTTCATGGTTCATTCTTCATTCGCGCGGCTCAAATCCTGATCGTGACCTTGCCTATCTGATGACCTGCCTCCAGGTAGTGCAGCGCTTCGCCTGCCTGCTCGAGCGGGAACGCTCGGTCAATCACCGGTTTCACTTCCTGCGCTTCGACGAACGCAAGCATATTCCGGAAGTCGTCGGTGGTTCCCATTGCTGTGCCGATCACGCTCGCGTGGCGCAGAAAGAGATCCGGTGCGGAAAACTCGACGGCCGTGCCGCCGGTCGAGCCATAAATCAGCACGCGTGCGCCGAAATTCAACGCGCGCACGTATTGACCGAACGAACTTCCCGGCGCGCCGTCGATGACAACGTCGATGCCGCCCGATAACGCCTGCAGCGCCTTGCCCCATTTGTCCTGTCGATAGCAAACACCACCCGAGGCACCCAGACTTTCGCCAATCGTCAGCTTTTCGGTCGAGCCGCTCGTCACGTACACAATTGCGCCCATTGCTGCCGCGAGCCGCAAGGCGAGCGTCGCCACGCCGCCGCCGATGCCTGTCACCAGCACCTTTTCACCCCGCCGGATTTGAGCCTTGGTCACCAACGCACGCCATGCGGTCACACCGCCCGTCGGCAGGCAAGCCGCTTCCTCGAAGCTCAACGACGCGGGTTTCGCAAATGCATGCGCAGCGGGAACGCAAACGTATTCGGCGATAGTGCCTGCCGTCGGCATACCGAGCACGCTGAACTGCTTCGATGGATAAGCCTTGTTGTCACCCCAGTCGCGGCCCGGATAGAGCACGACTTCGCGCCCCACCTGGTTCCGATCGATGCCCAGACCGACCGCATCGATGATGCCTGCGCCATCCGCGCCGAGTATGCAGGGCAGCCGCATCCCCGGATACTGGCCACGACTGATCCAGAGCTCGCGGTGATTCAGCGAAGCCGCTCTGAGCGCAATCCGCACCTCGCCAGCACCCGGCTCCGGCACGGCAACCTGCTCGACTCGCGCGCTGGTCGGGCCGTCGGCAACTGTCAGCACGAGTGCCTTCATCGTTCGCGTCATACCGGGTCTCCGCTGACCTGCGATGCGCTCACCGCTGCCGGATGCCATTTGCCGTCGCCGTGGCTTTCATACGGCGCGGCCAGTTCAAGCAATACGCCGTGTGCGCTCTCCGCTGACACCCACGTCCATTTCTGCCACGGCATTGACGGATCGGTATTCAGGTGCTCCGATGCCATCTTGACGCCCCGCTCCCGCAGCGCCCGCACCGATCCCTCGAGATCGTGCGACGTAAAGCAAAGGTGATGAACATGCTCGCCGCGCTTTTCCAGTCGTCGACCCAGCGGCGTGTTCGGCGCGGGTTCGATCAACTGGACCTCCGCACCGTGATTCGAGACGAACGTCGCCCAGCGCATGCGATCCGCGCCGCCAACGAATTCCTCGTATTGCACAACCGGTTCGGCAAGTTGCGCCGGGTCCAGCACACCGAGGATTTTTGTCCAGTCGTCGATTGCCTGATCCAGGTTTTTGACTAGTAGACAGATATGAGCAAGCGGTCCGCTTGGCATGATGTTCTCCAATTACCGCGACACGGTCAGGGCGCGTCGCTCGAGGCAGCGATATAGAGGCGCGCTGTGCCGGAAATGGCAACGCTTTGCTGATTGACTTTGAGCCAGACGTCGCAGTCGACCGTTTCGCCGGCAGGCGACGCTTCGATTGCGGTGACCTTACCGCCCGCTTCGACACTATCCTCCGCGAAGACGTTAGCCACGAACCGACAATCCAGCTTGACAAGTCGCGCCTGCGGCAACGCTTCGGCAAGCATGTTCATCACGTAGGCAAGATTCGCTGGCCCCTGATTGATCACTCGGTCGCCGAGACCCATACGCGCGACCGCCGCCGGGTCGAGGTGGATTGGATTCGGGTCGCCAAGCACCTGTGCGAGCGCTTTCATATGATCCGCGCTGACGTGGATTAGCCTCCAGGGCTGCAGCTCGTCGCCGTGCTTAATCGACATGAAGATTTCTCCTCGGCAGTATCCATGTATTCACACATTCGAGCACGGACTCGCCGCCTGGCGTGGTCATCCTGAGACGGTAGCGCAGCATATCGACCACACCAATTTTCTTGCTCGTCTTGCGTGTCAGATCGACGATTTCGCCGCCGACTCCGTAGGTCACGTCGGTCATTAGCACGCCGCTGAACGTAACTTCGGTCGAGCCCAGCAACGGGCCGTCCGCCGCGTCGAATTGGCACTTCTCGAGCAGCCCGTCGACGCTCAGTCCCATGCCAGCCTGGGTCGCGATATAGCAATAGATGGGATGCGCAGTACCGTCGCCGGCCACTTGCGCCGCGACGGCATTGCACAGGCGGCGATTCTCTTCTGCTGCGATCCGATAGGTACCGCCTGGCAGGCTGTACCCGGCAACATCGGGGACGCCCTCAGATGTCTGAACGTTGGTCACCATGAATTTCTCCTTGTCGCACGATCCGCTCGCGCATCGCGACGCTCAGAACGAGCGCGGCAAACCAAGCGCCTCGGCGATACCGTTGCGCGCCATTTCGTTCGTGATCGGCCCGATACGCCACAAGCGCGCGTCGCGCCAATAACGCTGCATGTCGGTTTCGGCGGAATAGCCCATGCCGCCGAGAATCTGAATACCGAGATCGGCTGCGCGCACCGCATATTCCGAGGCGGTTACTTTCAGCATGCTCGATTCGATGTGACAGGGACGACCGCTGGATTGCAGCCAGGCGGTGTGGTACAGCATCAGCTCGACTGAGTGTCGCCACGTCGCGATATCGGCAACGTAGTGCTGCAGCGCCTGGAACTCACCGATCAGCTTGCCGAACGCGCGGCGTTGCTTCATGTAATCGAGTGCGTCTTCGAGCACGCCGTCCAGCACGCCAGTACAGAATGCGGCCACCATGATCCGTTCGTTGTTCAGAGTCGGTAGCAGCATGTACCAAGCCTTGCCAGGCTCTCCCAACACCAGATCATCCGGCACGAACACGTTATCGAAGTGAACCGTGCACGATCCCATCGATCGCATGCCGAGCTTCGGCAACGGCGTAATGCTGATGCCTGGCGACTTTGCCGGAACGAAGAACAGGGTCACGCCCTGGTGGCGCTTTTCGACATTCTTGTCCGTCCGCGCAAGGACCAGAATATAGTCGGCGACATGTGCGGACGAACTCCATATCTTTTCGCCACTAAGAATCCAGCCGTTGTCGCCTCTCACCGCCTCTGTACGCAATGCGCCGAGCACATCAGTGCCGCCGCCTGGTTCCGTGAAGCCGATAGCCGCACGGAGCTTGCCTTCAGCAATCTGCGGAAGAAAACGCTGCTTCTGCTCTTCAGAGCCGTAAACGCCAATCGACTTCCCGCCGGCGAACGACGTAATGCCCCAGATCCACGCGAGGCCACCGAGTGTGCGCGCCAGCTCACGGCCGAGAATCATCTGTGTCACAACATCGCCGCCCTGCCCGCCATATTCCTCGTCGATGCCGATGCCATGAAAACCGGCGGCAGTGAATTTGTCCCACAGTGCAAACGGATAGTCGTGCTCGTTGCGTTCGAGTTCGCGCGCCCACGACTTGGGCGTTTCCTTGTCGACCCACTTACGCACCGAATCCTGAAACGCGCGCTGATCTTCCGACAACTCAAAATCCATTCCGTGTCTCCGGTAATTATTCACCCAGCCGATCTCGTCAGCATGGCAGTCACTGTGAACTGACAGGGACAGGCGCTCAACTATCGAAAGATAGCGGTCGAAGCGGAAAGGCGCGGGAGCAGAACAGGCGCGGCGCGTGCATCAGAAGCGCATGCCACCATCCACATCAATGCAGCGGCCCGTAAAGAAATCATTCTCGAAGATGAAGCGCGCGGCCGCCGCGATTTCATGCACAGCGCCCAGCCTCTTGAGCGGCACTGGCGCAAGCAGCTTGTCGAGCATCTCGCGTCTCATTTGTGACAGGATGTCCGTTGCGGTAAAACCCGGCGCAATCGCGCCTACTCGAATGCGATAACGCGCGAGTTCGCGCGCCCAGACCGTCGTCAGCGCCACCACGCCCGCCTTCGCCGCACTGTAATTGCTTTGACCGACATTGCCATCGCGCGCAAGACTTGACATGTTGACGATCACACCTCCATTACCGAAGCGCACCATCTGTTCTGCCGCTGCACGCGCGCAAAGAAACGTGCCCGTCAGGTTGACGTCGAGCACCGCCTGCCATTGCTGCATGCTCATCCGTGCGACGACTTCGCCATCCTTCACGCGCACCAGCATCGAATCGCGCACGATACCGGCGTTGTTCACCAAACCGTCGAAGCGCGCGTAATCGATGCCGACCTGTTGCATCACACGGTCCACATCGGATTCGTCGGCGACGTTTGCAAGGTACGTACGCACCTTGCCGCCCTCCGCTTCACACTGCGCCGCCGTCTGCTCCAGCTCATCGCGATTCACATCGATCAGCGCCACGCTCACGCCTTCGGACGCGAGCGCGAGCGCAATCGCGCGACCGATGCCCTGTGCGGCCCCCGTCACTGCGATTGTCTTGCCTGTCAGTTGCATGGTTTGCTCCTGGGTGACGCCATCCGCGCGCCTAAGGGGTGCGGCGTGGGCAGCGTTTCGAAGAATTGGGATAACCGGTCGCTGCGCACATCGCCGGCGACCGGCAGGTCATGCAGGATGGACAGGCGCCGCCGCCTCCCTGAGATCGAACTGCGAATCCGCGGCCTGTTGCGGCGTGATGCCCTGACCGCCCGCCAGCACGCTTGCCATGACGCGTCTGGCCGCCATGTGATTAGCTGGCTGGTTGACCGTCTCGACGCCCACGAGCCTACCTTGGCGAAAGCAAAAGACGGTGCATCCGATCCCTTGCGGATCGTTACGCACGACTGTCTGGTCGTAACCGTGTATCAGTCCGGCGATCTGCAGCTTGAGTCCCCCCTGATCGCTCCAGAACCACGGCACGGTGCGATAGGGAATCGCCCGGCCGACGATGCCGGCGGCGACACAGCGCGCCTGATCCGTCGCGTTCTGCACCGATTCCAGACGGACTTCCTGATCCTGCGCGAAGCTGTTTGGATGCGCGGCGCAATCACCGATCGCACTGATGTGCGGGTCGGCGGTGCGCATGAAGCAATCGACGACAATACCGTTGCGCACGGCAAGATCCGCTGTCATGGCCAGCTCAATGTTCGGCTGCACGCCGATCCCGACCACGATCAGGTCGCCGGCCACATGCGTTCCGTCTGCCAGATCCACGCCGGTTGCTCGATCCTGTTCACCGGCGATCTGTTGCACCTGAGCATTGAACATGAAGCGCACGCCGTTGCGGCTGTGTTCGAGCGCAAAAACCGCAGACGTCGCGGGCGATACCGCCCGCGCCATTGGACGATCCGCGACGTCGATCACGGTGACCTCTACCTTCGACTTGAGGGCCGCCGCCGCAATTTCGAGCCCGATGAAACCCGCACCGATCACGACAAGACGCCTGACATCGCGCAAACGTTCGCGAATCGCATGCGCATCGCCTAGCGTGCGCAGCGATAGCACGTTGCCCAACGTCGAACCGGGCACTGTCAGCCGCCGGTTGCTGGCGCCCACTGCAAGCACCAGATGTGCGTAATCGAGGACCGCACCGTCGTCGAGCCTCAGACGGCGGTTCGCGCGATCGATAGCGACCGCGCGGCGGCCGCCCAGCAGATGGATCTGTTTGTCCGCGTAGAACGTTTCCGGACGCATCCGCAATCTGGCCTCGTCCACACCGTCGAGCAAATACCCCTTCGAGAGTGGTGGTCGGTGATACGGTAGATGAACCTCGTCGCCGATCAACACGATCCGCCCAGCATAGCCTTCGTCGCGTAAAGCAGAAGCCGCCTGGAAACCGGCGAGCCCGGTACCGACGATCACAACCGGATGCTTACTCATGTGCGATTCCTCCCTTGCCGTCGTCGATTGCTGTCATGCCGACCCACGACGACTTGCGCCGCGCTGGCGTCTGCGAACCGGCAGGCTGCGTTGGCTCAGCAGACATGGCGGCGGTTCGCGGTCGCAGCAAAAAGTACGACAGCGCGGGGATCAGCACCAGCGCTCCAACCATGTTCCAGAGGAACATGAACGTCAGCAGGATACCCATGTCCGCCTGAAACCGGATTGGCGACCACGCCCAGGAGACGACGCCACCCGCCAGAGTGAAGCCGACCAGCGCAACCACCTTGCCGGTGAACTGGAGCGCTTCACGATACGCTTCGACCAGCGTGGCCCCTGCGCGCAGCCGCGCAAGCAACACTGACAGCAGGTACAGCGCATAGTCGACGCCGATGCCCACGCCGAGTGCGATGACCGGCAAGGTCGACACCTTGACGCCGATACCAAGCATTACCATCAGCGCTTCGCACAGCACCGATGTCAACATCAGCGGCAGCAACGCGACAATCACGGCCTGCCAACTGCGAAACGTGATAAAGCTCAGGACCGCGACCGCCGCGTAGACCAGCATAAGCATTTGCCGGTTCGCCTTTTCAACAACGATGTTCGTCGCAGCATCAATACCCGCCGAACCGGCGGCCAGCAGAAAGTGTCGCTCCGGCGTATCGTGAGCGGCGGCAAAACGCTCGACGGCCGACGCGACTCGCGTCAAGGTCGCTGCCTTGTGATCGGCGAGGAAGGCCTGCACTGGCGCAACCGACCTATCCTGATTGGTCAGCTCGGGCATCGCCACCACTACGTTGGAGAACGCATCCTGCGAAACGAAGGGGTCGCGATTGATCGTCATCCACTTTGGCGAACCTTCGAAATTTCCTGCGGTGTACATGCGCATCACGCCGGCTGCAGACGATGTGCCACGGACGCCTTCGACCTCGCGCAACTGAGCTTCGAGACGATCCATTTCGACCAGCGTCGGGAATTGCGCGACGCCACCCGACGGTGTCTTGACGATGACGGCGAACACGTCGCTCGACAACCCGTAGTGGGCATTGATGAATGCGTTGTCCCGGTTGTAGGTCGAGTGCGGGCGCAATTCGGGCGCACCCGCATTCAGGTCACCCACCTGTAAATGGGCGCTGATCGACAGACCAGCAGCGAACAATACGACGGAAGCCGCAATCGCACCGATAGCCCAGCGACGCGTCGCAAAGATTTCGAGCGCAGCGAACATCTTCGCCCCGGACCCTGCCATTTGCGCCGATGCCTTCTGACTGTTCAGGCTGCGGCGCGCCGCCGTCGAACTGACGCCGATAAACGACAACAGGACCGGAAGCAGCACGAGATTGGTAAAGATCAACACCGCGACGCCAATGCTCGCGGTCAATGCCAGGTCGCGAATCACCGGCACGTCGATCAGCATCAACACGGCGAACCCGACAGCGTCGGCTAGCAGTGCCGTCAGTCCCGCTATAAACAGGCGGCGAAATGTGTAACGGGCGGCAACATAACGGTGCGCGCCGCGCGCGACGTCCTGGGTGATGCCGTTCATCTTTTGCGCACCGTGCGAGACACCAATCGCAAACACCAGGAACGGCACCAGCATCGAATACGGATCGAGCACGAAGCCGAGCCACTGGACTACGCCTAATTGCCAGATGACCGCGGCGACGGAACAGACAAGCACCAGCACCGTGCTGCGCACGCAGCGCGTATACGCGAACAGCGCCAGCGCGGCAATCGCCGCCGCGACACCAAAATAAGTAATGACCTGAGTCAGGCCATCGATGAGATCTCCCGCCAGCTTGGCAAAGCCGACGATATGCACCTTGACCGACTTTGACTGTAACGAACGCACCTGCTTTTCGAGCCGATGAGACAGCTCCCGGTAGTCGATTTTCTTGCCGGTGGCGGCGTCGGCATCGAGTAGTGGTACAAAGATCATCGACGACCTCTGGTCATTCGCAACCACCGAACCGACGATTCCGGCGCGATCGATATTGCGCCGCAGTTTACCGACGGCCTTCGGCGAGCCGTCGTAGTCGTCCGGCATCACCGGGCCGCCACGAAAACCGTCTTCGGTGATTTCAGTCCAGCGAACGGTCGGCGTCCAGAGCGACTTGACAAAACTGCGGTCGACGCCGGGCATCAGGAAGATCCGGTCGTTCGCCTGCTGCAGCGTGCGCAAATACTGCGGATCGTAAATATCGCCGCTGGTGTTTTCAACCACGACACGCAGCGAGTTGCCAAGCGCCCTCAGCGAATCCGCATTGTTCAGGTAATTCTGAATGTACGGATGCGACTGCGGCATCATGTTCTGGAAGTTCGCATTTACCTGCAATTGCGTCGCGCGCCAGCCGAGCAGCGCAGTGAGCAAGGCACAGATCGTAACAATCGTCGCGCGATGATTGAAGATCAGCCGTTCGAGCCAGCTGCCGGAACGTCGATCGAAACGCGCCGGGGAACCCGCATCGATGGGTACGCCTTCGCCCTTATTGCTGTTCAACATGGTGGATTTCCGGTTTCGTTCAGGACAAAAGACTCAGCTTTTTTTCGGTACGACTGGTTGCGCCGCAGCACGACCTGGTAGCGCCTGCGCCCAGATGCCGAACGGTCCACACAGCGCGATCGCGTCATCGCCATCCGGTGCGATACCCGCGAAGAGCATCGGCGAACCAACGGGTACGCGACTGAAACCTGCCTCGCCCGGTCGGTTGATCAGAACCGTACCCGTGCCCGCTAGCACGACCGAGCCATCCGCGAGGACGCTCGCGGCGTTCAGTGTCGCGTCGGTACCGGTTTCGACCCGCGTCCATGAGGTGCCGCCATCGCTGCTGCGATAGACGTTGCCGCGCAGCCCAAACGCAAAGACGCGTCCCGCCGTGCCCGCGATGCCGAAGTAGCTGCCGCCATAACCGGTGGCTATCTGCTCGAAACGTCCGCTGACCCGGTCGAGTCGATAGACCATGCCACGCTCGCCGGCGATGTAGAGCTGCCCGGCAATCGCACGAATCGCGTTCAGATTAAGGAACGACGGATTGTCGATGTGCTCAAGCGCCGGCAGCCAGGTCTTGCCGCCATCCGAGGTCATCGCAAACGTACCGAACGAGCCCACGGCGTAGCCGTGCGTCGCGTCCTCGAACCAGACGTCGAGCCACGGCAGCGCCGGGCCCGCCTTACTGTTGCGCTCAACTTCCTGGAGCGCGGGCTGAACCGACATGTCGCCGGCCGCAATCGCTGCGCGGTACCGCCGCGCGAACTGCTGCGCGGCCATCCGCCCGTCGAACTGCTTGACCCAACTGTTGCCGCCATCCGCACTGTGCAGGATCACGCCGTCGTGGCCAACCGCCCAGCCGTCGCGTGCGGTCGCGAACATCACCGCGGTCAGATCGCTTTGCACCGGGCTCGCCACCTGACGCCACGATACGCCGTGATCATCGGACACGACGATCACGCCACGCATGCCGACCCCGATCAGCCGTTGCTGAACCGCCGCGACTGCCGTGACCGGCTGTGTCGCCGGCGAGGATACGTGCGTCGCCGGCGAGTCGAGTGGATCGACGAAACCCACTGCGGTTTCCCTTGCGGCAAGCACCAGCGTCGCCGTGCTCACACACAACACCAGGGCTGCGGTGAGGCCCAGGCGCATTGCAATATTGCGCAATTCCTTCGGATCATTCATATGTCACCCGTGTGCCACGAGACAGGGAGCGGCCCTTCCGGGTCCGCTCGACAGCGACCTCACTACGTGCCGGCCATGGCGCAACCTAACGCACGCCATTGCCTTCCATCGCTTGTGGCGTGTACGCCGACTGGTTCGGCAGCGCATCGAAAGTCTTCATGTACATCGACGGTCCGCCCTGGACAGCGGTGATCACATAATTTCCCTTCGTCAAGTCATAGGAGATCTGGCTCGGCTGCCCGACGCGCGGCTTGTCGTAAGGCACGATGTTGATCGTGTGAGCCACGCGATACAGCGCACCGCCTTCGTCGTAGGCTTCGTACGCGACGATGAGCCACGTGTCTTCATCGATGTAGTACGTGCGGCGGCTGTATGCGTGACGCTTGCCTGGCAGTAACGTCGCGTCGACCACCCACACGCGATGCTTCTCCCACCGGACAGCGCTCGTGTTTTCGTGTTTATCGCCGACCAGATCGGTCGCTTCGTACGCGCGGTAATTGTTGTATGGAACGATCATCTCCTTCTTGCCGACCAGCTTGAAGTCGAAGCGGTCCATCCGGCCGGTGAAGCCGCCCAGTTCGTCGAACAGCAGCGTCCCGCCGATCGACGCTGCCGGCGTGTCGTACTTCAACTCCGGTGCAACGCGCACCCTGCGCTGGCCCGGCGTGTACACCCAGGTCGTGTCGTCCTTGTCGCCATGGTTGATCGAAAAGCGTTGCAGAAACAGTTGTCCAACCTGTGACGGCGGCCCGAAGTAGCTGGTATAACCGGCGAAATAGAAGTCGTCGTTCAGCTTGCTCTGCTTCTCGTCGTAGTATGGGTACATGAACTTGCATTCCTGATCCCCGACCAGCGTCTGATGCCCCGACCGGTCGACGAAGATCGTCGAGAACCGGAAGTCCGTGCGTGGCCCCTGATAACGCAGCAACTGATTCCACATCACCTCGTAGCCGTCCTGGGGAATCGGAAACGGCAGGCCGCCGTATGCACCGGCCACCGCATCGCCTCTGGTCTGCCCACTCAGTTTCGCTGCGGTCGCATTGCGCACTGTATTCTTGAGAACCCAGTCCGGATACGCCATGGTTCGGCGAGTTTTGTACACCTCGACGCGATAGTCGGGAAAGCGCTGGAAGAGTGCCTTTGTGCCCGGCGTCAACTGATCCGCGTATTGCGCCAGATTCTGTGCGGTGATCGTATAGAGCGGCTTGTCCTCCTTGAACGGATCCGGATAGCGGCCACTGCCCGGCTTGAAATCCGCCGGCATCGCCAGCTTTGTGACGCCGCCGTCATACGCGGGGATGGAGCCGTCGGCATTGCCGGCCTGCTCCGCACCGAACTCCGTGAGCTTGCCCCCGAGTTCTTTAGCCTGTTCCTGCGACACGGCCGCCTGCGCCTGCGTCGCGAAAATCGACATCAACAAAACTGCTGTCAGCGTTCTCAGACAATTCATTTTCGTCTCCTGCCTGTATGCCTAGAATGTTGTGGAGAACGTCAGCGACACCCAATTGCGGTCATTGAACATCCCCACGTTATTGCCGCCGGAATAGTAAGAAAGCCCGTTCGCGGGATTGGTGCTCAGCGTGCCGAGGTTCCCGTGATTGCCGTTGTAGGCAAGGGTCACGAAGTAACGCTGCTGAATGGTCGCCGATACGCCGATGCTGTACGTGAGGTCGCGATGCGCGACCGGCACGCCAAGGCTGGCCGTACTGCCGATGAGACCGTATTCCGCGAAGATTGGCATCGACAGATCGACACCCGGGAACACCTGCAACCATTGCGGCGAGAACAGAAACGCCACCACCACCGAGTTGCGCGTAACGCAACCGTTGTTCTCGTCGCCCGGCACGACCGAACCGTTCGCGAGTGCCACCGTGCACGCCTGCGAATTGTTCACACTCTGAAAGCGTCCGCCAGCGTTATTGGTAACCGACAGCAAGTGCGTGTATCCGACTTCGAAGAGCGCCGTGCCGGCCTGATAAAACGGCGTGGGCGTCAAGCCAACCACCGCATTGGCCAGCACGTTCAGCGTGTTGCCGCGCGCAATCAGCGACGCGTTGGAGTTGTCGCTTGCAACCGGCACACCACCATTGGTCTTCAGTCCCGTGTTCTTGCGATACGACACCTCCAGCCCGGTACTGATGCCGCCGATTTCCTTGTCCAGGCTGAAGCCGATCAACTGGGTGTCTGTCGGATAGACAAAGCGATAGAACGAGCCAATCACGTTACTCAGCGGGCCGTTGGCACCGTAACCTCCGAGTACCGGGCCGGCCGTCTGCGTTTCATCGAAGCGGCGATAGTAGAGGCCCGCCGTGCCGTCGAGCCACGCCGGCGACCAGTGTGTCGTCACGCCGAAGTTGTTGCTCACGTTAGAAGGCTTATTCGTATCCAGACGTTGCAGGCTGTACGGCACGCCGCCGATCGGAAACCACTGCTGCGGACCATCGAAGCCAAGATCCGCCGGCCCGGTGAAGGTGCCGCCTTCGGGCAGACGGTTGCCCTGAAACTCGAGAAAGTACTGACCGCCGAGTTGCCATGTCGGCGTGATCTGCGTGCTGAAATTGATTTGCGCACGCGGAATCGACAGTTCCTTTGCGGTGGTGCCTGGCGAGTTCGCGGCCTTGATCAGGTCGAGTGCACTCTGCGAATAGGCGATACCCATGCCGGAAAGAAACAGCGAATTGCCCCAATACTGGTTGAGCCGCCCAACCTTCAACGATGTCTGATGACCAGCGAGATCGAAGTTCGAGAAGACAAACGCGTCGAGCAGCTGCGCGCCCTGTTCGTAGAATCGCTTCGTATAGGGTGAGTATGTGCTGTTGTAGTAGTTGCTCTGGCCAGTATATCCCGGGCCGGTCAGCGCATTGCTGTTGTACGCAAAATCTTTCCAGCCTGAGGCGCTCACGCGCACGCCGACGGTGTTCTGGTAGACCGCGTCAAATTCCGAAAGCAGTGAGAAACGCTCAGTGACAAGATCCCCCGCCTTGGAAAATTTGCCATCCGACGCCTGATTCGCCGGATTGTTGGCGATATCGGGATCGAGACTCTGCGCGCGCATACCCAAATTGGCCTGCACCGTGTTGTCCCAATGCACATTCCAGTCCGATCCAGTCGAAAACTGGAACGCCGACGCGCTTCCCGCCGATGCCAGCGCCACTATGGCTGCTGCTACCGATTTCATGCGCGGTACTGCCGACCTGCAAACTCTTCGCATTGTCGTGTCTCCATGCCTCGCGTCATAGACGAGGCTTATTGTCTGGTAAGAATACGGGCCTTTTATGCAAAGGTCTCAAGCAAACGCGCCGTGCTCTCCGGGTCGCCGACCAACACTGCATGGTCGCCTTCGAGTGAGTGGACCTGCCAGCCGAGTTCGGCTGCGCGCGCGTGCTGCTGGGTCATGTTCGTATCGGTGCAGGCGATGTAATCCACCGGTTTCGACACCGATTCCGCACCTATCTGGACGCCGCCGACCACGCACATCATCGGCATGTCAGACAAATGCTCGAGCATCCACGCCTGACGCTCGGCGCTCATCCGGAACGGCGCATCTTTCGCCATCTCGCGCTGCTGACCGGCGACATCGGAGTAAAGCGGCACGTCGCCACGACGCACAGCTGCCGCAATCCCGCATGCCTGTTCGTACGTCATGTATCCCATCGCCTGCGCAACCGATTCGCCCTGCTTCAACACCAGCGCGTCGAGGTACACCGTCCGGCGCACCCGCGCACCGGCCGCAGCCAGCACGCCGGGCACCACAGCGCCTGAGTAACTATGCGCCACCAGAATGCAATCCTCGATATCCTCGAAGTGCAGCGCATTAACCACGTCCGCCACGTGCGTTTCGGGCGTGATGCCGTGCGCAACCAGATGGCGCCTGTCGCCAAAACCCGTAAATGTCAGCGCGTACACATCGTGCCCGCGTTGCTCAAGCAGTTTGCGAACCGGCTTCCAGATCCATGACCCAGCCGCGCCGCCGTGCAATAAAACGAATGTCGACATCAAACGCTCCTTATTGGATGAATCAGTATCAAAGAGGCTGCGTGTCACCGCTCAGCGGTTCGGATTGACGGGAAGCTGTGACCTGTCGATCACACCGAGCTGGATGAACATGCCGAGCACGTCGGCAATGCTGAAAATGCGGATGACCTTGTCGCCGTTGAAGGTCACGATCGAGATCCACTCGACGTTGACCTCGTTGCCGGTCGGTTGGATGCCCATGTACGGGCCGCCGCTGTGAACGCCGTAGTGGTGGCAATACGCCCACACCTTGTCGTCAGTCGCGGTCATTTCCTTGATCGTGTAGCGGCACGGCGGAAACGTTGTGAAGTTTGCCATCGGCGACTTGATCCATTCATCGTAAGTGCCGAGATCCGGGCGCGACGCGTTGATATAGCGGAAGTCCGGATCGAAATACGTCGCCAGCGCCTCCCAATCGCCACGGTTGCAGCACGCCTGAATGTCGCGCCACGTCTGCATATTCTTTTCTTGCTGCGTCATGCTGACTCCTGTTGGAATAGATCGTCGATGGCGGGCGTCTCAGCGTGCCGTTTCGTAGTTCGTGACAAAGTCTTCGGGTACGGAAGGTCCCCACAGATACATCGAGTCGTGCACTGGCTGATCGGTGCCAACCCATTCGACGTCCGCGGGGATGTAGTCCATGCCCGCGGAATACTCGGCGTAGCTTCCCCACGGATCACGCACGTAGTGGAAATAGTTCGAGCCGAGCACGTGACGCCCAAGCCCCCAGCCCAGCCGGTAACCCGCGTCGGCCATCTGCATCGCCCCAAGGCCTATCTCCTGAACCGAACCGGTATCCCAACTCGAGTGATGCAGGCCCGGACCGTCGGAACGCACGAGTGCGATCAGGTGATGTTCGCTACCATGCGGTGCATGCATGAACGCAACAGCGTCCGCCGAGCGGTCGGACAGACGCAGGCCGAGTGCGGCTTCGTAGAAAGCGATCGTGCGGCTCACGTCCGGCGTGAACAGCGCGAGGTGGGCGAGGCGTCGCGGCCGGACTTTCGGCGCGAGACTGCGGCTCGTCGCGCCGCGCAATGCGGATGCTGCTGGCCATTCGGAATACGATGATTTTTCACGCGGCGCGGCGCGCCCGGCAGCCCGGATTTCGATCAGGTTGCCCGCAGGGTCGCGCAGCCAGATGCTGTCTTCCGATGATGCGCCCTGCCATTCGATATCGAGCGACACGAGCCGCGCGCGCAACGCGTGAAGGTCCTCTGCGAAGGCACCGAACGAAACCGAATGCAGGCGTTTGTGCGATCCTTCGACAAGCGTCGCCCACCTGTGTGGCCCACCTTCCGCATGCAGATCGAGGCCGCCTCCGGTAGCGCGCACGTCGAGACCGAATGCCGAAAAAAAATCTCGCGCCTCGCCGAGATCCGGCACGGCAAGTCTAAAATGATCGAGCGAATGAACCCCAAGCGCGCCTTCGCGTCGCAGCGGACATTCTTCGTGCAAGGCAGTTGTCACGGCCGTCTCCACCATGTTGCGAAACCGCTGGCCTGATCCTGGCCAGTCGGTCCCTGAGGGCGATATGGGATTCGTCTAAGCGTCTACGACAGGATTTCGCAACACGCCGATCTGTTCGATCTCCACCTCGCACACGTCGCCCGCTTTCATGTAAAGCGCAGGCGAGCGCGCGTGGCCGACGCCGGAAGGCGTGCCGGTGACGATCACATCGCCGCTTTCAAGCGTCATCGCTTCGCTGAGCAGCGCGACGATCGACGCAACGTCGAAAATCAACTGATCCGTGGACGACCGCTGCACTACTTCGCCATTGAGCCGGGCCGTGATCTTCAGGCCGCTCGCGCCAGGCGGCAATTCATCTGCGGTTACGAAACACGGGCCGAACGCACCTGTGCCATCAAAGTTCTTCCCGACGGTCCATTGAGGCGTCCGCAACTGATAGTCGCGAATCGACGCATCGTTGAAGATCGAGTAGCCCGCCACGTGCTCAAGTGCACGCTCTTTCGGGATATTTCGGCCTCCCTTACCGACGATCGCCACCAGTTCGGCTTCGTAGTCGAGCAGCGTGGATACCTTGGGTCGGACGATCGGCGCGCCATGCCCGATCAAGCTTGATGCGAAGCGCGCGAAGATCGTCGGATACGCGGGAATGTCGAAGCCGCCCTCCTTCGCGTGGTCGGCATAGTTCAGGCCGAGGCAGATGATCTTGCCCGGCTCGCGCACCGGCGGCAGTAGCAGAACCTTGTCGAGCGCAATCGGCGCGCCGTTGCGCAAAGTCCTCGCGGCCGCGGCGAGCGACTCGGGTCCCGCCTCGATGAGACTTGCAAGCGAGCCTGGGTAGCCAGCATCGCCGACACACAAACCGATAAGTTCGCTGTCGGCCTGTCCAATTGCCAAACCTAACTTGCCATCGCGAATGAATTCGAAAAAACGCATGACGGGTCCTCGATACCTTGGAGCTGAATGGGGTTCTATTCGAAGGCGTGCATGCCGCACGCTGCTGCACGTTCAATCAGATAAAGTCCGGCGGCGAGATATTCGTCTCGAAGCCGAGTTGTGAGCGGCCAAATATCTCGTATCCGACATAAGGCAGATTAGCCGTGTGGCGCGCGCCGACATTCAGGTCGCGCCACATGCGCTGCAGGTCGTTCGATTCAGCAAATGCTCCAGCCCCCGCGATGAACATCAGTTTGTCGACCGCGCTGGTGAGCAGATCGACCGTCAGCGCGCCTTCGCCTTTGCTGCGAGCCCGCTCTTCGGCTGTCAGTGGGATTCTCGACAGGCCCGCCCGGTCGACGAGTTGCGTGTTGCTTTCGATCAGCAGTTCGGCGGCGCGAATTTTCGCAGCGGCCTCGCCGATCTCGCGCTGTGCCACTGACGAATCCCGTTGATGCGTGTATGACGTATAGATAATCGGCTTACCTGTGGCCGTCTTGACGCGTTCAAGAACCGCGTCGGCAATGCCGAGCAGAATGCCGTGACCCGTTGCACGCAGAAAAGGCATGAACGGCCAGAAGTCGGACGGTTCGCCGACATGCTTCTTGTCCGCGCCGTGCTTGCCGACGCCCAGCTTTGCGACATGGAAAAAGCGCTCGGTCGGCACAAACACATCTTGCGCCACACAGGTCTCGGAGCCGGTTCCCTTCATGCCGGCAACGAACCACGTGTCTTCGATCGTGAGCTCGCTCATGCGCAAATACATGAAACCGCCCGGCTCGACCGTACCATCCGGCTTGTGCAGGTTGCAGCCGAATTGCCCCCAGTTGGCGTGCCGTGAACCGGATGAGTACGGCCACCGCCCGTTGACAATGTAACCACCGTCCGTTGCGATAGCGGTTCCCGGCGGATTGACCGCGCCGCAAATGCGCGGCGTGTCCGCGTTAGCGCCGAAGATCGCTTCCTGCAACGCATCCGGACCAAGGCTCGCCACCCACGTTGTGCCGTGAAGGATGTTGTAGACCCATGCAGTCGACGAGCAGCCCTTCGCGAGTTCCTTGCCGACACGCGCCATCGTGGTCGCCGAAGTGCCGGTGCCACCCCAGCGACGCGGCGCGGCCATCGCCCAGAAGCCCGCCGCGCTCATCGCTTCGATCACTTCCGCCGACAGACGTCGCTCACGTTCGTGCAACGGCGCATTGCGCAGCAGCAACGGACGCATCTCGCGGGCGCGCTCGAGCAGTTCGCCCTCAACGGCGTCGTTATATCCCGCGTCGGGATTTACTTTCGTCAACATTGGCTACCTCGTTCGGGAAGGATCGGTTTCGAGCGTCTTCGCAGGCAGTGGAGGAATCCACGCGGCTGACTAAGCCTTGCCTCGAAAAGCACATATTAGTCAAATAGCGGTTAATTTGTTCAATGTGTGCAGTTTAGTCCTGGACGATCGAATGCGTTGGAGAAAAAAAGACCAGGATTTTCCCGAACGGGTTAACTACCGACGGACCACGTTCGAAGCGTTCAGACAACCGCGTGCGAACGAGTGCCGCTGAGGCCAGTGAGCAGTTCGTGGATCAGACGGCGTAGAAGCACGGATGAGCGATCGCTCGACTTCAGGGTGATGGGAGAGCCGCTGGAAATAGAAAAAACCCCGCTACGCAGCGGGGTTCATTGACAGGAATGTGGCGGCGTCAGCGGCCGGACGAACGCTTTATCTGGCGTTCGACCGTCGCGTTCCAAGCGGCCCGCAAACGGGTGCCGAAGAGATTATCCTGCGGTGGCATCAGGATTAGCGAAAGGCGGACACGCAGCAGGACTTCCGACATCAGAAGCCTGTCGATCTTCATGTCGAACTGGCGCTCGACCTGATCGAAAAAAGGTTCCAGCGTCGCCGCCACGAGTTCCGAATAGTACGGCAACAGGCGCCCGAAAAAATCCAGCACAAAGAGCGGTTCAATCTGCAGCATGCGGTCGCCCGCCGCCTCTTCCTCCTGCTCGATCAGAATACGGAGCACCCCTTCGAGACGCTCGTCGGGCGTGTCGGTGCTCGCCCTCAGATCACGCAAAGCGCTCTCGAAACGCTCTCGCGTGCGAGCGCCGAGACCGTCGAGCAAATCCTCTTTAGTCGGAAAGTACCGGTACAGCGTGCCACGCGCGACGCCCGCGGCGCGGCACACATCGCTTAGCGACAGACGCAGCAGGCCGTGCCGCGAAATTGCATCGAACGTCGCAGCCAGAATGCGCTCGACGCTCTGCTCGGGTCCCGAGGAACGCATGCGCGGACCATTGCGGCGCAACCGGCCGGAGCTTCCGGCGACGACGGCCTCGCTGTTTTCGACGGGAAGGACTTTCTCGCGTGCGGCGACCGGGCGTTTTTGCGCGACAGGTGGCGTTGCAGCTGCTCCTTTTCTGGCCGGCGCCACCTTCTTTGCCGGGACGGCCTTCTTTGCTGGCGAAGTCTTCTTTGTGGTCGTAGACGTCTTCGCAGCGGGCGGCCGCCTTCTCGGGGTCTTCGTCGTGTCGAGGCTCATTCAGTGATGCCCAGCATAGGGTTAAGACAGCAATGGGTTGGCAGCGACGGACCCCCCACGTCCTGCAGCCCGGGTCCGACAATCACCACGCATTGTACCGCCTGAGGCAACGCGGTGGCGGCAGCGCCGCGTTGCTCCGACCTGCCCGGTCACCCCCTGCACCATAACCGTCAGAGAAACACAGCCAGGTTGGACATCCCCAATACCGACATATCGACAATGATTTCGCGCCGGGCGAGTTTGAAACGGCCATCGACCCGGCGCAGTCGATCATGACGCTCGCCGCTGAGCTGCCCCATCGACGTTTCCTCGAAACGGTTACGCAGCAGCAGGAAATAGCTGACAACGTCGTACTCGTCGGGCTGGTCAGTTTCACTGACAGCGACATTAGTGACGAAGCGGCGCGTTCGCGAAACCGGATCCTCGGCCCACGCACTCTTCGTGTTCAGCAGGCGGTACACGCGTCCTTGCAACGATCGATAACTATCGTCGAAATGCTGGACCGAGCGCACAGTAGTCTCGCCCGGGTCCCCCCTCATCCGCGTCACGCGCAACGGTGCGCTGTAACTGATATCTTCGGTCAGGCATTCGAGCCACTCGGCGAGACGGAAGTGGTCGAGTAGCGCAGCTTCGTCTATCAGGAAACCGGCTGCTTCGTTATGGATCGGCGAACCATGCGGCACGCGGCGCGTTTCAACAGGCTGGGTCAGGTCGTTCACAATCGGTCTCCGTTAGAGCATGCACAGTTAGTGGGACGATTAGCTGGACAGTCAAGCGCCAGCGTTCATCAGACGGCGATATGCAAGCCACCACTCCCATTGCGCATCGTCTTTCGAAAACCCGTCATAGACCTTACCCCCGCCCGGCCAGTTTTCCGGTTTTTTCTCGCCAAGCAACGCCTGATACTTCAGCGTGTTGTGCCGTCCCATCGCGCCACGCGCGTTGAGCGAAATCTGCGGCCAGGTATCGGCGTCGTCCTGTTCGATGGTGCCGGAGGTACCGGTCGCGCGAATCGATGTGGCCAGCATCTTGCGCTTGATTTCGGGCGATACATCCTTCTCGGCGAAGATCCAGTTGTAGTTCTCGAAACTGTCCGGTCCCTTCGGTACGAACGTGTGAAGCACCAGTGCGCTCCCCATCGTGCCGTCGTCGAGCGGCATGTACAGAAAGGCGATTGTCACGTTTGGGAACAGGC
This sequence comes from Paraburkholderia caffeinilytica, assembly GCF_003368325.1. Lineage (NCBI taxonomy): Bacteria > Pseudomonadati > Pseudomonadota > Betaproteobacteria > Burkholderiales > Burkholderiaceae > Paraburkholderia > Paraburkholderia caffeinilytica. The sequence continues at coordinate 4,100,433 of NZ_CP031467.1, read as the reverse complement.
CACCGACTTGCGGCGGCGCTTTCGCGAGCAACTCGACCTGACTTACGCTGAGATGCGCCTTCACCTGCGGGAGAAGTTCCTGGGTGATACCTGGCGGTGGCAGAATCTTCAGCCGTTCTTCGACGCCCAGTCCTTCGACGGACATGCCCATCACCATCGAGAACGTCACTTCCGCCGGAATACAACGAAGCGAATGGCCATTGGCGCTCACATTGATGCCATACATCGCGGGTGCCTTGTCGTATATCGTGTCGCTGTCGCCGCCGATCTGCCCCATCTCGAGCAGCGAGCGATGCAGCGTCAGCGTATGGAAGCCGTCACATGCGGATTGTTCACCGGCGGTTTTCCAGTTGGCCCGCATTAGCATCCGTTGCGGCGGACCGAGAACTTCGAGCCCCGCGTCGGTCCGGCAGAACAGCATGTCGAGGTACCACTTGATGTCGCCGAGGTGCTCTTCCAGCGAGGGGCCGTCGATATTCCAAGTGGCGAACACCAGGCCGCCGTACACGGTGACGCGCGCCTGCTTGAGGCCAAGCTCCGCCTTACTGCATACGTCGCCGTGCATTTGCTCACGCTCGACCGGTGCGCCGATGAAATCGCCGTTCGGCTTGAATGCCCAGCCGTGGTAGATACAGCGGTGCGTCTGCGCGTTGCCGTACTCGCCGAGCGCGACTCGCATGCCACGGTGCGGGCAGACATTCAGCGACACATGGATCGCGTTTTCCCGGTCACGCGCGACGATGACCGCGTCTTCCCCGATCCATCGGACCATGTAGTCGCCGACGCTGGGAATCTCGCTCTCGTGCCCTAGCAGCACCCAAGTTCTGGCGAACACTCGCTCCATCTCGACGTCGTAGACCTCGCGATCCGACATCACGCGCAGCGCAACTTCCCTGCGCTCCACGTCAATGAGATCTTCGATGCGAACGCCGTCTGCCAGGACATCTTTGGCTTTAGTCAACACAGTCTGTCTCCTTGTTATTACGCAGCATGGGTCGCCATGACATTAGTACATAAAGTACAATATAGTCATATTTTGTTCAATATGCGCCGTATTCTCGCCTACCCTAGCCAGGGTTTACGTCGATTCAGGCGACGTTTCAGGGCAGGCAGATCACCTGTCCGCCGTCGCACAGCACGGTTTCGCCCGTAGTGAAGCCGGCGTATTCGGAACAGAGAAACGTACACAGCTTCGCGACCTCAACCGGCCTGCCCACCCGGCGCAGAGGATTGTCCGCGGCGAAGCCGCGAATAACGTCGTCGTACGGAACTCCGCTTTCGTCGGCGCGTTTCTGCATCCAGGCTTTGAACTGCTCAGTCTCTATCGAACCGACGCCGATGGTGTTGAAAGTGATGCCGAAAGGGCCGTAGTCACCCATCAGCGTTTTGATCAGACCCACGGCCGACACGCGATGTGTATTGGCAAGAACGTACGAAAAATACGGCGTGCTACGCAGTGCCATTCTGGCCGTGCCGGAACCTATGGTGACAATCCGGCCCCAGCGCCTTTCCTTCATAGACGGCACGACGGCACGGACCAGGTTCATATAGCACGTAACCACGAGGTGGTAAGCCCAGCGGAAATCGTCATCGTTGAGTTCTTCGAAGCTGCCTGGCTTCGGCGCCTGCAGATTGAACACTGCAATGTCTGGATCTGAGCCAAAAGCCGCTTTAGCCGCTGCGACGGCGAGGCGATAGTTCTCCACGTCCGTGAAGTCACCGGAGAAACCTGCCGCGACACCGCCCACTCCCCGAATAACCGCAACCGTTTCGTCGATGGCTTCCTTGCCGCGCGCCGCGACCAGCACCTGGCAACCAGCGCGTGCCAACTCCAGGCTGGTTTCGCGGCCTATCCCTTTACTGCCACCCGTGACCAGCGCTATTTTTCCGGCTATGCCAAGTTCCACACCGTCTCCTCGTCCAATTGAGCGGTTCCACTTTCCATGGATTCCGGCGACGAGAAAACTATCCGAAGATAGGCTGGAGAGCAGTCACTCGAACAACATGGCTAGCCGGTGAGTATCGGCCCTCGAAATCGGTAGCCTCTCTGGATCGGCACAGGTCGCGACAAATCAGGGTAGCGGATCGCCTTTCCTGCCTCTCGAGAGTCAGGAGACTATCTCCAATTGACAAGGAGAAGCGTCGCCCCAAGGAGTCAGCCATCGACCAATGATCGGGCTTTCGCCGCCAATAGTGACGTCGTAGTTAAATTGATCCAATGTATGAGGCAAAATATGAAAAAAGGCTCACGCACAGTCAGCACGTGAGCCTTTTGTAATGCCAGGAGTCGAACATCGACAGTAGTCAATGCTGCCAGCGCCTTCGATCTGTTCGAGCGGGAGATATTCGGCGTGTTACCGTTGGAATGGCACTGTTTGTCCCTGCATTGGAGGTCGAATTTCAATGATGTTTTGTTCCAGCACTCCCTAAGTGCGAAATCTAGGCCTCCCGCCGCGACTGCTTCTTAAGTCAGCGTCGCCCCGAGGTCCGGCACGACTGTGAACAGATCGCCCACCAGACCGTAATCGGCGACGCTGAAGATCGGCGCTTCTTCGTCTTTATTGATCGCGACGATCACCTTCGAGTCTTTCATGCCGGCAAGATGCTGGATCGCACCCGAGATACCGACCGCCACGTACAATTGCGGCGCGACGATTTTGCCGGTCTGGCCCACCTGGTAGTCGTTCGGCACGAAGCCGGCATCGACTGCTGCGCGCGACGCGCCCAGCGCTGCGTTCAGCTTGTCCGCCAGCGGCTCCAGAACCTTGGTGTAGTTCTCGCCGTTGCCCAGACCGCGGCCACCCGAGACGATGATCTTCGCCGCGGTCAGTTCCGGACGGTCCAGCTTCGTCACTTCGCGGCTCACGAACTGCGACAGGCCCGTGTCGGCTGCGGCTTCGATCTTCTCGACCGTTGCGCTGCCGCCTTCGGCCGCAACCGGGTCGAAACCGGTTGTGCGAACCGTGATGACCTTGATCGGGTCTTGAGACTGAACCGTTGCGATCGCGTTACCGGCATAGATCGGGCGCTCGAACGTATCGGCGCTGTCCACTGCGGTGATGTCGCTGATCTGCGCGACGTCGAGCTTCGCAGCGATACGCGGCGCGATATTCTTGCCGTAGGCGGTCGCCGGCGTGAGGACGTGCGTGTAGTTTTTCGCCGGGTCTTGCACAAGCGTCAACACCGTCGATTCGACGTTTTCTGCGAGACCCGCTGCGAGTTGCGGCGCGTCGGCCAACAGCACTTTGCTAACGCCTGCGATCTTCGCTGCGGCATCCGCTGCGGCTTGTGCGTTGTGACCTGCGACCAGCACGTGAATATCACCACCAATCTTCTGCGCCGCTGCAATCGTGTTCAGCGTTGCGGCCTTGATCGACGCGTTGTCGTGTTCAGCAATTACCAGATTCGTCATTTCGTCCGTCTCCTTACAGCACCTTGGCTTCGGTCTTCAGCTTCTCGACCAGCGTCTTCACATCCGGCACCTTCACACCGGCGGAGCGCTTCGGCGGCTCGACAACCTTCAACGTCTTCAGGCGCGGCGTGACGTCGACACCCAGGTCTTCCGGCTTGACGACTTCCAGCGGCTTCTTCTTCGCCTTCATGATGTTCGGCAGCGTCACATAGCGCGGCTCGTTCAGGCGCAGGTCGGTGGTGATCACGGCCGGCAGGCTCAGTGACAGCGTTTCCGCACCGCCGTCCACTTCACGCGACACCGTCGCCTTGCCGTCCGCCACGACAACCTTCGAGGCGAAGGTAGCTTGCGGCAGGTTAGCCAGCGCAGCCAGCATCTGGCCAGTCTGGTTCGAATCGTCGTCGATGGCCTGCTTGCCGAGGATCACCAGTTGCGGCTGTTCCTTGTCGACCAGCGCCTTGAGCAGCTTGGCGACCGCCAGCGGCTGCAGGTCTTCGCCCGACTCGATCAGGATCGCGCGGTCCGCGCCAATCGCCAGCGCCGTGCGCAGCGTCTCCTGCGCCTGCGTCACACCGGCCGACACAGCAATCACTTCGGTCGCCACGCCCGCTTCACGCAGACGAACAGCTTCTTCAACCGCGATTTCGTCGAACGGATTCATCGACATCTTCACGTTCGCGATGTCGACGCCCGTGCCGTCCGACTTCACCCGGACCTTCACGTTGTAATCGACCACTCTCTTGACTGGCACCAGGATTTTCAATTCAAGCTCCTATTTGCAACTGCCCTACACCGAACCAAGTGCGCGCGCGGGCGATTCATGCCGGCGTCAGTCTCACGAAATGAGGTGCCGGGTCGGGTATTGACCGCTCCGGCCTTCTTCGCATCGACATCGGGACGCACTATCCGGCCACTAACCTCTCGTCGGGCCGCGTACCAGGCTGTCGACGCAGCTCCGCGCGCGAGCGAATCCCTTCACGATCAGCCTTGCAGTCAGGTGGCGTATTTTTCATCTGAATACCCAAGTGCGCCCCGATTGCACCCCGGACAATTCGCGCCATGCCCGGAAACGATCGAGCTGTGATTCTGGACAATCGGCTTTGGCCGCAATACAGACCCGGGGCGCGCTCCGGTTGAGGCCCCGTCCTGCCACACAACAACGCCATTGACGAACACCTGGTCGATGCCGGCCGCGGGTTGCTGTGGGTGCTCGAATGTTGCGCGGTCGAGTACCGTTTCCGGATCGAACACGACGATATCCGCAAAATTTCCGGGCATCAGAAGCCCTCGATCGACAAACCCGAACTCCTGCGCCGGGAGACCAGTCATGCGAAACACGGCTTCCTCAAAGCTGAACAGATTCTCATCCCGCGCGTAGTGGCCAAGCACGCGAGGGAAGGTTCCCCACAAACGAGGATGTGGATGCTTGTCGTGCGGCAACCCGTCAGAGCCGACCATGGTTCTTGGATGAGAAAGAATATGGCGGACATCAGCCTCGTCCAGTTGAAAATAGACCGCGCCCGCTGGCAAGAGGCGTTCGGCCGCGGCCCGTTCCGTGCACGCCCACTCACGAGCGATGTCGCTCAATTCCCGGTTGGCCATTTCCGGATGAGGCTCCGACCAGGTGATCAAAATGCGCAATCCCGTATCGCAGCGCTCCAGTCGTAGGACGGTTGAACTGGCAGAGTAGGGATAAACATCGAGGCCGATATCAAGACTTTCCCGCGCCTTGTCAATACGCTCAAGCGTCGGCTTGCTCTTGCCGAAATTGGCGCGGCCGGTGACCTGATGATGAGAAATGACGAGCTTCCCGCCGGCATGCCCAGCAATGTCAATGGCCTCTTCAATGGCCTCTTCCAGCTTCTCGAAATAATTCCGCGTGTGCGTGACGTAAGGGCCACCCAATCGCGCCGCCGTATCAGCAAGCGCTTTGACCTCTTCTGTCGACGAAGCGATTGCAGGCGGGTAGTCGAGCCCGGTACTCATGCCAAACGCGCCCTCGGTCATAGCGCGCTCCAACTCGACCTGCATCTGCTGCACTTCTTCATCGTTGGCGGCCCGGTTGGTCACAGGCATCGTCTGCTGCCGCAACGTCGTATGGCCCACCAGCAGCGCGGCATTGGTAACTGTACCTAGTCGACGCAACTCGGCAACGTAATCACCGAATCGTCCAAAGCGGAAGTTTTCATTTCCACCCAGCAGGGTGAACGGAGGCGGCGGGGATGCTCGGAATGTGACTGGCGCGAGGCTGATGCCGCAATTGCCAGTGATGACCGTGGTGACTCCCTGGCTGATCTTGGGAACCATGCCGTCTTCAGCAAGGAGCGCCGCGTCATCATGAGTATGGACATCGATAAAGCCAGGCGCCACGACTTTGCCTTGAAGGTCGATTTCGTGGCTTCCCGTGGCCAGCGACAAATCACCGATTGCGGCAATCCTGTCTCCGTCGATCGCTAAGTCACCGGAAAAGCGCGGCGAACCGTCACCGCTTATAAGGGTCGCGTTGCGAAGCAGGAAGTCGTATTTCATGGTCGATTCATCGGTTAGTAAATCGAAGCGAGTTTGGGCAAATCGACTATCGTCGCCAGATGACGAAGCCCTGAAAGAGCGACTTCCAGGAGTTCCGGACTGCGGCTCCGCGACGGATAGACCAGGTAGATGGGCCGGCGGAAGACAGGGGCGTCGGGGACTTCGCTCAACCGTCCGTCGGCAAGAAGCGGCGCAACCAAACCCAAGGGAAGATAAGCGGCTCCCTTTAACGCAAGCACGTACTGCAGGCCAAGTGCGCCCAGTCCCACTGAAAGCGCTGGCGCAGGAGCGCCCGGAAATGCCTGACTGTAGCTGGCCCGGAAATCGTGTCCCCAATCTACAAAAACAAAGTGTTCATGCCATGACCCCGAAAGCTCCGGGTGCTGTACCAGCACCAGATTTTCTTGCAGCAGTTCTTCAATGACCAGCCCCGAGCGCCGCCGCGGCAAATACATGACCGCAGCGTCCAGAATCCCTGAAGAAAGATTTTCAGTCAGAACGTCCGAGTAGCCACCCTCTAGCTGAAGCGCGATTCCTGGGGCATGTTCTTTCATCCACAACACCCAGGCAACACTGAGCCGATCCTGGAGCGCAACGGGACCACCAAAACGGAAGATGCCCGAATACCCGGGCGGAAGTGCTACCTGCTGACGAGCCTGATCCCACGTCTGCACAATTTTTTCAGCGTAAGCGCGAAATTCCTGACCGGCAGGAGTGAGTTCAGCACCACTTCTGCCGCGACTAAACAGGAGACCGCCGAGCTCGTCCTCCAGGGACTGGATGCGACCCGAGACAGTGGACTGCATGACGTTTACGCGCGCCGCCGCCAAGCTGAAACTGCCGGTTTCGGCTACGTCGAGAAAACTGCGAACAGCATCGAGGTTCATATTAATCAATCGCCTTTTTGCATATTAAAACTCTTTTGAATCGGAATGTCAAATGGAACGGCAACGCTAGTGACGGAAGCTGCCGTACTTTCATTTCACTGAGCGTCACAGCGTACACGCACGATCCGAGCGAAGACTACGTCCCGCCTCCATGAACAAGAAACACCCCTTCTCGGCAAGCAACGTCCAAAAACCTGTCACGCCGCGCCGGCCGAAGAAAGCAACTTTGCCCCTCGCCCCTGGAAACTTAGAATTTGTGGCGAATTGCTGCGCGCACGACGAGTTGGTTTCCAGTGGAGGACACGCCGTCCGCGCCAGGCACGTAGGCGTAATCGAGCACAGTTCCTGTCCGGTCTCCACCCGCGTGCTGATATGCGCCTTGCAGGTAGACGTCGGTACGCTTGGACAGGTTATAGTCCGCCATCAATCCGACGGACTGGTAGTTTGGATGACGCTTTCCGCTTGAGGCATTAAAGCTGGTACGCGTGTAGACATACTGCCCACCAACAAAGAATGCCGGCGTGAACTGGTACTTTGCGTTGACTTCGAAGTTGTCAAACTTCAGCGACGAGAGGGTCGCGCCTGCGAGCGGGGTGATCGCACCAACATAGCCCGAGCTAAGCGGCTGAGAGACGTTCGTGTTCGTGTATGCGAAGCCGAGTGCTGCGCTACCGAACGTATAGTTGATACCCGCCCCGAATACCCGCAGCCGGCTCGCAAGGAAATTCTCATCCCCACCGTTATTGATCGCGCCGCCAGCATTCGACGACGGATTGTTCGCCTGCAGATAAGCTGCCGCCAGCAGCAGGCCACCATTCGCATACTGGGCGCCGAAGCTGTATTGGCGATTGTTCGCGAAGTTGGTGTCGTTGCTGAAGCTGTACGTGCCGCCGAACTGCAGCCCGGCAAAATCTGGGCTCGTATACTTGATCGTGTTGTTCACCCGGAACGTGTTGTCCGTGTTGTCGTTGTCGTACGGATGCGAAAACAGGTATCCCGCCCAATTTCCGTTGGCCGTTGTCTGTGCGAGATAGTCGACAAGGGAATCATATTGACGGCCTAGCGTAACAGCACCGAATCTGCTGTCTGAAACACCAACGTAAGCTTGCCGACCGAATTCGAGGCCGCCCTGCCCGAGCTTGCCGTTGGTGGCGTTAAAGCCATTTTCGAGCCGGAATACAGCCTTCAGGCCACCGCCAAGATCTTCCGAACCTCTTAAGCCCCATCGGCTACCTTGAGCGTAGCCACTCTTCAACTCGTATACATTGTGGCCACCTACGTTGCTCGTGTAGTTGAACCCTTCGTCAATCAGGCCATACAGCGTGACACTATTCTGCGCAAACACGGGAACCGAGATTGTCGTGAACAGTAAGGCAGTTGTTGAGATATGATTTTTCATTTAGCTATCCAAATTAATTGAGGTGTATTTTTTTAGAAAAATTTACTGATATGTACGACCGTCGAAAACCGGGCCGACAAACTTATCGAGTCAGGTCCCTCGTGGGGTCAGGCTGGAAGCCTCGGTTATGCGCAGTTGCCGGATCGCGGCAAAAACCATTCAATACGTCGAACCGGAAGGTGCACTCAGGACTCGGCCGGGAATTACACTGGCTTCCGGAAATACCCAATTGAACAGAAGCTGTATCGCCCAGGAAATAGCATCTACGCTCTCTCGGAAACGATAGGCTTTTGATTCTGTTGATTGAAACTTGCGGCCACCATGCTGAAACAGCCCCGAATCCTGAAGACACCTCAAACAGATCTCACAAGTCGCAGTAAAGCCGGTTCAATGAGGAGAGCGTGTAGGGAAACTCTATAGGCCTTGAACAGTGCCAGGAGTGATGAGGCTCGCCTCGTAAGGCTTTGACGGCCTCTTCGCTTCGTAGCACGCCGCCCCCATAAAGCCGGTTAGCCATATCCAGAATGCCAGCGCGGTGCATGGTCTCCGTAGCGCTACCACATGCATCTTTTACCAACCAGACGCGGTATCCCTTGTAGATAGCATCGAAAACGGTTGCCCTCACGCAACTGTCAGTCCAGACGCCGAGAGCGAAGATTTCCTTAACGCCAAGCGCGTTCAGGCGAGCGTGCAGTGCAGTATCCTGAAAAGCACTCGGCCAGCGCTTGCGGATTACAATCTCATCTCTTTCGGGGCTAACCTCGGAACAGATATCGGCACCGGCACTGCCCGCGACCGCGGACCTTAAGTTGTCTGCCAGTGCCTCATTGAGAAGCGAATAGTGACTGCGCTCGCTTTCCTCGACCCAGGCCTGAACATGAATGATGGGTACGGCGCCATGGCGTGCAGCAGCGATGATCGCCGCAGCATTAGCAAGAATATCTTCATAATCCGAAACAGGATAAGCACCCTCGCTGCGATATTCGTTCTGAAGATCGATGACCAGAATTGCTGACGTCTTTATATCCATTGTGGTGTTCTCAACGTTCGTCAAAGGACGTGACAAAATTCACGAGCAGGTGGATGGCCTGATCCAGATCCTCGGGTCGCATGCTTTCGTGAGGGTTGTGACTGCCATGCTCGTTGCGAACGAAAACCATCGCGCCCGGGATACCCGCGGCCGCGAAAGCGGCGGCATCGTGGCCTGCCCCACTTGGCATGCGATGGGGTTGCATCTGAAGCTGGGCAGCCGAGGCTTCGAGCCGCTGGATCACTCCGGCATCCATGCGCGCGGGCGACCATACGGACTTCTGTCCCATCTCGAACCGAACGTTACGCTTTGCAGCGATGTCTGCCTGAAGCGTATGTATTCGCTGGTGGAGATGATCAAGCACCGCCTGCTCTTCACTACGGACGTCGAGCGTAAAGCCCAACTCCCCCAAGACCCGGCTGCCCCCATGCTGAGTCCGATCCGATTCGACCCGTCCGAAAGTGATGGTCGCCTCCAGTCCGTCCCGCTCAAGCAAGTCCCACTCCGTCTCGAGGCCCTGAACCAGATCAGTGAAGCCCAGCACGCTATCGCGCCGCGAAAATCGGGGCTCGGCGCCGGAATGCGCGTAGGCGCCAAAACAGCGCGCGTCGACGTAACGAAACCCGCCTGCAATTGCCGATACGATAGCGATCGGCGCGTCGAGGGCTAGCAAACGCGGCCCTTGTTCGATATGTACTTCAACGAAAGCGGCGATATCTCTGGCATTGATCAGGGTAGTGCCCCGACGCACCGCTTCAGGATCGAACCCCGCCAGCTCCATGTGTTCGGCCAGCGTTTTCCCCGTGTCCGATCTTCGCGCTTGCAGCGCTGTCGGATGCAGCAAGCCAAGTGCGGCCTGACTGCCCGGATAGGACAGCGGAAACCATGCAGCTTCCTCGGCTCTGATTGCCATGACGACAAGGTCCCGCGAAGGCACTGCACCCTGCTCGACGAGATCGGCCATGACCGCAATGCCCGCGACAACGCCGGCGGCACCGTCGTAGTTTCCACCGTGCGGCACAGTATCCAGATGGGAGCCCATCACGATCCGTGGCAGGGATCGATTGCGGCCCGGCAACGTGAGGTAGAGGTTACCTGCTGCATCGACCTGCGCAATCGCGCCTAGCGCCTCGGCTTCCTGGCGCACCAGATCGTGCGCGTAATGTTCGCCAGCGCCATATGAAGCACGCGTCACGCCGGGCGGTGTCAAGGTTGCCTGCCTGAGTTGCGACAAAACCCGGCGTGCGAGGACTCCACCGCTGGTTGGCCGGGTCGGGACACTACCTGATGTCATCATGAGGTCACTCCAGGGGGCCTGCACGTTCGGATATCAGTGCGTATTCACTGGGGCGCCTATAGCGAGCGAAGTCGAAGTTGACACGTTGACAGGTGGCGATCAGGTCCAGGTCAGCACGATGGGTGATTACCTCATCACCTACTGAGCTCGCCAGTGACGCAATCTCGCCGCTCGGCGCGATGATGCACGAGCCGCCAAGCAACGCCTGCCCTTCCTCGAGGCCCGCTTTGGCCGAGGCTGCAATCCACACGGTATTCTGGTAAGCCCCTGCCTGCATCGGCAAATGATTGTGGAACATGCGCAGATGAGCTAGCGCCGGCGCTTCGTCAAGCAGCACAGGTGTGTTGTAACCAACAAGGACCACCTGCGCCCCGTTAAGGCAGAGCATTCGCCAGGTTTCCGGCCACCTGCGGTCGTTGCAAAGTGCGAGTCCAACCCGAACCCCGCGATACGCAAAAACCGGAAAGCCCAGGTTGCCCGGTTCGAAATAGCGCCTCTCCAGATGAACCGTCGTGCCTTCCTCCGGAGACTCAGAGCCAGGAATGTGCATCTTCCGATAACGGCCAATCAACTCGCCATCCTGGCCGACCAGCGCCATCGTGTTGAAGCGCCGCACACGGCCGCCCTCCTCCACGCTCTCCGAGTAACCGAGCGCGAAACCAGTTTTCAGCTTGCGTGCGGCATCGCATAGCAATTGAGTCTGCGGCCCCGGAAATTGCGATTCGTAATAGCCCGCGATTTCCGCATCATCGTTCAGATTCCAGCGCGGAAAGAACGTCGTCAGCGCCATCTCCGGAAAGACAGCCAGTTCGGCGCCGCGCGCCGCCGCCTGCTCCAGGAGGTGGATAAGCCGATCAACGGCTTCCACCCGGGATGTACTCCGTTGAACGGGGCCGGTCTGGCAGGCCGCCAGCGTCAGATATCGAGTCACGATGCGATCGTCTCCATCAGTTGTTCAGTTAGATGCGGGTGCGGCGCAGTGATGCGTGTTGGCATGGCAGGTAAACTCCGCGGCGACAGGCACGCTTAGTGACTTGGTTGTGGATCGACCGCGTGTTCACGCATGTTCAACAAGGCGCGATCGGGTGCGAGCGCCTCGTCAAAGGTGATGACGGGCTCCATTGCAAGCAACTGTTCGCGTGGCAGATGACAGGCAATCTGATGGCCGGATTCAAAATCCTGAGTGGGCGGCTCGATCCGATCACAGGTCCCGGCAATCATGTACGAACAGCGCGTCGAAAACGGACACCCCTGGGGCGGCTCGCTGGGCGACGGCATCTCGCCGTTTAGCGACACCTTGCGCTTTTTTGCGCGAAGGTCGGCGATCGGCACCGAGGCGAGAAGCGCTTCGGTGTACGGGTGATAGGGCGGCGAAAAGACATCATTGGTGCTCCCCTGTTCCATCACCTTCCCGAGATACATCACCACGACTCGATCAGCCAAATATCGCACCACGGAAAGATCGTGACTGATGAAGAGAATCGTGGTGCCCTGTTGCCGCTGGATATCCATCAGAAGCTCGGTCACCGCTGCCTGCACCGATACATCGAGAGCCGAGACTGGTTCGTCAGCGACGACCACGGATGGATTTCCCGCAAACGCGCGGGCAATGCCGATACGCTGCTTCTGCCCACCCGAGAGCTGGCGTGGCAATCGTTCGGCGAATTCCCGGGGCAGTTTGACGATATCCAGCAGTTCAAGAACCCGTTGCCGAACCTTCGCTTCGTCCTTCTCGACGCCAAATTTTCGGATCACGCGGGCGATCTGAAACCCTACGGTGTGACTTGGGTTGAGAGTGTCGAACGGATTCTGGAAGATCATCTGCAGCTTTCTGACCGTATCGCTCTTGCGGCGAGTGACGGGCAGGTTGCCGAGTTCCATCTGCCCCAGCTTGACGGAACCTGACGTTGCGCGTTCAAGTCCCATTGCGATGCGGGCAAAGGTTGATTTTCCGCAGCCCGATTCGCCGACTATGGCGACCGTTTCCGAATGACGGGCATCGAAGCTCAGGCCCTGGTTTGCGCGAATATTTCCGTATCGCTTGTTCAGATCATTGACCTGCAGGACAACCTCTCCGAGCGGCGCCCGGTTTCGCTCCGCACCCGCAGACGTCATGTCGTTCCAGCCGATTTCGTTCACCCTGATACACCGGGAGGCATGATGATTGACGATGGGAACCATGGGAACAGGCGCCGCATCGCACTGTCCGGAGACGAAGAAATCGCAGCGCGGTCCAAAATTGCAGCCGGGCGGCCGGTCATGAGGCGCGGGTAATTGCCCGCGTATCGGGACAAGCGGCCGGCTGTTCTTGTCCGCACCGGGAACCGGGATGGAGGAAAACAGGCCCTTTGTATAAGGATGCCGCGTGCCGTCGAACACAGTTTGAACCGGACCGACCTCCACAGCCTCACCCGAATACATCACTGTCATACGTTCGCAGGTATCCAGTACCAGTCCCAGATTGTGCGAGATATACAGCATTGACATGCCGAACTGGGCCGAAAGATCCCGGATCAGGTCGACGATACCGGCTTCCACGGTCACATCCAGCGCCGTCGTGGGTTCGTCGAGCAGCAGCAGCTTTGGACTGGAAAGCAATGCCATCGCAATGACAATACGTTGCTGCTGGCCTCCTGAAAGCTGATGCGGGTACGAGCTCATGATGCGCGAGCAGTCCGCAAGACGCACCCGCTCGAGCATCGCATGCGCCCTTGACCACGCTTCGGCACGTCCGACACCGTCGTGAAATACGGGGACTTCTGCAAGCTGCTCCCCCACTACCATCGAAGGATTGAGAGAGGCCATCGGCTCCTGATAGATCATAGCGATCTGGGCGCCGCGAATCCGTCGCAATTCAGCCGCACTCATGGTCAGCAGGTCGCGCCCGTTGAACAGGATCTGACCTCCGACCACACGCCCGTTCTTGCCGAGATAGCGCATGATGGCAAGCGCTATGGTCGACTTGCCGCAACCGGATTCGCCCACGAGCCCATGCGCCTCGCCTGGCATCAAGCGAAGGTTGAAATCAATCACCGCGGGAACTTCGCCCGCCCTGGTCATGTAGGAGATTGATACGTTCCTGCATTCGAGAACGGGTACGGCGCCTGAGGCATATGTCGTGTCCATCGAAGTCTCCTGTCAGTCGCGCAAACTCATTTCGCGCAGGCCGTCGGCCATCAGGTTGAAACCCAGTATCAGACTGCTGACGGAAAGTGCCGGAACAACCAGCATGTAGGAGTATTTCCACAGAAGTGCTGCGGTCGAGGCTTCCTTGATCATCAGTCCCCAGTCAGGGTCCGGTGGCTGGAGGCCAAGGCCAAGGAAGGTAAGCGTGGTGATCGCGACGGTGGTGTAGCCAAGCCGCAGACACGCGTCGACAATGACTGGCCCCCGTACATTGGGAAGCAGTTCAATAATCATGATCCATACCGCGTGTTCGCCACGCGTTTGCGCGGCCTGGATGTAGTCACGTGTCCTCGCATCGAGCGCGAGACCTCTAACAATGCGCATGATCGCCGGCGCGGAGGAACAGGTGACCGCGATGATGATGTTAAAGCCGCTTTGGCCGAGGTAGTTCAATACCAGAATGAAAAGTACGATGACCGGAAAAGATAGCAACACGTTTCCGATGAATGAAACAATTTCATCCCACCAGCCGCCGACGTAACCTGCAACCAGGCCAAACGCAGCACCGACGACGTAAGCGACCGAAGTAGCTGTGATGCCCCAGACGATGACGCGCTGACACCCCCACAACGTCCTCGAGAGAACATCGCGGCCGCGCATGTCGGCACCAAGCAGGAAGGTGACGCCGTGCCTCATCGCTCCCGGTGGGGCATAAGGCGCAACAGGTTTGTTAGGATCGAGGAGTGGCAGATAGGGGACTGCTACTGCGATCAGTATCCAGAACAGAACGAGAGTGACGCCTATGATGGCAATAGTGGATTGCCGCCACGCCCGCACGGCCATGAAATAAAGCAGCAAAACGGCCGGGATCGCGGGCAGCAGGACATAGTTTTCGAGGGTGCCGAGCTGTCTTGGGAACATCACGTAAGCGCATAGCGCCACCCAGATCAGGACGACCAGCAGCGCAACGGTCCAGACGCTCGAAATCTGTAGAGAGCGGCGCACGGTGCGAAATACCGCAAGTTGAGTCACGGCGAGTCTCCTATTGGAACCGTACGCGCGGATTGAGAAGGACGTAGGCGACGTCGGAAAGCAGTTGCGACGTAACTGCAACCGCCACGGCGACCAGGGTTGCGGCCTGCAGCACGGCGATATCACCGAACACCGATGCGTCATAAAGCATCCGTCCGAAGCCGTCATACTGAAAGAAGACCTCCACGACGACGACTTGCGACAGAAGCCAGTTCAACTGGAGAAAAATGAGGGTGAAGGGAACAATCAGTGCGTTGCGCAGCGCATGCTTGAGAATGACGCGCCGGTAAGGCATACCTTTGAGTGTGGCGGTCCGGATATAGTGAGAGCCCATGACGTCCGCCATGGAAGCCCGTGTCATGCGGACCACGTAACCAATGTCGTAAAGCAGCAGCGTGAGCAGCGGCAGCAGCAGTTCACGAAATGACCAACCGTCAACCATGGCGGACTTTGTTGGAACCCATTTGAGTCCGAGACTGAGCACCACGGTCAGCAGCACGGCCGTGGCGATCTGTGGAATGGACGTGGTGAAGACCGCCAGCGTAGAAACGATGCGGTCAAGCAGTCCTCCCTCGTTCATCCCGGCAAGCACGCCAAACGTGAGAGAAATCGGCACCATGAAAAGAAACACGAAGAAAGCAAGTGCAGCCGTATGTGACAACCGGCTGCCGAGCAGGACCGAGACGTCTTCGTTTTTTTCAATCGAGTGCCCAAGGTTTCCTTCGAAGACGTTACCGACCCACTGCGCGTACAGCTTGGGGAACGGCTCGTTCAGACCTTTCTTTTCCAGCCAGGCTTTATAGTCGCCGTCGGAAAGCGTGGCCACTCCGAATCCACCAAGCTCCGACACAGCCACCCTCTTCCTGAACTGATCCGTACTGAAGATGGCAAACAGCAGTAAGGACACGGTTGCCATGATTAGAAGCATCTGCATCAGCCGGCGAAAAATGAGTTTTTGCATGTAACACCACCCTGTGCTCACAAAGGACCGACGCAACAATAGAAGTCACGGCAACCGGGCAGCTCGTTCTTCCGAGGAGCTGCGTCTTGCACTACGCTGCCGTTAGCCAATCCATACTTTCGTCAGCTGTAACTGGCGCGACGGATGAGGTTTATAGCCGCGCACTTTGGAGGACGCCAGGTTATAGACGGGCCGCCATACTGGCTGAACCATGACAGCTGCGTCCCGCAATATGCGTTCGACCTTTTCCATCTTCGCCTTGCGTTGCCGCACATCGAGCGTTGCTTCGGCATCCGAAAGCGCTTCATCAAAGTGCGGATCGGAGAAATGGGTTTCATTCCACGGCACGCCTGTGCGGTACGCCTGCGTCAATGCCATGGTGCCAAGTGGTCGGTGGGCCCAGGACGTAGCGCCGAAGGGCGTCTTGTTCCAGACGTCCCAGTATTTCGTCTTAGGCATCACATTGACCGAGAGTTTGATACCAGCCTCGCTCAGCTGGTCGCGTAACGCTTCGCAGACCGCCTGCTCCCATGACCCATCGGTGTTGCCTACGTCGATCGTGAGAGACAGACCGTTTGGATAGCCGGCTTCTTTCAGAAGCTGCCTCGCGCCTTTGACGTCTCTCGGCGCGCCAGCCAGCGGGAAGTAATCCGGGTGCACGGGTGCGACGTGATAGTTCTCGGCGACGCGCCCGCCCGCGGGAAACACCAAAGCCTGGGTGGCCGCATTGTCAGCTGCCATCACGATTGCCTTGCGCACGCGGATATCATTGAAAGGTTTGACGTCGACCTGCATCCGGCAGCACAGGGTCTGTGCTGACACTACTGAATTGATCTGCGCACCGTCGATCGAATGAGCCAGGTCGAGCTGATCTGCGGTTAGCTCATAAGTGGCGTCCACCGTTCCCGATGCGAGAGCTGCCGTCTGGTTCTCCTGGTCAAAGTTGTAGAAGTGAATCTCGTCAAGATAAACCTTTCCGCCCCAATATTGGAAATCCTTGCCATTGCTCATTTTCGTGACGCGCTTGAGAATGCACCGTTCGCCCACCTTCAACTCGACCAAGGTATAGGGTCCCGTACCAATCGGTGCGGCGGAGAATGGCGGCTTGAACGACGGGTGCACGATTAGAGTCGGATATTCGGCGCAATCCTCCGCAACCGACAGCACCGGCCTCGACAGGTTAAGCCGCAAAGTATGCGAATCGATGATCTGGACGCCATTTTGTGCAGGAACACGAACTGGCTTTCCCTTGACGTCCTTCTCCCCGGTATCTTGCGCCAGTGCGGCAAAGGTGGACAGTCCGAGATTGGACGAGCCTAGCGACGAGTTGGTCCAGCGCCGGATATTCCAGGCGATATGGTCGGCGGTCAACTCTTCGCCGTTGTGCCACATCACACCCTTTCGCACATGCAGTGTCCACGTCTTGAGATCGACCGACGGCTCCCAGGATTCGATCAGCATGGGCCGCACAATGTTGTCTGGGCCGACAAGCATCATGTGCTCGATGATCGGACGCGACTGGTTGGACATTTCGTTCCAGCTATAGGTCGCGGGATCCGTCATGCTCGCAACGGACTGCGCAATGCGAAGCTTGCCGCCCGTCCTGGCCTGCGGATCGTCCGGGGGAAACGGCGTGGCGTCCTTCCCCGCAGCAAATGCCGGCAGCCCCGCCATTTTGCAGGCGAGGCCGGCAGTGACGCCCAGCAGGGCCGCGAGCCGGATGAACTCTCTGCGGTCCGTCTTCCCGTTTTTCCGTTGGTCCAGTAAATTCGATAACAACGGATGGTCTTTACGCTCAGTCATCTGGAACCTCTGTTTGTGTTGTTGCCTGCATGGTGCTGGTAACGAACTGTGGGCAGCCCAGGCAAATGCGATTTCGTTCTCACGGCCAACGCGGTTGACGTGCCGTTCGGGACGCCCGCCGTGCGTCTGAAGCGTCAGACTCAGACCGCCGCGGTCACCATAATTTCCACCCGATAGCTGTCACCAGCCAGGCGGCCCTCGACCGTGGCGCGCACAGGCATGGCCGACAGATCGATCCAGTTGTCCCACACGCTGTTCATAAGTTCGAAGTCGGCGATATCTCGCAGCCAGATCACGGCGCTGAGCAGTTTGGACTTGTCCGATCCTGCCATTTCCAGGTAGTGGTCGATCTTTGCCAAGGTGAGTCGCGTCTGCTCCACGACATCTCCGGACGTATCGCCCGCCGTCATGCCGGACAAATAGACGGTTCCGTTGTGGCTGAGGGCACGGCAATAGCGTTGGCCATTTTCGAAGCGTTGAATAGTCATGGTGTTTCGTCCTGTTTGTTGATGCCAAAAATAACGAGAGGGGCTAACGCAGGCGCACCGGCAGAAGATCAGCCTCGGTGATTCCAAGCTGCAACAGGTCCTCGGGAAGACCTTCCTGCCTCACGAGCGCAGCACAGATACGAGATAACGCAGGTGATGTCTTGATGCCGTAGCCGCCTTGCCCGACCAGCCAGAAGAAGCCTTCAGCCGTAGCATCGGGTCCGACAACGGGCGACGAGTCTGGCGCGAAGGTCCTGAGGCCCGCCCACGAATGCGAAACCCGGTGCACCGTCAGCGTGGTCGCCTGCTCGAGGCGCTCGACTCCTACGGCGACATCCATATCGTCCGGGTAAGCATCCATTGCTACGGAAGGGGTTGCATCCGAAGGAGAGACAAAAAGCTGACCGGCGTCGGGTTTGAAATAAAATTCATCTCCGGCATCGTTGATCAACGGCCAGCCGGACATGTCGATGTCTTTGGGAACCGGGATGTTGAACGCGGTGCGGCGTTTCGGCATCAGACCAAGGGGAGCGACACCCGCCATCGCCGCTATCTCGTCACCCCATGCGCCCGCCGCGTTGACGATGACCGGCGCGCAGAAATCGCCCGCTCCAGTTTTGACCGACCACTGGCCATTCATGCGCTCAATAGAACTCACACGGGCATCGGTGACCACTTGAGCGCCACGTTGGCGCGCAGCCTTCAGGAAACCATGATGAAGGCCGTGCACGTCGACTTCCATGGAGTCGGGTTCAAAAAAAGCGCCTGCAACGTAATCGGCGCGCAAAATTGGCACGCGCGTAATGGCTTCAGACGGCGTCATCGCCCTGATCGCCGGGACCAGCGCACGCGCCCGCTCAAGTTCTCTTTCGAGCATGCCCAACTGGTCACCGCGTGCAACCGTGATCATGCCGCGCGGCATGAGGATCGGATGATCGCAAAACCCGGCGGGCGGATCGGACAGGAACGAACGGCTGCCGATGGCGAGTCGCCGAACGATCGCATTCCCATAGTTCTCGGTAAAACTGGCAGCCGAGCGCCCGGTCGAATGATATCCACACTGGCTCTCGCCCTCCAGGACGATCACCGACGCAAAGGCCGCGATTTCATAGGCGGCGCCTGCACCGGCAATTCCACCGCCGATGATGAGTACGTCGACATGAGTAGACTTTGACTGGTTCATGCTGAAAGCGCCTGGGAAAGATCGGCGATGAGATCCTTTACAGCCTCGGTACCGACCGATAAACGAAGAAGATCGGGTGGCGTTCGGCTTTCAGGCCCCTCCATTCCCCGGCGAATCTCTATGACTGTCTCAAGTCCTCCGAAGGAAATAGCCTGACGAATAACTTTTGTTGATGCTGCCAGTCGACGCGAGACCTCTTCTCCGCCTTTGACACGGAAGGACAACATTCCTCCAAACCCGCCCTGCATCTGTTTGCGGGACAGCACGTGGCCAGGATGCGAAGCGAGCCCGGGATAGAGAACTTCGACGACCCTTTCGTGTTCCTGCAGAAAACACGCAATCTCGAATGCATTCCGGCAAATGGCGTTCATTCGCAGTTCGAGTGTGCGCATGCCACGCAGCAGAAGCCACGCTTCGAATGGCCCCAGAACAGCGCCGTAGTCATTGCGGATGTCGGCGAGTCGCTGCAGAAGCTCGGCTCTTCGCGGTCCAACGATCAGCGCTCCCGCCACCACGTCGGCGTGGCCATTTAAGTACTTGCTGCCTGAATGAAGCACGACATCAACCCCGTGTTCGAGTGGCCTCGTCAGAATCGGCGTTGAGACGGTGTTGTCGGCGACCACCAACGCGCCGCACTCGTGAGCCAGTTCAGTGATGGCGCGGATATCGGAGACATGCCAAAGCGGATTGGCCGGGGTCTCTATCCAGACAATCTGTGCAGGACGCGCCTCAAGAATCGCCCTCAACCCATGGACGTCTTCATAGTCAGCCTCGGATATGTCGATGCCCCAGCGGCGCCCGTGAGAGAAAAGCCAATTCCGCAGCCCCGAGTAAAGCCGCGTCGACACCACCACATGCGCACCGGGCGAAAGCATGGACATCACCGCAGTTGCCGCTGCCATGCCCGATGAAAACAGAAGGCACCCCTCCCCGCCTTCCAGCGTTGCCAACAGCACCTCAGCCTGTAGAAAGGTGGGATTGTCGTCCCGCCTGTAGGTGCGGCTGGCGCGGTGAAGATCGGCCGGATCGCGCAGGAATGAAGTCGCGGGGTGGATGGATGGCCCGAGGCTATCCGATTGTTTATCAACCCAACCTAAGGCTTGGGCCAGAAGGGTTTGCCTTGCGACTGACGCGTTCAGCGACATTGTTTCCACTCCAAGTGTGCGTGCCGTTACCAACAAAGGTAAATTTGCAAAATGCATTTGTCAACACTATGCTATCGATTATTCGAATTTAACCGACATGGTGCGACGGATGGCGAAGTCGGGCACTTTTGCGTACCTCTGACGCGTTTTTGACGAGGCGAATGGCACGGGCCGCCGGCAACAACGGCGCGGTGAGCGGCAAGGCAGATCAGCGTGACCGTGAGGCCCCCACGCTGGTAACTTTCATCATACAAATCAACACGGACATGCAATGAAGCTAGGGATAGAAGGCAAGACCGCACTTGTTCTCGGCGGCGGCGGCGGACTCGGAAGTGCGATTGCAGTCTCACTTGCACGTGAAGGCGTCAATGTTGCGGTTGCAGACATTGATGCAGTGGCGCTGCAAAAGACTGCTGAAGCAGTAAAGGAAGCCGGTGGGCGAGCGCTTTCGTTGATATGGGACCTGGCCGATCTGACGTTGGTCGAGCCGCGACTTGCCGCGATCGAAGAACACTTCGGCTCAGTGGACATACTTGTGAACAATACGGGCGGCCCCCCACCCACGCCCGCGTCGGGACAGTCCCCTGAGACGTGGCAGAAGGCATTCCAGTCCATGGTCCTGTCAGTGATCTCGATTACTGACAGGGTGTTGCCGGGAATGCGCGCAAAAGGATGGGGACGAGTGATCACGAGCGCATCGTCGGGCGTGCTCGCGCCTATCCCCAACCTCGGGATTTCGAACGCGTTAAGAATGTCGCTCGTTGGTTGGTCCAAGACGCTATCGCGCGAAGTTGCGCGCGATGGGATCACCACCAATATCATCGTTCCGGGCCGTATTGCCACGGACCGCATCCGGTTCCTTGACAACGCGAAGGCTCAACGCGAACAGCGGAGCGTCGAGTCAGTGTCGGAGGAAAGCACGTCCTCCATTCCACTGGGACGTTACGGCGAGCCTCAGGAATATGCGGATGTTGTTACATTCCTTGCGAGCGAGCGGGCAAGCTATATGACTGGCTCGACGTTCCGTGTGGACGGTGGCTTGATTGCAAGCTGCTGAGGTGCCAGACATCGCCCACTCGTTCAGCGGCCGTACATTAGCCGTCAAGCGGGTGACTAAAAATAAAGACAAGAACACCCCCGTGTCGACAAGGTCATCTGGAAAACACCGGGGGCAAAGACCAACGCGATTGCGTCGTTGAAGAGACGAGGTTATTCGGTTCGTCCGTTTTGCATCAATAAGGATACCGAATCGTCAACGATAGCAGGGAGGCCGGGACGCGCCCTCGGTTGGCCACGACGTACGGCAGCGCCCGCTACCAGTTATTGATCCAGATCCGCACGGCGTCAAGGTCGGCGGGGGTGACCCGCCGGATCGAAAACCCGACCTCCTCGACCCTGCGACCCGACGTTCTGCTATCCTCATAGTTTTGACTATCATTCTCGATAACTAATTAATGGTGACTAGCAGACTCGACCCAAAAGTCGGCAAGAGACCGCCATCCATCCAATCGAAATCAGCCGGTTCACTCGCAGAAGCGAATAACGCAAGCGTCCGCTTCCAGCGGGATCCACTCGCCAACCAGCGCTCGCCGGAAGCAGTTCCTGCAAGACTGGATCAAAACTCAGCATACCAAGGATGCGGCCGCATAGTTCGAAACCACTTGCAGGTGAAAAATCGAGGGAAGCTCATACCTCACATCGACTCCCTGGCGAAGTACGCGGTGGTTTCCTGAACAGGCGCAGCCCGACGCGCCCGGGTACTTGGACCATATCATGCCAAAAAGCGCGCTTGGTGAGACGTCGACGAATTGACGGCATGCATGAACCCGGGCCTCCATAAAGAATTCTTTACTCTTCCCCTGCGCGCTACCTAGACGACATGGCCATCCCCTAATTGTTCACGAATTTTGGCGTTTCTAGACTACTCAGCATGAGTACTTTTCAAGGAGATGCCCCGGTGTTCACCATCACGAGTGCCATCCCACCAGAATTCGCTTCAGAATTTAAGCCGCCTCTGCATTGAGGATCCAAGGCCGACCGTTATCTTCGCATGTAGCAGCCCCGCCCCCTAATTCACAGGAAGCCGCAATGACCAATCCGAAAATCGATGCACAGAACATAATATTTCGCATACCTAAAAATATTTACGAATCGCCGGTAAGGAAAATCACTAGAATCAAGAGTTCCGCGGTCGTAATAGGTATGTTGCTGACTTCCTCCTATTGCGCCGCAGCCACCGACGCAACATCGTTTTCCGGCACGGGTAATCCGAAGGTCGATGCTTTGCTCGGGCAAATGACGCTGGGCGAGAAGATAGCCATGATTCGTGGTATCGCGGAGCCGGCGGCAACGAACCAAGGACAGGCGGGCTATCTGCCGGGCATCCCGCGCCTCGGCATTCCACCGCTGCGTCTCGCCGATGGTCCTCCGGGCATCCTGACCCGCACTCCCTCGCCCGCGCTGACCGCGACCATGGGCCTGGCGGCCACCTTCAGCAAAAACGACGCTCGCAAAAACGGCGAAGTCATTGCGCAGGAAGCCAGGCGCCTCGGCATCGACGTGGTACTCGAACCGTTCATCAATGTCGACCGCGACATAACGTTCCGGCGCGGCTACAACACGTTCGGCGAGGATCCCGTTCTCATCGGAGAGATCGGCGCCGCACAAATCAGCGGGACCCAGGACCGGGGCGTGATGGCTCAGGCGAAGCACTTCGTCGGCTTCGATACTAACGCGCACGACGTAACCATCGGCGCACAAGCGCTGCACGAGATCTATCTCGCCCCGTTTGCCGACGCCATCAAGGTTCGCGTCTCGTCGATCATGTGCTCCTACAACAAGATCAATGGTGCGTTCGCATGCGGCAACGACGCGGTGCTTAACAAGGTACTGAAGCAGGAAATGGGTTTCAAGGGTTTCGTCACTTCCGACTGGGGCGCCGTGCACGGCAACGACTACCTGAAAAACGGCCTGGACATGGAGATGCCCGGCATCGTGCCCGCGTCGAGCCCGTTCGCCGGCATGATGAACTCTTACTTCGACATTGCCAGCGGAAAACAGGCCGCGATGGACCCGACGTTCGGTGTGCTGGCAGCGCTGTTCGAAGGAAGCATCCCTGAAGAACCGAAGCGCCCTCCCGTCAATTGGGCGGCCGAGTTCCCGGCTGATCAAAATCCGCAGAACCTCTGGAACGCAATGAAAGACGGTACGACCGACGAAGCGATGGTAACTCGGGCGGCGGGCCGCGTGTTGAACCAGATGGATCGGTTCGGCTACCTCGGCGGCGCGCGCGCCAGAGCCCGCGACAACGCGCAGAAAGCCTCGGATCTGCCCGTCAACGCAGTCATTCAGAAGACCAGCGAGGATTCTGCGGTACTGCTGCGCAACGAGAACGGTGCATTGCCTCTGAAGGCAAGCGACCTGCAATCGCTGGCGTTGATCGGCCCGGGCGCGGGACAGGTTGTTGCGATCGGCAAGGCGGGCGAGCGTTCCGTCGGCATTTTGGCGAATCAGGTCGGACCACTCGACGCGATCAGAAAACTGGCGGCGAATGTGCGCGGCGCAAACATCGCATATGCCGTCGACGACGACATGACGGGTTCGCCAGTGCCCGCCTCGCTGCTGTCTCACGACGGCCAACCGGGCCTTGTTCGCACAGCCGCCGACAACGCGGGCACAACGCTCGACCCGTCCATCGATTTCACCACCCGGGGCGGAAATGCGTTGCCTGCAAACGGCAATGTCACCTGGAAGGGCACGCTCACGGTGCCTTCGGCGGGTCCGTACTGGCTCTATCTGCAGATTCTCGGCGCACGGGGCACCCTGTTCATCGACGGCAAGCGCGTCTCCGGCACCGGCTCGATGACAGGCGCGCTTCATGGCGACACCGTGCATGCCAACCTCGATAGCCTTCTGCCGACTACCGATGGTCTGGACAACGTACGTGCAGCGGTCGACCTCACCGCCGGCGCACATGAAATCACTGTGTCGATCTCCGGGGATACGTCCAACCAGCCTCAACAGGTCCGGCTGAACTGGGTGACACCGGAGGTACGCGAGGCCAATCGCGCAGCGGCGATCGCGGCGGCGAAACAGGCGAAGACTGCCGTGGTGTTCTTGTGGAGCCGTGGCGCTCCCGCATTCGGACTGCCGGCCGACCAGGACACGCTCGTCGAGGAAGTGGCGGCGGTGAACCCGAACACGATCGTCGTGCTCAACACCAGCCAGCCGATCGCAATGCCGTGGCTGGACAAGACGCGCGCCGTGGTCGAGATGTGGTGGTCGGGCGACCTCGGTGGCGTGGCGACGGCGAACGTGCTGCTCGGCAAGCGTAACCCTGCGGGCCGTCTGCCATTCACCTGGGCCAGTCGCCTGGAGGACTATGCCGCCACGGACCCGGCCCATCCCGAACGCTCCGGACAGGGCGTAAACGGCAAGACCGTGTTCTCCGAGGGCGTCGATGTGGGCTATCGGTGGTTCGACAGGCAAAAGATCGAGCCCCTCTATGCATTCGGCTACGGGCTTTCCTACACCAGCTTCAAATACTCGTCGCTCACCGTCCGCAATTCGAAGGACGGTGGGATCGATGTCGGCGTCGACATCCGCAATACCGGTCTGGTGGCGGGCGATGAAGTACCGCAGGTCTATCTCGGCGCGCCGCAAGAGACATCTGAGGACGCCCAGTTCCCGGTCCGTGCGCTGGTGGCTTTCGACCGCATCGCCCTGAAGCCTGGCGAACAAAGGCGGGTTGTGATGCACGTTGCTCCGCGACGCCTGCAGTACTGGTCCACCAAGCAGGATGGCTGGGTGACCATGCGTGATGGACGTCAGGTGTTTGTTGGGACTTCCTCCCGCGATCTGCGATTGAACGCCCCGCTACCGCGTGGCTGATTCGGACGATAGTTATTCAACGAAAAGACCATGCATAAAGCAAAATTCCTCGCGGTACAGTGCATCGCTGCCGCGGCCGGCACAATCGCCGGAACCACCGCCCATGCGCAAAGCAGCGTCACGCTCTATGGCCGGATCGATAACGGCATCGAATATATGTCGGGCATCCCGACTGCGAGCGGCGGCACGACATCACGCGTGCGCGCCGAGAGCGGCAATTGGGGCGGAAGCTATTTCGCCATGGAGGGCTCAGAAGACATTGGCGGGGGAACAAAGGCTACCTTCCATCTGGAAAGTGCGTTTCTCGCTACCACCGGACAGGGTTCGCCTGACGGGCTGTTCAACCGATGGGCAAGCGTCGGACTGAAGAACGACCACTACGGAGCGTTCCAGATCGGGCGCCAACTCTTCATCGCCAACAACATCGTCAGCTTCGATCCGTTCCTGCTCGGGTCATGGGCATCGACGTCCCTGACACGTGGCAGAAGCTGGATCAAGGCGAGCAACGCCGTGTCGTACCAGTCGCCGAAGATAGATGGCATCGACGTATACGGACAATATGCGTTGTCGAACGCCACCAACTGGAACGGCAACGGCACCACGTCCCAAGGCCGCATGGCGGGTCTGCAGATTTCATATGCGTCGGCGTGGATGCTGGTGCGGGGCATTTATGACGAAATCCGGGACCCGGCGAATGGCAAGTTCGACAATATCTACTCATACTCGCGGGAATATTTCGTCGGCGCCAATCTGTACCTCGGCCAGTTCAAGGTGCAGGGCGTTTTCCAGACGCTGCACGCCGACTCGGGCAGCACGACAACCCTTCAGCAGGAATGGGCGGCGATCAACTGGAGGGCACAGCCCGACATTGACCTGAAGGCCGCCGTGTTCCATGTGAATGCCAATGGGGGCGGCGGGAACGCGACGATGTACGCCGTGGGCACCGTGTACTACCTCTCGAAACGGACGCAACTGCACGCCCAGTTGGCAAGTGTACGAAACAGTGCGAATGCAAAATTCAGCCTCGAAGCGAACTCGACGACAAGCTCCGATAACCCGCTACCTGGACATACACAGTCGGGTGCCTATGTGGGCATCGAACATGTCTTTTAATAACCTGTCTGTAGACTCCTTACTCTGAATCCGCGCGCCGCGCGTGCCGGCGCGAATGCTTATGCACACACATACCGGAGATACAGGATGAACCCGTCGATCACAAATACGCGTGCGGGCAAACGCTATACGTACGAATGGTACGTCGTCGCCATCTGCATGCTGGCTTACGTCTTTTCCTTCATCGATCGTCAGGTGCTTGCGCCTATGATCGAGCCGATCAAGCACGACCTCCATCTTACCGACGCGTAATTCAGCCTTCTGCACCGGTTCGCTTTCTCACTCCTCTATGCGGTGATGGGCATGCCGATCGCGCATCTCACGGACCGCTTCGCGCGGCCGCGCATCATTGCTTGCGGCATAGCGCTATGGAGTCTCGCCACCACGGCTTGCGGAGTCGGCCAAAACTTCACGCAAATGTTCGTCGCTCGCATGAGCGTGGGTGTCGGCGAAGCGGCATTGTCGCCTGGAACCTATTCGATGCTCACGGACCTTTTCCCAAAGTCGAAACTGAGACGCGCAGCGGGTTTCTACTCGCTCGGCTCGTTCATCGGGCTTTGTCAACTTGTCGAGGTTGAGGCGGAAGGACGGCAGCAAAGAGCATCCGTCAGAAAGCCTAGGACGGATTTCGGGTGACTTCGGTGATTTCTGCTTGACTGCGGAAAGCGGTCATCGAATGGGCCGTTGACGTTAAATTTGATAAAATATTTGGTGGCCATCTGTTTGACGCAGTGGTCTTGCATGGGGCGAGGAGTTCACTGCTTTGGCCCTGGCCTGTGGCTAGCTGAGTCAGCGAACCGCCTTCCCGACCTACATGTTCCAGCTATGGCAACTGAAAATCTTCCTCGCGGCAGCCGAGACCTTGAGCTTTACGAGAGCTGCCAAACAGGTACACCTGTCGCAACCAAGCGTTACGGAACAGGTACGGGCACTCGAGCAGAGTGTCGGACAGCCGCTGTTCATTCGCAAAAACAACCGCCTGATGCTCACTGCGGCCGGCGAAAGGCTGGCAGGTCGTGCACGCGAGTTGCTCGCAATGGCCGACGATACCTTCCGGGTGGTTCGAGACAATCCCGACGAGAAAGGGGGCACGATCCGCGTCGCAGCACCGCAAACCTTGTGCACCTGTTTGCTTATTCCGGTGCTCACCCGCTTTGTCGAACTGCATCCAAGAACCCGGGTCGAGATTCGGGAAAGAAACTCCTCAGAGACCGCTCAGGCGGTGCTCGGCGGGACAGCCGACCTCGGTCTGGTGCACGGATGGCCGGCGAACGACGCCAACCTTCAGGCCGACCTCGTCGCACGGGACATGCCAGTTGTCGTGATGCCCCCAGGCCATCCACTCAGTAGGGCCGCTGACGTAAAGCCCGATGCGCTGGCGGCATTCCCGTTAATCGTCACCATGGAGGGCTGCCGGTATCGCGAATACCTAGATGCCCTGTTGCAGGAAGCCCCCGTGCGCCCTTGTATCCGCGGCGTGGCCGACAGCGTGCAAGCCTTGGTACAGATGGTGTCCGCGGGCCTCGGTGTATCGATCCTGCCGAGGATGGCCGTAGACACCGCTGAAACGGCGCTGCGTGTCGAGTTGCGCGCGCTGTCAACGATTGGCGAAGGTCTACCCATCTGTCTTCTCACCGTGGGTCGAGAGCCAACGCGCCACGTGGCAGCATTTATCGAGATGATTCGTCTCGCCGTAGCAAGATCAGACGAGCCGATGTCCACCGTCGACGTGAAGAACCGTGCCGGTCGTGTAGCCGTTACCAAGTAGGAAGACAATGGCATCGGCAATGTCGTCGCCAGTTCCAATCCTGCCCACCGGCAGTCGCTCCGCCATCGAGGCCAATAGCCGTTCACTGTCTGCGCCGGCGACGTTGTTCCAGATCGGTGTGTGTACCCAGCCCGGCGAAACTGCGTTGATCCGCAACGGCGCGAGCTCGACGGCCATCGCGCGCACGGCGCCTTCTAGTGCAGCATTGATTGCCGCCACGGCGATACCCTTCGGTCTCGGTCGGTAGGCCGCGATGCCGGAAGTCAGCGTGATCGAGCCGTGAGCCGGCATTCGCTGCGCGCTGTGCTTGGCCAGCAGGATCGGCGCGACGACCTTCGAGCGGATTGCGCGATCCAGCGCATCTAACTCGAGTAGCGGTAGCAACTCGTATGCGCCGCGGACGTCGGCGGCAGTACAAACCAGGTGGTCCACCGTCCCCGCCTCCTCGAAAAGACGCCGCACCTCCTCTTCGCGCGTCACATCGGCCTGGTGCAGACGTGGCTTGCCGAATTCGCACAGCTGCTCGCGTGCCGCTTCGAGCTTGTCTTTTGATCGGCCGACGATCAGAACCTCACAGCGCATTTTCATCAGCTGCGCGCAGAGTGCTAACCCCATGCCCGAGTTGCCGCCAACGACCACGATCTGTTGTCCTTCGAGACTGTTACCCATGCTCACCTTCCTTCAAACCCATACTTGAAGTGAGCTATGTTGGCGCGACACACTTTCGCGCACCAGCAGGAATTTTTGATCGTCGCATCGGTGTTTCCGATGCAACGCATCGGTTGGTAGAGCATTGCTCGAAGCATTCGTACATTCCGTCTCGGCCGAACTGGGCCTCACACACATGTACGAAACCGATCGGTTCGGTACAGCCCCCGCCACGTATGTACGAAAGTAAGTGTTTCGCAGTATCGAACGGTATTCAATAGTCGTACGTTGGTTTCGTACACATTGGAGAGCCGGATGTCGCGAAATTTCATTTATGCCCGCGTCAGCACCGCAGATCAAAACACCGAAAACCAAGTACGCGAAATGGCGGCCGCAGGCTTTGCGGTAGATAAGCGACGCATCGTCACCGAAAACATTAGTGGCAGCGTCACGGCCAGCGAGCGTCCACAATTCGCTCGCATGCTGAACCGACTTGAACCCGGCGATGTGCTCATCGTCACAAAGCTTGATCGCCTCGGCCGCAATGCGATGGACGTACGCTCGACGGTAGAGCGCCTCGCGATTGATGACGTTCGCGTCCATTGCCTCGCGCTTGGAGGCGTGGATCTAACAAGTACCGCCGGGAAGATGACGATGGGCGTTCTCATCGCGGTTGCAGAGTTCGAGCGTGACTTGCTGATCGAACGCACTCACACCGGGATCGTGCGCGCCCGTGCAGAAGGAACGGTAATGGGACGCCCTCCGGCGTTGACGGCTATGCAGCAGGCCGAAGTCATACAGCGGTTGGCAGCGGGCGAATCCATCTCTCAGTTCGCGCGCGATTACGCCACAACGCGGTATTCCATCATGCGAGTAAGGCGAAAGGCTGAGCCGATCTGACGTTATGAGTCAAATAGCGCTGGAGATTTCCCAGCATTTATCGCCGAAGATCACAGCTACGCCCACGCGCAAGTAGCTTAGCACGCGATTTTTTCCGAATTCTGAGACGACCCCTAGAAGACCGCCGGGTAACTCCTATAGTGCCCTGCAGTACACTGCTTTTCGTCTGCGCCTGGATACCAGCGGCACCGTATGATCGCAGGAACAAGTGTCGACATTTCCGTCCGCCGCTGCCCTTACCCGGTTTACCCTGTTGCGTCGCTCAGCAGCCGCATTAGCGGAATTAAAGGACACGTTGAACTCGCTAGAAAAATTGGCGGACACACAGCCGTTCGCCCGTTGCTGAAACGCAACGGGTGGCAAAACCGGCAATCTGGCCTTCCAGTCTTATCGGGAGCGGGCTGCTGCCCTTCTTTCGCTAGCGAAAGCCGTGAACATGGCAAGCAGAATTAACGAACATCAACAGTTGCTTCGAATTCGCGAGCCTTTTGCCTGGCAATGCCAGGCGTTTTTTTGAGTGCACGGACCATACGCAACAGTTCGGGGGTACAAGCCCCCCGCCCAGCCTGGTGGCAGAGAATGTGCTGCGCGCACAGCCGCCTACACGGTGTCGGTACCTGGCCCGATGCTCCGCTGGCTGATGAAGCAGCGTTTTCTGCTGGCCAATCCATTCGCTGGCGTCAAGGTGCGCGGAGCCCGTCTCGCAACCGTGCTCGACACATCCCACACTTTTGCAGAGGGCGAGTGGACGCCCGTCCACTCCATTGTCGCAGACTTGAATTGTCTTATGGCTAGGAGTCGCCGGCGGCGCAACGCCGGAGTTTCGTGGACATCGCGTATGCGGCCGCCCTGCGCGTGAGCGAACTGGTCCGTGCCTGTCTCGGCGACATCGAGACCGACGTCGGGGCGATCATTGGGTGAGCCTTATCCGGAAAGACCGCAAAGCGGGGAAGGACGCGGCGCGATCATTGGGCTGAACTCCGCACGACGTCGACAAACCAGAAATTTTCGAAAACCGCTCGATGTTCCTAGCCGATTCAGTTGGACGTGCCAATTGCGCGCCCGGGCGATGCTCACGAAAACAGTGGCAAAGATTCGACGGCGGTTTAGCGCCGACGTTGCGGGGACGTGGACCGACTGGTCCGTGCAGCAGTTTTCTCGCCGGTCGAGCCGAGCCGCCGATTCAGAGCCGACATCGCCCGACAGACGGACATGCTAGCGGGTGCCCTCGTCAGTGCCAGTTCAAGCCAGTCCAGCAGCTCCGGCAGACTCACTCCCCCTGCTCGCTTTCATGCGAACTTCCGCTTCTGCATAAAGCTGCTCCCCTGCATCTGTAGAGATACGCCCTGGCGTCGAGGTCACCACCAATCGTCAAGCTCCAGCGACATCTGTTTCTTCGTGTTTGCGCCAGAAGCACCGTCGGATACTGCTGCCTTTGGCATCCATGGCTTCAGCACATCGAGGTGGAAAACCAAATCCACGCCGAGCCGGACAAATCCATCATTCTCCTGCTTCGGGCTCTCGGCGATTTTCGGGATAGCGATGCTGCCCACTAGCTCCTCCGCCCCCTGTTCAGGCCGCGTCGGCCAGCATCGACCGACGACAATCCGCAGCCGAGCAGGCACACGCGTACTGGGCCCGAACCTCCTGATCTGAAGGATCGTCGGTAGCCAGCAGATAATCAATGAACAGTTCTTCACCCACGTGGATCGGTCGGAGCGTGTGAATGAAAATCCGACCATCATCCTCAATGGTTTCGCAGTTCGGCGCACACGCGTGGTTCAGCCAGCGGGCACTGTTGCCGTCCCGGCTGCCATCAATGACGCGTCCGTCCGACAGGCCGAACAGGAAGGTGTGTCCCGCGACGCCTTCACGCCGGTGCCGGCGCAACGCGTCCCGCCAGGTCGTGATTTCACCTTTGTACTCAAGCACGCGCTCGCCCGCTGCAAGCGGGCGCATCGCAAATACACCGTTGCCGTGCACTGGCGATCTCCGGACGATCACGCGACGCATTCTGTTGCCCTGAGTATGGTAGATGTGGAAGTATAAAGCGGCTAATTTCAATCGCGATTGATGGAAGGAACCTACGGTTACCACCACGTTCCGCGCCTGGCGGCCGCATTTGTATCCGGGGCGTCAGGAAACTCTGATCCGCGACAGTCAGGGATGCGCGCCGGTCGCCCCAGCGACGCAGGCCCCCTGCCTGATCACTACGTTCCACTGCCACCGCCGCGCACCGGTCGCGGCGATTCGACGGGGATGCCGTCAGCAGCAATCTGACCGACCGCCTGCCTCGGTTTCAGGCGCCTTTCACCGCATCCTTGAACGCCTTGCCTGCCGTGAACTTCACCGTCTTCGCGGCCGGAATCTGGATCTCGGCGCCGGTTGCCGGATTCCGGCCGACCCGTGCGGCGCGCGCCCCCGTCGAGAACGAGCCGAATCCAATCAGCTGTACCGTTTTGCCCTTCGTCAGTTCGCCTGTGATGGCCTCGATCACCGCGTCGATCATCTCGCCCGTGGCGACCTTGCTGTCGCCGGTCTTCGCGGCGACAGCATCCACCAGTTCCTGCTTGTTCATTCCGTTTTCCCTGTTGAGGTTGTGAAGATGTCGCCACCCTACCCGATCCGTGCCGCTTTGCGCAATCGGCCCTCCGTCGCACCGATTCACCCACGCCAGATCGCCCAACCGATGCCGGCCCATAATTGATGTCGTGTCCAATGCCCGGCCGCTGATACATGTTGGGCGACTTTGCACGTGCAAAGACTGAACCGCTTGCCGAGAGAGATCAGCGTCCATGGTTCTGTGCCGAAGCCTCAGCGATCCGCCAAAGTCTCCGACCGGCGCAGGCCGTCGACATTCCGACACGCCTTGGTGGGCCTACCGCGTCTTCTGCTGCCTAGACCTCGCGTGCCGCGTGACCTTTTGGTCACATCGCGCCAGTCCGGTCACGCGCCCAAAGACTTCTCCGCCTACAGCCGGGTCCGGTTGCGCGCCATTGCCTGTGAGTCATCAGGTGAGATACGCCCATCGCAAAGACGTAAGCTATACCCGAACGAAAAAGGTCGAATTGGGGCCAGTGTCCAGAAACGAAGGGTCGGATAGCTGCAACTTTCCGGGCCTTCATTTACACCATTTTTTGCGTTTTTCTCAATTTCTTATACTTCGCAAGGCCTCGCCCTAAGGAACGCGTGGAGTCGGCGCCTGCCCGCGGCGCTGCTGCAAAACCCCGCCGTGTGCCGGTGCAGTGACTATGATGTAGATGTGGTCCGTGCTAGCGACATGCGACCGCAAAACGGGGCAAGGCGGGGCTGGCGGGAGACTGGCCGCCCGTCCTTGCTCCGCCAGAACCGGGTCCGCGAAGATGCGGGCCATTTTTTTGCATGCTTATAACCCTGATAACTCCACGTATCAGAGTTGCGTTTAATGGCGTATCTGAACGGTGATAACCCGCATGTCACTGCAACCCATGTGGCCCGAGCGAGTCCCGCGGAGATCTTACGGCTGGCGCCCGTAGCCTCTCAAGGCTCTTAATCGTCTGAATCAGCGCGAAGCCGAAAAACCAATGTCACATCCGCACAATTGTTTCCGCGTCACGGTTTTCCCGGTGCGCTCATGACCGAGCGCACCGTCACCGATTGGTAGAGACTTTGTTGTGCGTCGATAGCGACACTCAGGCAGCCCCTAGCAGCGCGTTCGCAATACCCATCGTCTTCGCGACTGATACAAACTGCCTTTGTCCGAGCCAACCCGACCGTCTATATTGGATAAAAAGCAACGCAAGGACAGCGTGCACCGAATCACGCCCCTCATCGGCAGTCGTCCGTATATCTCCACAGTCCAACGATCGAGGAGTGAGGTAGTGGAAATCCTGAAATGTGCCGTTACAGTAGGCGCCTTGATTGGCCTTGTGAAATGTATCCAGTTATTCAGCCGCCACTGCCGTCGCCGTTTTGGACATCGCTTTTTCACGCTTCGCGCATTCTGGCTGGCGGCACTCGCGATCAACCTCATTTGGCTGGGATTCTATTTCTATGCAAGCGGCGTACGCAATCATGCTTCCATTAATGATGGACTCGTTCTCGTCGTTTTAAGCATCGTCCTCATTGTCTGGATGGTCTATGAAAACATCCGTGAAACGGACCTTGTCCACGGACTAGGCGGTTCAGCATTGCAGCTGGCATTGTTCTTTCCCGTGGCACTTTACACCCTCCCGGTCCTCCTGATTGCTATGGCAATTGTGCTGTTCGCGTCCTTCAAAGCTGGGCCGGCGTGGCTCGCCGATCGCTAAGCGGCGGTTAGCCTTCCGCACCGGCGTCCTATATTCGCGCCGCCCCGCAGTCCACGCACCACACCTTGAAACAAGGTCCTCGAGTCATCTGACTGGTTCCCACGGAGGAGGATCAGTTCCCTATGCGAATCGGTGCTGTCTGCGCCTCTGTCCGTATACAGGATGCCCATCATCATCTCCGCTGATCAGCGTTCCACATCCGGCTCGACTTGGTTCGAACGACCGTCGCTTCCCCGTACCCTGCGATCCAGCCGCTCTGGTCCGGTAATTCGCTCTCGTTCCGCCACAGGCCTGTCCCGCTGTACCGGCATGGCGCCAACGAAATAAGCCATCTCAACTGCCATCTCACGATCCCCGCGCGCGCCAGACGTCGCCATCGCGTAGGCAACCTCGCGCCATGCGGCAAACACCCCACCGTGTGCAACCCAACCCGCCTCGCGTTGCACATCGGTAGGAAGGAGCCGCCAGAAACTCGGCGTCTCGCCGCGTTCCATCATGTGCACGACTGCAGGTTTGGGATACCTTTGTGTGACGCCTCGGGTTCGCCGAGAGGTGGCGTTCGCGTCAACACCATGCGCCCGAAGTTGCTCGGCGAAGTATTCACGCCATCGCTGAAGATCCTTGTGACGTGGATTCAACCGACGCCCGTCCGGTCCCCGCACCTGCACACTCAAATGCACATGCGGATGGGCCTCATCATCGTGCGCAGCAAAGACATACGCGCGTCCATCGCCAAACTCTAGCGCCGCAAAATCACGCGCCGCATCGCGCACGGCCTGCCGATTCGTTTCCGGCGGCATCGACAGAAGGATATTGAATACTTCGCGGCGAGTACTGTTGTCCGGTATTCCCCATCCGCCAAGCTGCCAGGTTTTCGTGAGGTCGCGTAGCGCATCGATGCCGACAATTTTGTCGCCGTTCTGATCTTCCAGATCGACCCGGCCGTTACGCGAGATGTAACGAAGATGCCGACGTACAGCTCTTATTCCTTGGGCACTGGACGCCTTGTTGGTGATCTTGACCATCACCTCCGGGGTACGCTTTAGCGTTCGGGCCAGTTGGCAGCGCATGCGCGCTGCCTCATCCCGCATGGCCGCCCGTGAGCGCCGGGACGCCTTTGCATGCCAGAAAGGTTCGTGAAATAGCCGATCACCCCAGTTCAGGAGCATCGCGTCGACGTAGATTTTCGGATAGGGCATGTCACCGGCTCCATCGGTCGAGATTCGCGCGAATCACACCAGCGACAGCACGCAGATGCGCGTCAATCTGTTCCCGGATGCCCCCAAAATCAGCTCGATCCTGGAACGTGAGTTCCGCTCCACCACCGCGCATAAGTTGGCCCAACGTCCGGCTGATGGCAGCGAGTTGCAGGTTCGACGCTGACAGCAAATTCATCTCCTGTTCGCCCAATTGCGGCTCCCGCGACAACTGCGCACGGACCAGCGCCACGATCCACCGATTGCTGTTCAGGCCCCACGTTGCGGCGCGCAACTCCACGGCATTCCGCTCTGCGACGGTCAACCGGATTTCGATCCTACTGCGCGATTCTCCGACTATCGCCTGGACGAGTGCAGATTCGATCGCGACAGGTTGATCGCCAAGCCCTGCGTTGACCGCGGCAGCAATCAACTGTCGCACGCCGTCGCCAGCCGTCACGCCACGGCGCGTGCACCAGGCATCCCAGCGCGGCCTGATCGCGCCCAGCTCGACACACAGGCGCTCACGGACTCTCACGACACACCCTAACGTGCCGGAACTGACGGGTCGGCCGGCACCCGCTCGACTTCGCGAGCAGATGTACACTCAGCAACCGCGCGCATCCGACGATCACGGCCCGAAGGCGCTTTTGCATCAAAGACTTTTGGCGCCGGCACCGGGATATCCTCCTTCCCGAAAGCATCCAGCATGCGTGCGGCATGCTGCTGCACACGGGAAATGGACCGCTCGCTAAAACCTTGTTCCCGCATCGCAGCGGTCAGGACAGCTAGGTGTAGCACGCCCCCATCATTTCCCCGCTGCGCGCCACGATGACGCTGCGACACAGACTCTGCGGCGGGCTGAACATGCTGGCCTGCATGCGGTTGAGCCCCATCGCCCGACAGCGTTTCGGCTCGCGAGGTAGCCTGAGAAGCCACTCGTCCACGCTGCACGACATCCACCTGCCACGTGTTCCGGTGCACGTCTTTCTCTTCCTCGCCCACCACGACACCGTCACCGTCCAGAATCGGCACCTTGACCGTCACGAGGCGCTTGCCGAGGTTTTCTAGCGTCACCTGCTGTCCGATCGCGGCCTGCGATTCAAGAACAGCGCGCTCGAGATCCACGCCCCACACCACATGATCGGCGCCCGCCTCGTCGCGGAACACCACGTAGTAAGAGTCGCTGCGCGCCGGGTTGTGCTGATACGGCGCGCCTCCATGTTCGCGCAGTTCCCCGGTGTACCGCCGTGGCGCGTCCGGCTCGTCATTCGTAGTATTCCGGCTTACCGGAACAGGCGGCAGAGCTGGGCTCTCCTTACGCGCAGGCCCAGCAGGAGCGTCATCCGAAGCGGCGCGCGCACGCGCCTGCGACGATGGCGACTCTGCATAACGTTCATCTGCGCTCCCTCTCGAGCCAGCGACAGCTGTTGGCTCTACCTTCAGACCAGCTTCAATGCGATTGTTCAGCCGCGCCTGCCGGGCGTCGGCGAGGCGAGCCAGATCCGCCGCCTTTGGCTCGTAGCCGCTCACCTCGATCCCGAGCAGTGTGGCCTGCAGCCACACCTCGCTACGGAACACCTCGTGTCCCGAAACGCGGATGCGTTGCCACGATTTGGCATGCGCCATATCGACCATCGACTCCACCACGTCCGGCCGGTTGTGCTCGGTAACAAGGTATGGCCCCAGATCCTCGAAAGCGAGCTGATACGGTGCCTCCTTCAGGAAGTACTGGTTGCCCGCGCGCAGATACCGTTTGCGGACACGCTCCGGTGGTTGTTCGATCGG
This sequence comes from Paraburkholderia caffeinilytica, assembly GCF_003368325.1. Classification (NCBI taxonomy): domain Bacteria; kingdom Pseudomonadati; phylum Pseudomonadota; class Betaproteobacteria; order Burkholderiales; family Burkholderiaceae; genus Paraburkholderia; species Paraburkholderia caffeinilytica. The sequence continues at coordinate 4,063,549 of NZ_CP031467.1, read as the reverse complement.
CACCCGGCCCGTACCGGTATGCCGCAGCGGCACATCAGCGACCGCTCTTACTCCGGGTTGCCGCAATGCCCCGGCGTCGACGCGAGTCGCCTGATCACGCAGCCTCGTCCGCGCCGCATCGAACTCTCGTCGACGCCGTGCCGACAACGCTTCCATTGCGGCCGAATTCAATGCCTCATCACGGCCATTACCGCTTGACGGAGCTGCTGCGTTACTCACGCCCGGCACATCCTCCTCGATCACATTGATAACCGGATCAGAATACTGCGCCGAAGATGTCTGTGACATGATGCAACCTCATACTGTTCAGGGCAGGTTTTGCAAATGAACACCGCGACCGCGATAGGCTACCGATCAGGGTCTGCAGCCGGTTCAAGCGACGATGTGTGTTCCTTCGACTTCTCCAGTGCAGCGGCGCGTGCCTCTCTAATCCGTGCCCACGATCTCGCCTGCAGCTGATCGAGCATCGTCTCGAGATTCGGACTGAAATTCAGTTCACGTGCAGACTTCTTCAGCGAACCGACCGTCCGTTCCAGCAGATCGCGCGCACGATCCCACGGATAGACCTTCGGTCGATCGCCGTCATACCCGACCTGCACCTCGGAGCCGTTCAACCGTGCGTTCCCGTCCATCCATTTCAGACGCTCGGAGATGAACGCCATCTGGTCCTTCCGGTGGAACACGACGCTGCGCGTCGCGACCTCCTGGATCAGGTAGTGCTCGGTGTTGAACACTTCACCACGGTACGGCCCGCCGTTCTCGCGCGGCGTTCCCATCCTGAGCGGTATGCCGAACCGTTGCCCGGCCAGTGCCTTCATCTCATTGGGAACGTCACCCAATCCAAACAATGGCTCGCCGACCGGCGCACGCGTCGGCGCAAACCGTGGCGAAGCGGCAGGGGGCGGAGTCTTCGCAGAAGAGTCCATGCCCAGAGATTCAGCGGCCGTGGGGACGATCGGCACAGTCGGCCCATCGGACGCAGGCGGTTCAGTAGATTCGGGCACCGCCTGTTTCGGCACGCTGCGCTCCGATGACTGATGACGATGACTGCCTTCGGTGTCGTCCACCGGGTTCTCTTTAGAGCGCCCCATTTCTCCCTCCTTAATCCGTTCATCCATCTCACTCACCTGCACGTCGGACACGACACCCGTATCCCGCAATCTGTTCGCTCTCCCAAGGGACTGCAAGGCCACTTCACGCAGATGGTCGCCCACGGCATCGAAACCCGACAGTATCGCCATGTCGCTGAAATCGTTCGGCACCTTCCCGTTGATACACGTGTCTTTGGCAAATACTGGCCAGGCCAGATGCGCCATTGCGTCTTCTGCCGCCCGCCGCGCATCCGCGTCACCCCGCCCCAGTTCGCCAAGCACTATCAGATCGCTATCGGGAAACCGCTCGCGCAAGGAGGCGGCCACCTGGCCCAGATTCCCACTCGAAAGTGCCGCTGCTGCAAACCAGCCCGTCGCACGGTATGTGGACAGAGCCGTCGCCATGCCCTCACCGATCAGGATCGGCGCAGATGCCTCGTCCGGTGTCGGCACCGATCCAGTGGTCCAGTACCCACCCTTCTTCACGCCCCCCGCCAGCGATGATTTCCGGCCGTGCTCGTCGATCAGTTCCAGCGTGGAGATCGCATCGATCCAGACCGGCACAATCAGGACGCGCCCCACCAGCGGCTCTTCCTCGCTCATTGGTGCGTATCCAAGGAGCGCGCGCAACTCGTGCGCATCCAGCTCACGTAAGGTCTCGACCGGATCGAGACGCTTGCGCGTCAAGTAAGGATGCTGCGGCCCCACTGGACGCGACCACTGCCAGAGTGCGTCCGCCTCGCGGGCCACCGCGACATGACGGGCGCGCCTGCGTTCTTCTTCGCGCGTGCGCCGCTCGAGCACTTCAGTGGAAAGCACAGGCGCAGTTGCCATCCGGTCCGGGTAGTGCGAGCGCTTCAGATCGAAACCGTGCTGGCGCGCGAGCCAGAACAACGAAGCAAGGGTCTTGCCGCCCGACGCATCGGCTGAGCGCCACGTGGTGTGGGCCGCGCGTTCGTTATAGTTACCCGCGGTGCGGCTCCACTCATCCCAGATCTCGAAGCCCTCGTCGCCGAATCCCTGCTTGAGCGCGAACGCCATGTCCACCCATGTGCCGTAATCGTCCGCAGGAATCACCGCCAGCGCCGCGCGTGCGCGCGCAGCCTCATCTACATGTGGTGCGTTCATCGCCCGCCTCCCTGGATCGGCACAACATTTGAGGGTACCCGCCGCGCAGACGTCCGGCAGGGTCGTGATGGTTCAATTGAGGAAAGCTCCGCCGCATCGAGATCGGCAACCGACAGGCGGCGGGTCGCCTTCCGGACCCTTTCCTCGGGCACACCAAGCAGCATAAAATGCCGCTCCACATACGCCACGGCATCGTCTTCACTGATGTCATCGAGGCTCGGCGGGAGATCGCGAGGATCCCATGCCTGCAACACTTCCAGATACTCGGCCGCTGGATTGATGAGCCCGGTGCCTTCCGAATCGATCTCGTCTGTCCGCAGCTCGCGCAGCCGTCGTTCGACCACGATGCTGAAGCGCGCCAGATTCATGGTTGGCACCGAGGGTGCCGCCATCACGCGCGAGACAAACTCGGGATCGCGCCAGTAGCAGATCTTGTCGGCCAGGATCGGCTTGGTGTTTTCGAGCACGATGATTTCCTTTTCGCGCCCCAGTTCCTTCAGTTCCTGCGGCAGCAGGAGTGGCCGGCGCTGCTCGGACACGCTTTCGCTCGATCCACCGCGACCACCGAAGATCGCGTTCGAGCGGCTGACGCTGCGTGACTGATCGGTAAACGTGCCGAGCATCTCGGAATAGTCGTTCGCATCCTTCTGCTCACGCGGCGCGTAGAGAATCTGCATCGCGTGATTGGTGACGAAGGTGCGTGCATCGGCCCGGCCGTAGACAGATTCGAGTTGCGCGATCGACTGGACGATAGACAGCAGGCGCAGGTTATAGCCCGACATGTAGGCAACCGCCCGCGCAATGATGTGGATTTTCCCGATCGCCGTCATTTCGTCGAGCAGGACCAAGCACTGGAATTTCAGCGTTGGATCAGACTCGGGCAACTGCTTCGTATTGAGATTGACGAGTTGCGAAAACACGAGATTTACGAGCAGCGCAGCCTCCGACAGGTGGTCGGGCGTGATGCCGATATAGACCGACATGCGGCGTTTGCGCACATCACGCAGATCGAAGTCGTTGGCGCTCGTCGCAGCGTCGACGATGGGAATGGCCCAGATCGTCAGCGGCGCATTGAAAGTCGCGAGAATGCTGGCCAGCACCTTTTCGTCGTTCGAGAGAAAACGATTCAGCGCATCGATACACGGCCCAGTCAGCAGACTACGATGCTGAACGAGTGCCCGCTGAAGGTAGGCTTTCACTGGCATGCCATTACCCGAAGACTGCCGCAACACCTCTCCCATTGTGACCGGATAATCCGGAGTCGACGCTCCCTTGCCAGCGCGGCGCGCATCACGCCACTCGCACAGCAGCAGCACGATGCCAAGAAACAGGTTCCTCGCCTGATCCTTCCAGAAATCGTCATGTCCACCCGGCGGATAGAGGGCGTAACCAATCGCGAGAATTTCACCAACTCGGAACAATCCATCCGAGATCGCCGAAAGAGGGTTGTACCGATGCGTGCGACCATCTTCCGCGAACGGGTTGAACAGATAGACGTCCTGCCCGTATGCATGCCTGAAGCCTGCGGTAATGGCGTAGTTTTCCTGCTTGACGTCGAGCACCACCACCGAATCGGGGAAACTGAGCAGATTCGGGATCACAATGCCAACGCCCTTGCCCGAACGCGCGGGCGCCGCCAGCAAGACGAACTGCTGACCGGTAAAGCGCAGATAACGCCCACGCCAAACACCAACGACAATGGCAGGCATCGAATCCATGCTTACGAGTGTGCTCATAGCAGCCCCGCATCGCGGATTTCCGCGTCGCTGGCAAACCGCGCACTGCCATAGAGACGTCGCTGGCCGGACCGCTCCCACAGGGCATACAGGCCAAAAGCCGGCCCACCGAACGCCAGCAGAACGCCGAAGAGCGCCGCACCGGCCAATCGCCGTCCGGCATTCGGTATCAAACCGTCGTGCCTCGCGAGTGCCGCGTCGAGCCACCCCCACAGACCGGCATGCAAGGGATTCATCCGCAGGCTCGCGTACAGGAAGAACGACGCCAGCCAGAGAGCGGCGGCCAAACCTCCGAGTAGGATTGCCAGTACGGTCACCGTGACGACGGCGGTTCGCACTTGTTGGGCGATGAAAAGAGATAGCTTCACCATGACCGTTCTCTCCTACGCAAACGCCGTGCGGACTCTACGAACCGGATCGAACCAGATTTCGGTCATGCCCCAACGCTTGCCGGTCTGCTCACCTGCCCCGCTGAAAATCGGCTGCGCTTCCATGTGCGCGACGATATCGATGGTGAGAAAAAGCAAACGCTTCAGCGCGGCATCGTCATAGGCCGCAGCCTCGGGGTGTTCCTTCGCCATCAGTGCAAAGCGTTCAATCGCGACCGTCGCATTCGAGGCGTGATAGCTCGTAATCGAACCGGTGTGCCCTGTCGTCAGAAGCTTGAGGAAGTCGTAGGCTTCAGCGCCGCGCAGCTCGGCCAGCAGCACGCGATCCGGGCGCATGCGCATCGTGCTCGCGATCAGATCGGCAGGCGTGACGCGCGCCTGACCTTGACCGCCCTTGCTGTACAGCAGGTGCACACAGTTTTCGATGTGCCGGATAAAAAGCTCGCGGACATCCTCGATCGTCACGATCCGTTCGGTCCGCGGGATAAACCGGGTAAGGGTTTTTATGAAACTGGTCTTGCCAGAACCCGTGTTACCGACGATCGCTATGTTCAGCCGCCCGGTGACGGCCAGTTCAAAGAATGCGCCCCAATCCCGTGCCTCCAGGCACTGCACGAGTCTGCTATCCCTAGGCCGTAGCGCGGGCAACGCTGCGTCGAGCCCATTCGGGCGATGCCATACCGTCTCGTCGAACAGTCCCTCGTCACGGTACGTGTCGATGGTCTTTTCGTCCGCAGACGGCCGACGGATTGTGATCGAGACCGTGCGCGGCGGCACAACCGGCGGCACTACGATCTGGATCCGTGCGTCTCCCGGCAGCAGTGCCGAGAGCACGGGATGCAGGGCTGAAACCTCCTGGTTCGTGAGCGTGGCCACCGCCACCGCAAACGACATCAGGCGCTCGAAATCGAGCTCGCGGTAATCGTGTCCATGCCAGCCGCGATGTGTCTCGATCAGCACGCGCTGCGGCCGGTTGATGACGAGTTCGGTCACATCCGCGTCGTCGAGCAGCGGCGCGAACGGCCGCATCAGCTCCCGGACCGACGCGTCGTCGGGCAGGCACGCCAGCACGGCGTCATCTGCCTGATCCGGTCTGCCCGTACAGGCATTCATGGTGCGAACTCTGGCTGCAGCGCATAGACCGACCCGAAATCCAGATCGCGCGCGATCACAATCGTGAACTCCGCGCCCTGATTCTTGGTCAGAGTCGGCGGGATGTTGATCGTGCTGTCGAGCACGCGCGTGGCCATGTCATTGCCCTGCTGCTGCGTGTTCGCGTAGACGACCGACCCGTTGCTGTTCCCGCCGCGCGTGGCTAGATAGCCGATCGCATCCTGAGTGATGCCAAGCATCAGCGCCGCACCGATGCGTTGCCCCCAGTGGTTATTGATATAGCCATCGATACCCATGCGCCCCAACGCATCGGCAGCCGGCGAATCTATCTCGACCGTCACGCCGTTCGGCGTCTTGATCCGTGCAGACAATACGAAGACACGCTTCTGGCCTGGCGAAAGGTTCGAGCGGTACTCGCTGTTGATCTGCGAGCCTCGTTCGATCAGCACGACCCGGCCATCGTCGGAATACACGCTCTTCGTCACCGTGCAGGTTGACATACCCGCCTCGGTGGAATCGAACGCCGTATCGCCCACACAATTGATCTTGGCGCCCTGCGCGAGCATGAGACTGCGATTCCCCAACGTCCCAGCGCGCACGCGTGGTGTGGCGGTCGGCGACAGCGCCTGCGCCAATGCGCCGCCTGCCTGAGCCAGTCTCTGTCCAGACAGCCCGATTCCACCGGACACAGTGGCCATGACCGACGACGCAACACCCGAAACCTCGGCCGCCGCCGCATCCTGATTGCCCGCGCCTCCCGCTGCGAGCAACGGCGCATCGTAATAGCTGCGGCGTGCCTCAATGTGCATGCCGCCGACCGGCTCCGGTGCTGCGCCCGGACCCGCAACCTTTAAGGGATGCACGGCAATGGCGCTTGCGGCAAGTGGTGCGGAGGCGACGACACCCACCGCTGAGGCGGGACCATCCTTGAACACACGCCCCTGGGTCGAGGTATCGGCCACGGCATCACGGTGCGCCTTCGCATCTGCGTCATGACGCGCAAGGAAGCCATGCACGGTCCACACCGCACCGGCCCCGACCATGAGAACGAACACAATCGGCGTCAGCCACCAGGCACGCGGGCGAGCGCTACGGTATTGGCCCAGCGCCGGCATACCGCGATCCACGAACATCCCTGGCGAATCGGCATCGCCCCTTTCCCGCCCGGACTGCGCACGATCTGACGGACCATCGGGCTCAATCGTATTGCGAGGCGCATCGTCATTCATCGCCCTGACTCCGCAAGACACGCTTCACACCGCTGGCAGTCGTCCCGCCTTGGGGTGGGACGCCATCCATGTCGAAAGCGTCGTTCCAGATTCCGACAACTTCGTCCGCGAGCCGCAGCACGAAGCGCTTCGCAACCTCGCGCACGACGATCGTGTCGCCCTGCACGTGTTTGTCCACAACGCTCTCCGTGTCATCATCGGCCACCCGGAAAACCGCCGGCATCCGCCGGTTGTTCGGGATACGGAGGTAGGTGAACCGTCCGTCATCCCACGCCGCCGTCGGCGCAATGTCGTCGGAGTGCGGCATCACCTCCATCGAGTAGTGGGCGTTACGCACCACGGGCGGCTGCGCGAGACGTTGCTCAACCAGCGCAGCATCCGTGTTCGCGCGTGCCAGCGCCTTCACTTCATCCGGATAGGTGAAGGTCACCCGGTACATCACGTCGTGGTTGCCGAACTTCGCCTTGAGCGGCAATACCACCAGATCGAAGCTGTAGCTGCGACGGTCGGTACGGATCTCCAGATTCGAATCGTGCGCAGCGAGTTGCGGTTTCAGGTACACGTCGTGATCGCCTTTGTTCGCCACAACCTGCCAGCCATCTCGATCACCAGGTGCGACCACCTCGATCCGTTCGTGAGGGTCGAGCGCGATATGCGTGGCAAAACCTCGCTGCGCCTGAATACGCACGACATCGTCCGGCTGGTACACCACCTGCCGCACGCGCGAGTCGCCGAACCAACCCGGCAAATCGGCAGCGCTCGCGGTGTAGGTGAGCAGCAGGCCCACCAGCACGACACCAGGAGCGAGCGTTTTCATGGGGTGCCTCCCGCCGTCGAGGCCGGAGCTAGAGGGGCAGCCGGCGGCGTATATTCGGGATCACGGCTGTAGGCTGTCACCTTGAAACCGAACGGATTGGCGATCGCGACGCTGTCGCGCGTGAAAACCGGTGGCCGGTAGGTGTAGGCGAGCGTGATCACGAAGCGTTGCGTCGGTTCCGCGTTCGCCACTCCGTTCCTGAAGGACGTGCGCTCGATATGCACGACGGCGTGTCCAGGTTCGTCGGGCGGCAGCGTGGTCGAGAGAATGCGGATGCGCCGCTCGGTGCCCGGCCCCAGTTGCCGGTCCAGTGAATCCGGACCGCCATAGATGCTGCGATAGTCGCGCGCAACCACGTCATCGCTCGTGACGAGCACGCTGTCGTAGTCCATCTGCAGCAACCCCCAGTCATACCGCTCGCGCGAACGCACATATGCCTCGACCCAGTGCTTATCCTGGATGTCCTTCGTGTGTACGTGGCGAGCATCGAGCACGTCGATCACCTGGGATTCACCCGTCAGGCGATCGACCTCAATCGGCAGCGGCACGACCCGATAGAACGGCACCATCAGCGCAAGCGCCGCTGCACTCAGTACGGCGACCCCAAGCGCCGCATAGGCGACATGCCACGCGCGCCGCTCGGATCGCTCCTGCAGGTGGGTCAGCGATGCCTCGATATCGAGCACGCGCCCATAGTCGTGCGGCGCGCTCAAGATCGGACTCCTGCGCCCGACGACGCGGGCAGATCTTGGGAAGCCGGCGCTGCAGGTGCCTGGAGCACAGAAGTTGGCACTTCAGGCACAGGCAGAATGCGGTTGACGGGCACGCGGTGCAGACCGTCCGGCAACACGGGTTTCGACGGGCCGCTACTGCAGGCGGCCAGACTCCAGGCTAAGCACCCCGCGAGGACGATGGAGGCAAGCGCACGCATCGCATCCTCCTCAGTTCCCGAACGAAGCCGGCACCATCTGGTCCTGCAATCGGGCCGTGTTGCCAGCCCGACTCAGCGCCAGTTCATTTTGTTGCTCGGCCACAAGCTTGTCCTCGGAATCGGCCAGCATCCGGAAGAGCTGCAGCTTCGTCATTTCGTTGCCGACCGTCGTGGTCTCTGCCTGGATACGCGCCTGCAACTCGGCCACCCCCTTGGGGTCCTGCGTCACGTCGATCTGCTGCATCAAGCTCTGGATCTGGTTCAGCTCATGCAGTTCGGTCTGGTACGCCTGAAGGCCGAACGCCTTGTCCTGAAACGGCTTGTTCAGCGTACGCTGGCACACCTGCTGGTCAATGCCGGTCTGGTCCTGGCAGTTGTAGAGCTGGCTCGCCGAGCGCAACGACTGGGCGCTGCCGGTCAAGCCCGCATAGCCACCGTTCTGGATCGCCGTATAGACGCTCTGCCAGTTCGACGGCAGCGAGCTGGCGACGACCGGATTGCCCAGCAGCGCGCCAAAGCCACGCGTGCCGACCGTCGACTGATAGATCTGGATTTCCTGCTGCACTTCCTGCTCAAGCCGGGCAACCGTCGCGATAGCCTGCACCACGTTCTGCGCGTCGAACACCGGAATGCCCTGTGCATGAGCGCCGGAACAGAGCACCACCCACACGATCGCGGCTCCCGCCAATCTGGTTCGTCCTGTCATGGTCATCACCTCACATTCATTCGCCCTGCCGACCCAGATTCGCGCGCGCTGCGCGCTGGTAAGCGGGCATGGGGCCGTTCGCCGAAGCCCCTCCGCCTGATCCGCTGCTGCCACCACCTGAGCCGGTACGGTTGCGAATCTTTCCGCCAGGCGATGAGCCACCACCGCTGCGAGAGAACGCCTGCGCGAGTGCACTGGCCACACGTCGTGCGGCAAAACCCGCCACGAACGCGCCAAACCCGGACAACGTGGCACCACCGGAAAGTCCCGATGCAACCGATGGCAACTGCCAGCCGACCATCGCGAGGAAGACCCCGGTTGCGAACAGGCCGATCGCTGCAGCGCCCGCCGCGGCATCGTTGAGAGCAGCGGTAATGCCCTGCATCACAGCCGATGGGTCTGCGTCGGGAGGCGCACTAGTGGCGTTGAGGGGAGTTAGATCGGCAGAAAATGCCGTGAGCGCCATGCCGAGAAAGGCCGCGACGAGCACCTGCAACAATGCGTAATTGGCGACCTTCGCGGTCCATGCCTCGAAGAAGCGCGCGGTTGGCGCAAATGCCGCGCAAGCAATGAAGATAGGACCAAGCCCGAGCACGAGGTCGAGCAGCATCCTCGCCATCGCCACTTCGAAGGCGAGGACGATGAGGAAGATCGAACCGCCGAGTGCGGCGATGATCCCGCATAGGAAATCACCGATGGCGGCGGCAAGTCCGCTGACACTGATCCCCTCGTGTGTCGCCTTGTCGAAGTAGGCATCCATCACGAGGTCGATCTGCTGGTCGTAGCAGTCGAGCGTCTGGTAGATACTCGTCGCGCTCTGCCCTGTCACGCTACCGCCATTGACCGACCCGCATCCTGAATTGCCACCGCCCGACGTATTAGCTGCGTTTTGGATCGTCTGGGCGAGCCCGGCCGTCGCACCGTTGATCGCCGTTACGACCCGCTGCTGGTAGATGCCGGCGCTCAACGCGAACGCGAGCGTGATGGCGACCTTTAGCCCCCGCCAGGCAAACGCCGGGACAGCTTCGTGGGCCTCGCCCCGCACCACTGCCAGACCGTAGGCAACGACCCAGATCGTAACGGCCGTGGTCACGACGGGCACGAGCGCGCTGGACAAAGCCGATGACACGTTCGTGATGTAGGTGGACATACCGTTTTCGAGAGTGCCACCGACGGCGGTAAAGAGGCCGCTCATCGCACACCTCCCACCCCTTGGGGAAACGGCAAACGCAGGCCGCCATTCGCCGCGCGCCGCCGGGCAAGCTGCTCGTGGAAAACCGGCAACCAGTCTTCCGGTGCATCGCCCACCTGCGCGCGGATCGTGTCGAGAAGCTCTACGTTGTCGGTCGTACCCGACAGCACGTCGAGTACGTCTCCGAGGCCGGCTAGGTCAAGCCGTCCAATGGCCGAGCGATGGCCCTGCTTGACCAGGAACAGCCGACTGTTCTCGCCGAGATTGCGGACGATGTTGAATTCAGATTCGGTCAGCTTGAATCCACAAACGTAATCGTCGTAATCGGCCCGTGGGTTCGGCAGGAAGAAGATCGTTGCGCTCTGCTCGATCAGCGCACTGGCAATCTCGCTGTGCAGCACATCCGCAGGCGATTGCGTATCGAAAATCCCGAGGCCGTTCTGCTTGCGGATCGTCTTCTGCTTGTTCTTCGCGAAATCGGTGAAGACGGGATCGGAGAGACGCTTCCAGAATTCGGTCATCACGTAGATGAAGCGCCGACCGTCGATCAGATTTTCGGTCAGGTGCAGCAGGTACATCGTGACCGGTGTCGAGACTTCCGCATCGTCAAGCAACTCGGTATCGTCGAATCCGAACAGTCCCGAGCACGCGAGATCAATACGGTCGGTCGGGTTATCGAATGCCCAGCCGAGGCGCCCGCCCGCGCACCATTTGGCGAGGCGAGCATGCAGGCTGTTCTCGCCCACGTTCGGCAGGAGTTGCCGCACCATGGAAAGCCGTCGCAGCGGCTTGTCCATACGGGCAACTTCCCGTACGGCGCGCGAGATATCGAGTTCGTCCCTAGCGGGCAGCGGCACGCCGACATCGACGAGCTTGCGCACGAGCCTTTCCCAGAAGTCGAGCACAGCCTCGTTTGGTTCCATCTGGAACGGGTTCAAACCGGTCGGCTCCCCGCGGCGGAACACGGTGTACATGCCGCCCATCGCGCGGATCGCAATCTCGGTACCGCGATCCTTGTCATACAGCACGGCAGTGATGCCGTACTTCATCGCCATCGCGAGCAGAAACAGCTCAAGCACCGTCTTGCCCGCGCCGGCCTGACCGATAATCTGGGTGTTGGCGAGCGCCTTCTCGTCGAGAGAGTCCTTCTTGTCGGGCGTGACGTGGAAGTTCAGATAAAGCGGCTGGCCGCTAGGCGTCTTGACGATCGTGATCGCCTCGCCCCACGGATTACCATCACGCTTGCCGGTCGCGAAGTTATGCAGGCATGCCAGTCCGCAGAAGTTCCGCGACGTGAGCTTGGCCTCACGCGGCCTGTAACGCCAGTTGCCCGGCAGTTGCGCGAACCACGCCGCATCCGCAACGAGATCGATGAGTGCCGTCTGGAAACCCGCGTCGGCCAACTGCGTACGCGCCTTCGCCACGCTTTTGGAAACTTCATCCGACGTGTCGCCGAGCACAGCGAGCGAATAATGGTATTCGCCGAGGACGAAGTCTCCGTTGATCAGGTCGTTAAGCGCCGCTTCCATCGCCTCTACTTGAGACACTGCAACATCCTCGCCGGCAATCAACTGGTTACGCTGCCGCTCCAATGCATCTTTCGCGCTGGGCTTGTCGAGGATCGTGAAGCTCTGCGTCTCGATGTACTCGAAATCACCGTATAGCAGTCCGTTGAGCACGCCAGGCTCTGTGTCTTCCGGGTAGTCCTTGAGGTCGAGCATCGCGGCAAAGCGGGTCGCGGCTGGCATGCGGATCTCGACCTTCTCGGCGCTGACGAACAAGCGTGACGTTGGCAGCGCATCACGGATCGGACCAGCCGGAACCGGCTCGAGCTCCCATGCGGCGTTCACCAGATAACCAAGCAATTCAAGCGCTGACGAATATCGGCGCGGACGTCTGTCATGGTGGCTCTGCCTGGTATAAACGCACAGCGCGACCGGATCGTAGGGTTTGAGACTCGATTCGACCTGGGCGGCCAGCTCGACCATGACCTTCAGCGCGTCGTGCTGGCCACGCCGGATATCGTCGCGCGTGCGGCGGGCAGCACGGCTGAAGACGCGGCCGAGCTTCATCCGGTTGGGGCGGTATACGAGCGTCAAGTACAGCTCATTCGCCATCATGCGATAGCCGGAGAAGCTCGCGTAATAGCGCGTGGCCAGTTCCTGGCAAAAGCGGTTGCCGTAGGGCGTTGCGAAGTGATCCGACACACGCCGACGTATGCGGTGCGACCACAGCGCCACATGGCCACCGGCGAGCCCGCGCACGAGTTGATTGAATCCGTCGTGACGCGTTAGGATGTTGGCCGGATCCGCTGCTTCGAACGCGATGCCCGCAACCTTCCAGATCTGGAGGTAGTCGCCTTCGCGCGTCTTGATGACGTAATCCGTCACATGCGTCGAGTATGGGATGTAGTCGGCAAGCGGGACTTCCCTGTTCGCCACGGCGACGAGTTGGGGCTCGGCAGGCATGTCACGCCCTCCTTTTCAGGCGGACGGGCACGTAGGCGTGCGCCCCCCAGAACCGACGGTTGCCCTGACGGAGCATCATTCGAAGGCGCAGCGCGTACTGAGCGAAGCGCTGGTCGTCATGGCGCGTGATCACACGCATCACGACGAACACCGGAATCATCAGAAAGAGGATGGCGACGCCCAGCGAGGGACTCGCCAGCAACGCCCAGATGGCCGGAATCAGCATGCCACCGTCGACCATCAGGAATGGCACGAGTGGCACGCCCCACAGCATCGCAGGACGGGTGCAGCCCTTAAAAACGGGATCCTTGAAAGGATTCATGATTCGACTCTCAGGAATCAGCTTGTCGGGATCAGCATGCCGGCGATCACCGTCGCACAGCCGACGAAGAGTCCGCCGATGAAGACGTTCGCGATGTCGCCGAACCGGGCGTGCTGGAACATCATCCGAAAACCCGCCCAGATAATGGAAATCGAACAGATCACGCCCCCGACACCGAGCAGCGTCGTCTGGATCGTGTTCAGTAGCGTGTTAACTTGCGAGAGTTGTGCCCACGCCGACGTCGAGAGCAGTAGCGTCGAGGTCGATATGGCAAGCTTCTTCGCCAACTGACAGTCCAAGACGATACGAAGCAACTGCAAACATTGACTAGATACTTTTATACGTATTCCTAAATACATGACTAACTCCTTTGCGTCTGCTATCTGCGCGTGCCACCACCTGAATCGCCGATTAGAACACTACTGCGCTATTGTCCGGTTCACCTTCCTGTCCATCCGACGATGCATCGTCTCGATCGAGCCGTAGCGGTCGACGAGCCACCGGATGCGATCGACCGGGGTTAGCAGGCATTCCGGACTCGACGGGCAACACCGGGATCGGCGCGATAGACGGAACGGTGATCGTGAACGTCGGAACGGGCTGCTGTGCGCTCTTCACCACGCGCTGTACGTAACCCGTGCGATATCCCGTCGAAAAATCGCCGCTCGCATAGCAGGACAGACTTGCCCGAAGCGCCGCTTGGGTATCGGCTTGTGCACGATATGCGGACATGAAGCAACGTTGGAGAATGGTTGCGCCGACGGTCAGATTGCGGCAAGGCTCGAATGCATTTTGCTCCGTCAACCCGTACGCGAGCCAATTAGCGCGGTTCACCTGCGCGAGTCCTGTGCTGAAATTCCAGCCGGCAGCCTCGAGTGCGTGCGCTGTGGCGATCGCTTCGACCACATTCGATGGTTGCCGCAGCAGCCGGCCGTGCACGATGCCAATCGCGTAGGGGTTGAATCCAGACTCAGTGCGCACAAGCGCCGCCATTGTGACCGGGGCGATTTGCGGCGCGCACTGCTGCGCGAGCGCCATGAAGTCGAGCGGCATTTTCAGTGCCCTCCGCCGAAACCGTTCTCCTGCTGCTCCATCTGCTGCAGGAAAAGCGTTGCGGACTGTGTCGGGTCGTGAGGCACCTGCGCACTCCCGGCACCGTAGAATTCGGTGATTGTCGGCATCTGACCTCTTACGCCCCACCAGACACGGGTATAGAGTTGATTGTCGATGTCGACATTAATCGCACCGGAAGCGCCGCACAGCAGTTCACTCTGCTCCGCCCCACCCCAGTAGAGCAGGTCTTCACGGCAATAGCCGCTGCTCGCGAAGGTGTTGCCCGCAAACGTTCCTTGCGAGCTGCCAGCACCGAAATCGCAGGTCGGAAATGGATCGCCGTGGCGCAACGCCCTCCATAGTTTTTCGATCGGTGGCACGCATTCGCTGTACTGCTCCGGGCCACCAGGGTTCGACAGGCACAGAATCACCTGGCAACCCCAGCCGCCAGCATGAGCGATCCCCGGCGCAAACGCGCAAGCGGCAGCCAGCACGACCGCAACGAACGACCAGTGACCTGCGGCGTATCGTGTCAAAGCATCACGCATGTCAGGCCTCCGCATCGTAGGTGACCTCATCGAGATGCAAGTACCCAGTCAGCGCCTCGAAACAAGCCAGCATGGTCTGCCATGCCCTGCGCGCAGTAGGTTCCCTTCCGACAAGCTCTACAACTGGCACACCTTCCGCTTGTGCCCTCTGGATTGCGACGAAACGTGGGATGTGCAGATATCTGCCCGGTCTCCCCGGGTCAGCAATTAGCCAGGGTCCGAACCGGGTCTCGATGGCACGGGCGTTCTCGCGTCCCAGCGATGTTGCTTCCACCATGTTCGGTAGAAGGCCGACGAACTGCAGTGCGGGGTTCAGCTTTGCACGTATCTGCCGCATACCGTGCGGGCCATTGATCAGGTCGGCGACGCCGTCAAGCGATTCCCGATTGAGTTGGATCGGACTCAACATTGCGTCGACCGTCGATTCGATACAAATGGCGCGCAGATCCGGGAGTGGTGGACTGTCGATCAGGCAGACATCCGCCAACGTCGCCAAAACGAAGAGCAAATGCCGGACATTTGCGTAGTAGCGCGCCCCGTCGTCGCCAGGCCCTAGCGTCAACGATGGTACGGTACTCGTCGGCAACACCCAGAATCCCGGCGCCTCTATATCCCTCCGCTCGGATTGTGTGATCGACTTTTCTCCACGCAGCACGACAGCCTTACACGCCCGCACCAGCGAGGCGGTGCTGCATGGCGGCTCGGCCGCGTCGATAACGAGCACCCGTAGGTGCCGCACCCAATGCAGGTAATGGGCGAACTGGCACAGCATCGCCGTCTTGCCGGCGCCACCCTGTTCGGTGGCGATCAGAAGCGTTTTCATGGTCAGTCACTCGCCTCAGGTGATGCACCGAACCACCAACCTGTATCTCAGACGACGGACAAGAAGCCCGTGGCGCCGGGAGACAAACCGCGGATCAAAGGGAAACCTCGATCTCCGGTGCGGTAGAACGCAAAAAAGCCTGCGAATGCAGGCTTTCTTCATATTCCGACAGTCACGCCATTGGCAGATAGGTCAGTACTTCGGGGCCGCTAACGCGTACTCGGTCGTGCTATGCACGTTGACCGGGACAGATTGTTGAGATCAACTTTAGGAGGAAATTATCCGTGCTTCAAGGCCTTCTCGCCCGACTAATTTCTCTCTGAGTTCCAATTTGTTCTGTACCATTCCGAAGCATTCCAAAATATTTTTATGCTCACTCATCATTTAGCAATCGCGCGAGCTCGGCCTTCGCTTGCGTGACCTCGAGTTCGTATCGACACCACGGCCGTTGAGGGATTTTCAGGCGTCTGCAAATGACACCACGATCAGCGCGCCACACGTACGCCATACGTAACAATTCCTGGTGGTGCGATGAAAGCCGACGCAACGCAGCGTCCACACACGCCGCGTCCGCGGCGTCACTCCAGGCCTTGTCCGCATTGGCCCAGTTGCGCAGACGCTCGTCGAGCCGGATTGCACCGTCAGTGTTGCTCATGGGCCATCTCCCCTCCGCCGCTGTCAGATGCCAGTGGCGAGCGGTAGCCAGCAGGATCACGCAAAAAGTCATCGATGTCCCCTGCACGCCACCCCACGGCGCGCATACCCAGCCGGACAGGTCGCGGAAATGTTCCGTCTTTGATGCGTTGATAGATCGTCGATCGCGATAGCCCCACTTCACGTTCGACCTGCTTGCGCCGAAGAATCGCAAGCGAATGGCGTGTTGTTTCGCTCATGACAAACCCTGTTGTCGTCGCCGGCAAGGTACCGGGCTACAAGGTTCATTCAAGTAGTGGGATCAAGCGACGGGCAAACCCGTCTTACCGTCAAGGTGCCCCGTCAGGTCCGCGGCCGCACGTGATGCCGACTGTCGGCTTCCTTGAGCCAGTCTGGCCGAATCGCTGACGCATACGTTTGTCCGCTGCGCGACGCTTCGCCATCGGGTTGAGCTCTGAGGTTTAACCGTTCGTCAATCGCATGTGCGACCACAGACGATTTCGGCGGATTGTTCTCGTCATAACCAGACCAGAAAGTGTGCATCACATCGAACATCCCTGAAAGAATTTCGGTAATAAAGGGCAGATGAACCGTAATCCCGTCGGAATACTCCGACGGCCCGTCGCATACGCACTGGCAGGTTTTCCACGCCGGAACCATCGCACGCAAAGACTCAAGTTCTTCCTCCTGCCGTTCCTCGATTGCATGATGCAAAGCCACCGTGCGCAGGAGCGCCTTCCCCATTTCGGCTAACTGTCGGTCCTTGTCACTTAACCGCTCTTTTAGCCGACGAACATCCGCTTCGGCCTGATCAAAGCGTCGCTGCAACGCGTTGGTGTCAGACGCTGAGACAGCTCCGTCGCGAGCGACAGGTGGCTGGCATGCATTATGTGCGTGGTCCATGACACGTCCTCATTGCCTGCAGCGTTACGCTGCATCAATCTTTGCCCCCGGCTGCACTCTGTACCATTACGGAATGATCGCGTCGGCTGCCGCCTTCGTTGACGGGTCACCGGCCTATCGCATCGTGCGACAACGCATCCAATGTCTAACTTCTTTCTAATGCTTCGATCCCGTCTGCATAAAACCGGCCTATATTCCAAACAGAATATCCATTGCTCCGACTTCCAACGCCGTACGCTGGACATAGGTGAGCGAAGCCGCAACGGTCATTCCGCCGGTGCAGAAAGTATTGCCAACTCGAAGCGAGAGTTGCGGCTGTTGGCTGCCCAGTAAGCGAAAGTTTAGTCCGGCATTCCTAGGATCGGGGCAACGCCATTTGGCATTGACTTTTCGATCATGCCGTGATAGTCGGAGCTCGACATGTACGATTTGGATACTCTGGGAAAATTTGACCTGGTTATCGACGCTCGAAGCCCGCGCGAATTCGCCGAAGATCATTTGCCAGGAGCCATAAACCTTCCGGTCGTCTTCGACGATGAGTATGCGGAAGTCGGTACTATGCACCGCATCGACCCTATGCGTGCGTATCAGATCGGTGTCGCTTACTCCCTGAAAAACATCGCTCGGCACCTCGAGCTTCCGTTTTTTCGAACCAGTCGGCGGATGTCAATTCTCGTTTATTGTTTTCGTGGCGGGAAGCGAAGCAAGCTTTGGACAGACACGCTCGAAACAATCGGCTACAAGGTCGAGCGGCTTCCGGCGGGCTGGAAAGGATATCGAAACTGGGTGCGTCAAACCCTTGACGAAGTCCCTAAGCACTTGCAATTCAATGTGCTCTCTGGTCCCACCGGTTGTGGAAAAACTCGCCTGCTACTTGCGTTAAGGGAAGCTGGTGCGCAGGTCATCGATCTGGAGGCTCTTGCCTCACACCGAGGGTCAATCATCGGGGCGATTCCGGGCCGGGCGCAGCCAAGTCAAAAATTGTTCGACAGCCTCCTGCTTGCAGAGATAGGTCGTCTAGACCTGGCAAAG
The DNA here is from genome assembly GCF_003368325.1 of Paraburkholderia caffeinilytica. NCBI lineage: Bacteria > Pseudomonadati > Pseudomonadota > Betaproteobacteria > Burkholderiales > Burkholderiaceae > Paraburkholderia > Paraburkholderia caffeinilytica. Next base: position 4,045,414 of record NZ_CP031467.1, on the reverse strand, counting down.
CCGGTATGGATTGAAAATGAAAGCAAGAGAATTGGGCACGTTCAACTACCGGCGACGTTGTTTCACAGAATGCATGGTGGACGTCTGTTCGCCGTCGAGACCCCAATGTCCGAAAGAATCGCCATGTGGCGCCACGAGTATCCCCACTTCGAGAGAGACCCCGTGGCTTTGGTCGCCCAACTTAGTTATCTGAAAGCACTCCTAAGCGGTATGACACTGGAGAAATGGGTATCAATGGCTGAACGCCAGGACATCGACGCTCTCTTTGAGAGCATCATGCGGGACTACTATGACCCCGCGTACCTTCGTTCGACAAAGAAAAATTATGTGCATACCGAGTATTCCATCAAAATCCAACTCGAAACGCTTGACTCAACGTACCTTGCAAACATCGCGAGACACCTGATTGCAGAGACCGAAGTTCTGACGTCGAACCCGCCTGAGTAAGACTTTAACTCGCCGGTCCATTATCGAAAACCAAAACGGTGGGAGAAGCGTCAACCAAAGCATCTGAAAGTAGCCTCCGGGTAGCGTGACTCGTTGTGCAGCAAGACCCGGATAGGGTACTTCACCGTCCCGATGATGAGCGTTATGGAATCCGTTGTTCACCAAGAGGCAGTTCGACAACCAGAAGTCAACGTCCCACGAGGTGATAGCAGTACGTGATAAGTCCGGTGCGAATCCGTAGTGCTGCATGTACCCGACGGCCTCAACGACAAACACGCTGACAATGGCGTATCCGATGTAGAAAAAAGCGATCCTCCATTGCAGAAACGCTGCCAGTCCCAGCAACAGTATTGAGAAGAGCGCATTTCGAAAGACACTATGCGGTACCCTGCCGCACGGATAGGAATGCCGCGAAAACGACGCTATCAAAGCTGCTGCGTAGGAGCGTCCAACATGGCGCCAGACGGACGTACCCAATGCCGCCGTCGAGCCGAACTGCGGATCTCCAACGTGCTGATGATGCAATCGGTGCGCGACCCGGTAATGCGGATAGCCGGCGATGACGAATGCCAGGTCGCTAACCTGTTGCCATATTCTAGCTTGTCGGTGCGTTAGCTCATGCAGGTGTGCCATTGCGATCGCGCTTAACATTCCGCACGCGACGGCAAATCCGATCAATTTCATCCAAGACGCGTTTGATGCATGGTACGCGCCGATCGCGACTGCTGAGGCCCAAGTGAGAGCGAACCAACAAGGCACCTGATCTTCGTGTGTCTTCTCGGTGGCTTGCCCCAGTCGCGGGGTACCTCGCCCTATCGCCGCGTCCAGTGCAGGAAGAACGCACAGGACCACAACCACAAATGCCCAAGGGTATCCGATAGAGAATGAGACGCCTGCGATCGTCGGTAAAGTGAGTGAGAGCCAAAACGCTCGGCCCGAATTACGCCAGAAGGTCATTCACTTCCGCGAACTTAACCGCTTCTGAGATGTGCGAAACCCCAAGCTTATCCTTTATTTTTTTATAGTTTCCGTAGACGGTCTGGACCGAGACATCAAGCTCACGAGCAATGTCCTCTGCGGTAAATCCACTTTTAAGGTAACCCACTACGCGAAGATCCATCTCAGTAATACCATGCGCCTCAAGGACCTCGTGTTTCGCCGTTCGGATGGACCAGTCGAGCAATTCCATGGCAAGCGCCCTGAAATACAATCGCTGCGCAGTGAGCCTCTTTTCCCCTACTGCCTGACTATCGTCGGATCCGATGTACAGAACGCCCATACGCTCTGTCGTGCTGGCATGAACAGGCACAACGATCCCGCTTCTGAACCCGTTTTTGCTTGCCGCTGCGAGCATTTCGCGCTGGCCTTGCGTTTCAACGACTACCTCCGATCCAGTGATCGGTGCGGTGTTGCTTCGCGCATACTCCAAAAATGGATCGGTCATATACCATTTATTGGCGTTATACATCTGGCACCATTCGGGGCGGCAACCAATGAGAAAGCGATGTGTGGCACGGCTAGCCGTTGTAACACCGGGATGGAGTGAAACGAACACATACGACTCCCCGCCAAGCGCAATGACGAGCGATCTTACGTAATCTGCTAATTCAGATTCGTCCTTGGCGACCATGATTTTTTCGAAAAACCTGCTTACTTCAGGGGACGTCTGTTGGGTAGTCATTTCTTCACCCTCCTCAACCCCTTCACGCGCTCGCCTAGCTATTCGGCCACGCGATTTTCTACAAGGTGACGCCGAACTTCGTAATACAACGGAGCCAGTTCTGCCGAATAAGGATCCGCACTTGCGAATCGATGTAAGTCCCGCAAGGCAGTAATCGGAAGGACCTGAACGGACGCCGTTTGATCCCTTTCAATAACCCGTCGCTCGAGAGAAAAACCGCGCGCTGTCTTGAATAAACTGAGCACGATGTGTTCCCCGCCGATATTGAGCCCGCGCTCATAAACAAGACTCTTCATCGTCAGCTCTGCTAGGACGATTGCAATGACCGCATGAAGAGCAGGCGATTTCCTCTGGATCGATTGCCGAGACGCTCGTAATAAAGTCTTCGGATCCACAAGCGAGACATTCGACAATCAAACCGTCGAACTCGGTGCCGCAGCACTGGCAAGTGAGGCGGTGAACCTCTCCCGCAGCGAGAATCTCCCAACCGTCCTCCATTGGGACGCCACACTTGGGGCAAAGAAAGCCCAGCTCAGATATTACGTTTGTCATGTTCGAAAGCTTTCCGAAGCGAAAGCCCTTTACGACAAGCCACGATTTAGCTTAGCACTGTCCTATTTCGTCTGCGCAAATAACGCGGGCCACGTCGAATCGAGCGTCCATCACGCTGAACTCCGCCTGCACGGCCTGCAGGGGCAAATCGGTAGACTAGGTACGCAGTGCGTTTAAAACTCTCGACAAAAAAAGCGTATTAGCTGGCGCAGATGAATGCCAAAACTGCATAGGATAGGCTCGTGTCCCCCTGCCTTGCGCATGAACAAGCAGCCACTCGCAGTGCACTTGGGTAGTCGAATAATCAGGGACCCCACATCTGGCCGTGGCCAAATCATGGCTGCGATATGTCGGCGGCTGGGTGGCGATCGCCTGCCCGAGGAGGGCGACGGGACTGCTACAGTCCAGACGAGCCCCCTCTGCGCAAAATATGACGACGAGGCGAAGCAGCCTTGCTGTGTCCGTGCTGGTGCAGTCGAACTAGAAATGATCGCTCGATGCCCGGGTGCGATTACACGCCTGCTCCAGCACTCGGAGTATCAACAGTCGACTCGAGACTTGCAGCTGCGGGTTGCAATTCGCCGCTAGTCATGACGCCGTCCGCCGACAATACCCTTTTCCTCGCCGGCGTGGCCGATGGCGAGCTATCGTTTTTGATAGTCTTGTCGACAGCAAGACGATCAAGATAATCAGCCCAGTCCTGGCTCATCCGTTGCCGCTGCTCAAAGAACTGAGTTCGATCGTACGCATCCCCCAGCTCCTCGTCACTGCCGTGCGCAAGATGGCGCTCGACGATTTCTTTGGCATACCCGAGGCGCTCTCGAATAAGGGTACGACCAGTTGCACGAAAGCCGTGACCAGTCATTTCCTGCCCCGAATAACCCAAGGTTCGCAAGGCAGCATTGACAGTGCCGTCCGACATCGGCAGGCCAGCCTTGCGGCTCGGGAAGACGTAGCCCTCCGGTCCGGTCAGTGGATACAACTCCCGGAGTATTTCAACTGCCTGGCGCGACAACGGTACTAGATGCGGCGGCCCGCTTCTCTTACGCTCCAGCTTTCCCTTCATCATCATTGCCGGACATGTCCAGAGCGCCTTGTCCAGATCGAACTGCTCCCATCGAGCGGCTCTCACCTGGCCAGGCCTCTGAAATACCAACGGGGTGAATTGCAAGGCAGCGCGAACGATAGATGTGCCCTTGTAGGATCGTATCGCACGCACCAGCTGACCCAGCGCGTCAGGGTCGATAATTGCCGCATAGTGCCGCACGGGCGGCGTTCTAACGCCTCCCACCTTAGGATCGATTGCCGGATTCTCCGATGACTTGATCAGCCCATTCTCAACTGCATGCCGAAATACGCAATTGCAGGTTTCGCGCACTCGCCTCGCCGTGTCGACCACGCCACGATCGCGAGCCCGATGGATTATTTCGACATACTCTGGCGTAGCGATCTGGGCTATCGGGCGATTACCGAGCCATGGATAGACGTTCTTAGCAAGCCGCCGCTGGATCTTGTCCAGATAGTCTGCAGACCAGTGCGCTTTCTGCTCCCCGATCCAGACTTTTGCCACCGCTTCAAAAGTCGCGTCGGCGTTAAACCTAGCTTGAGCCTTCGCCTCGCGCCTGCGTTGCATCGGATCAATGCCCTGCCGAAGCAGTTCACGGCCCGCAGCATGAGCAGCGCGAGCCTCTTTTTCCGACACCTCTGGCCACCCACCCAGCGCCATCGTTTTGGTCTTGCCGGCGAAATCGTAATTCCATCGCCAAAGCTTCGCCCCGTCCGGTTTGATCAGAATGTAAAGTCGCCCGCCATCCGACAAAGCGTAAGGCCTGGCAGCTGCCTTTGCGTTGGCGATCTCGAGCCGTGTAAGTTGGTGAAGCGGGGAGCGAGCCATCGTTGTATACCTGAGCAGTCGCGGACACAGGAGTCAAAATACAACGAAAAATACAACGATAAAAGGCCAGCTTTCGCTGGCCTTCGTCGGACGTCTTTTGATTGGCGACAAGCAATAAAAAACCCGCAGAGCCATTAGCCATGCGGGTTTCAGCGGATTGCACCGGACATCTATGGACGCCTCTGGACATCCTCGTGAAACGGAAATGGTGGGTGCTGAGAGGCTCGAACTCCCGACCTACGCCTTGTAAGGGCGCCGCTCTACCAACTGAGCTAAGCACCCGTTTCACGATTCAGCGTGCTTCCGCTTTTGCCGCCTGACTGAGCAACTTGCGTATCAACTAGTGTGACACCAAGTCACGCAGAATTCGTCGCACTTCTTCGCATTTCTCTCTGACGAATCTGCAATTCCTCAAGCAGCAAGCCCATTAGTTTAGCGCATCCTTCAGAGCTTTGCCAGGCCTAAATTTAGGAACCTTCGCTGCCTTGATCTTGATAGCGGCGCCGGTGCGCGGATTGCGTCCCGTACGCGCGGTGCGCTTGCCCACGGCAAAGGTGCCAAACCCCACCAAAGTCACCGAACCGCCCTTCTTCAACGTACCTTTGACCCCGCCGATCACTGCGTCAAGTGCACGGCCGGCCGCGGCCTTCGAAATATCGGCTTGCTGTGCAATGTGATCGATCAATTCCGTTTTATTCATTCCAACCCCCGAGAATGTTTATGGCAATCGTGACGGCGCTCTGTAGCGCCTGGCATCACGCGGCTGGCGGGTAACGCCGAGCCGACTCATTAGAATTGGCCGAAACCCTTGTGTCAAGCGGGGTTGAGCCTGATTTAAGCGCTTCTGGAGGGCGGCCTCCTATCACCAAATCCTGCCGTAGATCGATGCGCGCGCAACCAGTCCACGACTGGGAGCGCTCTTTGCTCAAAAAATGGGATTGCATGCCCGCCTGGCGTGACTTCCGGTATCTCGCCGGCAATAAAAAACCCGCGACCAGGGTCGCGGGTTTTTGTACGGCAAACAGCTTTCGCCGCCGGCTAACTTAGTGCTTCACGACTTCCGTGGCACCGGCGTCCTTGCCCGGCTCGGCCGCTGCGACAGGCGCAGCAGGCTTGGACTCTTCTTCCGGCAACGCCTGCGGCACACGTTCGAGCGCAAGTTCGAGCACCCTGTCGATCCAGCGGACCGGCATGATTTCGATCGCGTTCTTCACGTTGTCCGGAATCTCCGTCAAGTCCTTGACGTTTTCTTCCGGAATCAGCACCAGCTTGATGCCGCCGCGATGCGCCGCCAGCAGTTTTTCCTTCAAGCCGCCGATCGGCAGGACTTCGCCACGCAGCGTGATTTCGCCCGTCATCGCGACATCGGCACGAACCGGAATACCGGTCAACACCGACACCAGCGCGGTAGTCATCGCGATGCCGGCCGACGGACCGTCCTTCGGCGTCGCGCCTTCCGGCACGTGGATGTGAATATCCTGCTTCTCGAACGCTTCGTCCTTGACCCCCAGACGGCGCGAACGCGAGCGGACCACTGAGCGCGCAGCTTCGACGGATTCCTTCATTACGTCGCCAAGCGAACCCGTGCGGATCACATTGCCCTTGCCCGGCATCACCGCGGCTTCGATGGTCAGCAGATCGCCGCCCACTTCCGTCCACGCAAGACCCGTGACCTGACCGACCTGATTTTCCTTGGCGGCCAGACCGAAGTCATACTTGCGCACGCCGAGGAAGGTGTCGATATTGCTGCCGTCGACCTTCACCGCGCCTTCCGCCTTCTTCAGCAGAAGCATCTTCACGACCTTGCGGCAGATCTTCGAAATTTCACGCTCGAGCGAACGGACGCCCGCTTCACGCGTGTAGTAACGAATGATGTCGCGGATCGCGCTTTCCGTCACATCGACCTCGCCATCCTTGAGGCCGTTGTTCTTCTTCTGCTTGGGCAAAAGATAACGTTGCGCGATGCTGACCTTCTCGTCTTCCGTGTAACCCGACAGACGGATCACTTCCATGCGGTCGAGCAACGGCGGCGGAATGTTCAGCGAGTTCGACGTTGCCACGAACATCACGTCCGACAGATCGAAGTCGACTTCGACGTAGTGATCGGCGAACGTATGGTTCTGCTCCGGATCGAGCACTTCGAGCAATGCCGACGACGGATCGCCGCGGAAATCCTGGCCCATCTTGTCGACTTCGTCGAGCAGGAAGAGCGGATTGCGCACGCCGACCTTGGTCAGGCTTTGCAGAATCTTGCCGGGCATCGAACCGATATACGTACGACGGTGACCGCGAATCTCGGCTTCGTCGCGCACGCCGCCGAGCGCCATGCGCACGAACTTGCGGTTCGTAGCGCGAGCGATCGACTGACCCAGCGACGTCTTACCGACACCCGGAGGCCCAACGAGGCACAGAATCGGCGCTTTGACCTTGTCGACACGTTGCTGGACCGCGAGATACTCGAGAATGCGTTCCTTCACTTTCTCGAGACCGAAGTGGTCTTCGTCGAGCACGCGTTCCGCATTCGAGAGGTCGTTGTTGACCTTGCTCTTCTTGCGCCACGGCAAGCCGATCAGCGTATCGATGTAGTTGCGCACGACGGTCGCTTCAGCGGACATCGGCGACATCAGCTTGAGCTTCTTCAGCTCGGCGTCGGCCTTCTTCTTGGCTTCCTTCGGCATACGGGCAGCCGTGATGCGCTTCTCGAGTTCCTCGAGATCCGCACCTTCTTCGCCTTCGCCCAGTTCCTTCTGGATCGCCTTGACCTGCTCGTTCAGGTAGTACTCGCGCTGACTCTTCTCCATCTGGCGTTTCACACGCCCGCGGATGCGCTTTTCGACCTGCAGGATGTCGATCTCGGCTTCGAGTTGCGCGAGCAGATGCTCGAGGCGCTCGATGACCGGGAACATCTCGAGGATGTGCTGCTTCTGGTCGAGCTTGAGCGGCAGATGCGCCGCGATCGTATCGGCCAGACGACCCGCCTCGTCGATGCCCGACAGCGACGTCAGGATCTCCGGCGGGATCTTCTTGTTCAGCTTCACATACTGGTCGAACTGCGACACGATCGCGCGGCGCAGCGCTTCAGTTTCAGCGCTGTCGGCGTGGTCGGGTTCGAGCGGCATGACTTCGCACGAAAACTGCGTTTCCTGTTCTTCGATGGAAAGCGTTTTTGCGCGCTGCAAGCCTTCGACGAGTACCTTAACCGTGCCGTCTGGCAGCTTCAGCATTTGCAGGATGTTGGCAACACACCCTACTTCGTACATGTCCTTTTCGGTCGGCTCATCTTTCGCAGCCGTTTTCTGGGCGACGAGCATGATGTGCTTGCCGCCTTCCATCGCTGCTTCGAGAGCCTTGATCGACTTCGGGCGGCCTACGAAGAGCGGAATCACCATGTGCGGGAAGACGACTACGTCACGCAGCGGGAGCAGCGGGAGCGTAATGCGTTCCGGCGGAAGGAGTTGGGTTCCTGACATTTCATTTCCCCATGAGTGGAATCAGTTCGTTCGATAGGTGAGGCCGGCAGAAAAGATTGCAAGCCTCCGCGTGTGGGAAAAGTTCAGTGACTCCGAAGGTTCAGTGACTCCATAGTGAAAACAACCATCCTGACCACACGATAAACGAAAAAAGCCGTTCACGTTGCCATGAACGGCTTTTTTTGCATAACCCGAAAGCCGATCAGTTCGAACCCGCCACTTTGGGCGCATCTTCGTAGATCAGTAGGGGTTTACCGTCACCGTCAATCACGTTGTCGTCGATGATGACCTTGCTAACGCCTTTCATCTGCGGCAAGTCGTACATCACGTCAAGCAACGCCTGTTCCAGGATGGAGCGCAGGCCGCGAGCGCCCGTCTTGCGACGAATCGCCTTACGTGCAACGGCCTGCAACGCAGCCGGGCGAATCTCGAGCTCGACGCGTTCCATGTTGAACAGCTTGTGGTATTGCTTCACCAAGGCATTCTTCGGTTCGACGAGGATCTTCATCAACGCCGCTTCGTCGAGCTTGCCGAGCGTAGCCACCACCGGCAGACGACCGATCAGTTCGGGAATCAAACCGAACTTGATCAGATCTTCCGGCTCCACTTCGCGCAGCACTTCGCCGGCGTCGCGGTCCTGCTTGCTCTTCACGCTCGCGCCAAAGCCGATACCGGTCTTCTCGGTACGGTCAACGATGACTTTCTCGAGGCCGTCGAATGCGCCACCGCAAATGAACAGAATATTGGTGGTGTCGACCTGAATGAAGTCCTGATTCGGATGCTTACGGCCACCCTGCGGCGGCACCGACGCCATCGTGCCTTCGACCAGTTTCAGCAAGGCCTGTTGCACACCTTCGCCCGACACGTCGCGGGTGATCGACGGATTGTCGGACTTGCGGCTGATCTTGTCGATTTCGTCGATGTAGACAATGCCGCGCTGGGCCTTGTCGACTTCGTAATTGCAGTTCTGCAGCAGCTTCTGAATGATGTTCTCGACGTCTTCGCCGACGTAGCCGGCTTCCGTCAGCGTCGTTGCATCGGCAATGACGAACGGGACGTTCAGAAGGCGTGCGAGCGTCTGCGCGAGCAAGGTCTTGCCGGAGCCGGTCGGCCCGATCAGCAGGATGTTGCTCTTGGACAGCTCGATTTCATCCTTCTTGTCGAGGTGCTTGAGGCGCTTGTAGTGGTTGTACACCGCGACCGCGAGAATCTTCTTCGCGCGTTCCTGACCGATCACGTACTGGTCGAGGATTTCACGGATTTCCTGCGGACTCGGCAGATCGGACTTGGACAAGCCCGCCTCGATGCCCGCCCCTGCAGCCTCATCGCGGATGATTTCGTTGCACAGGTCGATACATTCATCGCAGATGAACACCGACGGGCCGGCAATCAGTTTTTTGACTTCATGCTGGCTCTTGCCGCAGAACGAGCAATACAACAGCTTTTCGCTGTTAGAACCTTTCTTGTCCGCCATAGATGTGTGAGCCTCCGGACACTCGATTACATGATACGCCGTTTGCCCCGGCCTCGCAGTTTGGGCGCGGCTGGGCTTGAGCCAAGGTGACGGCGTTTGCCGCAGGCGCTCGGACGAGTCTTGATTATTTCACAACCGATCCGACGACGGCCTCACCCCATTTTGGGGCAAGACCGCATCGGCGATTCATGGACACTTCAAGGACGCTTGTGCGCCACCTGGTCAACCAGACCGTAAGCTTGCGCGTCGTCGCCGGACATGAAGTTGTCGCGGTCGGTGTCGCGTGCGATACGCTCGACTGGCTGGCCGGTATGGTGCGCGAGCAGATGATTCAGCCGCTCCTTCAGGTACAGGATCTCACGCGCCTGGATTTCGATGTCCGACGCCTGGCCACGCGCGCCGCCCAGCGGCTGGTGGATCATCACACGCGAATTCGGCAGCGCAAAGCGCTTGCCCTTGGCGCCCGCCGCCAGCAGGAACGCGCCCATGCTCGCCGCAAGCCCCATGCACAACGTCGACACGTCCGGCTTGATGAACTGCATCGTATCGTAGATCGCCATCCCGGCCGACACCGACCCGCCCGGACTGTTGATGTAGAAGCTGATGTCCTTGTCCGGATTTTCACTTTCAAGGAACAACATCTGCGCGACGACGAGGTTAGCCGTCTGGTCGTTCACCTCGCCGACCAGGAACACGATGCGTTCCTTCAACAGACGCGAATAGATGTCATACGAGCGCTCGCCCCGGCCGCTCGTTTCCACGACGATCGGCACCAGTCCGAGCGCCTGCGCTTCGAGATCCCGGGACGACTGGGAGGTCAACGTGTCCAGCATTTGGGCGCGAAAGGTCATGCAATGGATCCTTGTCTGGAAATATTCTAAATATTAGATGCTAGACAGGTGTGGTCGACGAGCCCGTATTCAAGTGCCCGATCACAGTGCGAACGCGGCGTGCGACACGGTGTGAAACGGTGTAAACGCGCCATGCAAAACGCACCGCACTTTCACAGCACAAAAAAACGGCGTGCGAGCCGTCGCTCCGACAGCCGGCACGCCGTTGCAGCGACGCTTACGCTTGCGCCGTTGCGCTTGCCAGTTCTTCGAAGCTTACTTCCTTGTCCGTCACCTTGGCCTTGCTGAGGACGAAATCGACGACGTTGGCTTCAACGACATACGCTTCCATTTCTGCAAGGCGCTGCTGATTGGAATAATACCAGCGGACGACTTCCTTCGGGTCTTCGTAGCTTTTCGCGAATTCGTCGACTTCGGCACGAATCTGCTCCGGCTTGGCTTGCAGTTCGTTGGCCTTGACCAGCTCGGCCAGCACGAGGCCCAGCTTGACGCGGCGCTCAGCCTGTTCCTTGAACATTTCAGCCGGGATCGGTGCGTCGGCGGCGTTCGGCACGCCACGTTGCTCGAGGTCCTGACGCGCCATGCCGACCAGGCGTTCCTGATCCTGTGCGATCAATGCGGCCGGCACGTCGAGTTCCGAAATCTTCAGCAGTGCGTCCATCACCTGATTCTTGACGATGGCTTGCGTGCGGCGCTTCGCTTCGCGTTCGAGATTGTCTTTGATCTCAGCGCGCATCTTGACCAGATCGCCGTCTTCGATACCGAGCGACTTCGCGAATTCAGCGTCGATTTCCGGCAGATGCGGCCATTCGATCTTCTTCATCGTGATCGTGAATTGCGCGGTCTTACCGGCGACATCCTTGCCGTGATAGTCAGCCGGGAAAGCCAGATCGAATTCCTTCGACTCGCCGACCTTCAGGCCCAGCGCTGCCTTTTCGAATTCCGGCAGCATGCGGCCTTCGCCCAGCACGAATGCGAAGTCTTCGGCGCTGCCGCCCTGGAACGCTTCACCGTCGATCTTGCCGACGAAATCGACCGTCACGCGGTCGCCGTCTTTAGCGGCCGTGTCCGCGCCGCCGTCGCCGTGCTCGCCGGATTCGCCGCGAGCGTGGAAATGCACGCGCTGCTTGCGCAGGATGTCCAGCGTGCGGTCGATTTCCGCTTCGCTGATGGTGGTCGTGGTGCGTTCGATTTCAGCCGTGGCGACGTCGCCCAGCTTCACTTCCGGATACACCTCGAACGTCGCGTCGAACGCGTAGTCGCCTTCAGCAGCGTCGGCCTTCGGCGCGAAGCTCGGCTGACCGGCGACGCGCAGGTTTTCGGCGCGGCTGATGTCGAAAAATTCCTTGCCGACCTTGTCGCTCAGCACTTCGGCTTCCACCTGGCCCGAATACTGTTGCGTCACCATCTTGAGCGGTACCTTGCCCGGGCGGAAACCCGGCATGCGCACGTTCTTCGCGAGTTGACGGATACGCGAGTCCACTTCCTTCTGCACGGCGTCCTTCGGCAGGGAAATCGTTACGCGGCGTTCGAGCTTGCCGAGGTTCTCAACAACGTTAGCCATGGCTTCAATCGTCCTAAAATTATTCGAGCGAATCAGTTATCTTCTCCGTGCCGCTTGTCGATGTCGCCGATGTCGCATTTGCGTCGCTCGGCATCGATTGCGCGCCTGCGCCGCGGGCTTGCAGGCCGCCGGCAGCACGGTTGGGTCCAAAGAGCCGAATATTTTAGCAAACTATTTGCGCGCTTAGCCGGGATTCGATGATTGCGCGCGTTTTTATCGGTGTTCGGGCCGCTTTCCACGCTGTTTTTGACCTGTTTGCAGGTAGCCCCGTGGTTGCTCGCTGCTCATTTCGCGCCCATGCCCCGCCGGTTTCAGCCTGCTTGCGGCAATCTAACAGTCCCTTTCAGCGGCGCCGCTTCCGCCACACAGGTCAACATGGCCAATGGCGCCCCGCTCGCTGCGCGCGTTTCTACCGATGATTCCCGTACGCGCCCCCACGGACAATCCCGGCTATGCCGTTCGACATATTCAGTCGGCGCGCCCATGCTGATAAGCTAATGGACGCGCTTGGGGCTGCGCCTCCCTCTGTTCATATCCGCCCTCGCAACGACTCCAACCATTCAGAGACACCATGCCGAATTTGCCGTCCTCGCCTGTCGTCGTCATTGCTCCCGATTCCTTCAAAGGTTCGCTCAGCGCGGAACAGGTCGCGCAGGCGATTGCGTCCGGCATCCAGCGCGCCCGGCCGGATGCCAGCGTGCGCATCTGTCCGATGGCCGACGGCGGCGAAGGCACGCTCGACGCCATGCTCACGAGCGGCGGCGAGCGCCGCAAGCTGAGCGTGCGCGGCGCGGCCGGCCCGGTGCGCGAGGCACTCACCGGCCTGCTTGCCGATGGCAGCGCGATCATCGAGACGGCGGAAGTCGTCGGCATTACCGACCCGGTCGGCATGGGCGTGCCCGTCGAGGCGCGCAGCACGCGCGGCATGGGCGAAGCGATTCGCGTGTTGCTCGACGCAGGCGTGCGGCGCTTTTTCGTCGCGCTCGGCGGCAGTAGCACGAACGACGGCGGCGCCGGCTTGCTGGCCGGCCTCGGGCTGAAACTTTTCGACGCACAGGACAAGGAACTCGACGCCACCCCCGAACAACTCGCGCGCGTGGCGCGCCTCGACGTGTCGCAACTGGACGCGCGCCTCAAGGACACACAGTTCGTCGGCATGTCGGACGTGGATAACCCGCTCACCGGCGACCATGGCGCGACTGCGGTGTTCGGTCCGCAAAAGGGCGTGAAGCCGGAACAGGTCGCCCCGATCGACGCCGCCCTCGCCCGCTTCGCCGATCTGCTCGAGGCGGCGCTGGGCCGCACGGCACGCGACCAGGCCGGCGCGGGTGCGGCCGGCGGTCTCGGCTTTGCCCTGCACATGCTGGGCGCGCGCTTCGAGCCAGGCGCGGAAACCGTCGCGCGCCAGATCGGCCTGGACGCGGCGCTCGAGGGCGCAAACTGGCTGATCACCGGCGAAGGCCGCTCGGATGTGCAAACGCTGCACGGCAAGGCGCCGTTCATTGCCTGCCGTCATGCGCAGGCAGCGGGCGTGCCGGCCACGCTGCTCTCCGGCGCGGTCGACTCCGCGGCGCTGCCGCGCCTCGCCGAATACTTCAGTGGCTGCTTCTCGCCGGCCCCGGGGCCGATCACCCTCGAGGTCGCGATTCGCGATGCGGCGCGTTTGCTGGCGGACGCAGCCGAACAATTGACGCGCCTGAAATACGGCGCGCGTTGACCGGCGGAACGGTTGCGGCAACAATCACAGCGCCGCGACCGCGCCACTCATCACGGGAAGACCATGAAGGCCTCCGCCAGAACCGGACTCGAACAGTTCCTCACGTACCGTCTGCACGTCCTGAACAAACTCGCCGAGCGTGGCATCAGCGAGCGCTATCAGGACAAATTGGGCGTGACATTGCCTGAAGCACGGGTGGTTGCGTCGGTGGGCTCGTTCGGGCCGTTTTCGATCATGGAACTGGCGCGGCACGCCAACCTCGACAAGAGTCAGGCGAGCCGTGCGGCCGAGGCGTTGATCAAGCAGGGACTCGTGAAGCGCGAGCCGAGCGCCGAAGACGGCCGCGTCGTGCTGGTGTCGCTGACCCCTGAAGGCCGCGCGCTGTTTCGCAAGGTGATGCCGATCGCGCGCAAGTGGAACGGGGACATGTTCGACTGCCTCGACGAACAGGAAAAGCTCGCGTTCGGCGCGGCGCTGGACAAGGTGATCAACACGATGTCGGAGCGCGAGGAGTAAACAGCAGTGTGCACGCGCGTGGTGTCTGCGCTGTGACGTCCTGCCGTGCAATCCAGCGGTGCAATCCCGCTGCGCAATCAGCGGCGCAATCACGCTGTGCAATCAGCGGTGCAATCAGCGGTGCGCATTCAGCGCTGCAATCCCGCTGTGCAATCAGCGGCGCAATCCTTCACCCCGCAAATACACACGCGCCGAAGTCAGTTCTTTCCGGTGCTTTGACCGTCAGCATCGGCAGTGCCTGCGTCTTTCACCTTAGCGTTCGCCGCACCTGATTCGCCGGGCACACCACTCGCGGCCCCATCGGCGCCGCCCACCCCGTCAGCTCCACTGCCGCCGCCAGTCATGCCCCCAGCCACGCCGCCGGCCTGGGCCTGGACCTGGGCTCCGCGCGCCAGCCGCCAGGCGATCGCGCCGAGCGAGCCGACGGCCAGCAGCAAAGCGGCCCACAACATATAGCGCCGCATCGCATCCGGGTCTTTCGACCACTGCGCATCGGCCTCCTGGCCAGCGGGCAGTTCCTCGCCCAGCCGCGCCGCCGCCGCAACCGACGAAGCCCCCATCAGCAGATCCGCCCGGCTCACCGCCGACGACACCGCGGCCGCACTCCCCACAGCCAGCGTAAACGGCGCGGCGCCGCGCGCGACAAAAGTAAGCGTCGCAGGACGCCAGCCCGCGGCGACGGTCAATGTGCCGCTTCCCAAACCGCCATTGCGCGTGTCGACCACCACGCGCCACTGACGATCCGTGTCGGGCATCAGTTCGAGCAATGGATTGCTTTGTTCCACCGTGCCGTTGTGCAACCGGAACAGCGTCGCGCTCGATACCTCTCGCCACGCGGTCTCCAGACCCGTGCGCGAATAGACGGCGGCCGGCGCCACGGTATTGGGCTGCGGGAGATTCAGACGCAAACGATCGACCGGGTAAGGACCGCCGGTCTCGAAGAAATACTCGCCGGCTTTCGGCCCCGCGTGGGCCACGATGCCTTCGCGCCATGCCCGTTGCGTATCCGCGCGCTGCTCGGAACCGGCGCCGGCCGCCCGCAGCTGAGCATCGATCGACTCGACGTACGGCGCGCCGTCGAGCCAGTGCAAGCGCAGGTAACGCGCGCGCATCCCATTGAGCTCGATGCGGTCCTGGCTCAGCGTGCTGCCGTTGTAGCTGACCTTGAGCAGTTGCGCCTCGCCGGCGGGCTGCCAGTTGCGCAGATCGTCACTCGCTTCGACGCTGACGCGCCCCTGGTAATTGTCGTCGCGCACATGGATGACCAATGCTTCGACCCGCGCTTCGACCCGGGCTTCGCCCCGCGCCTCTCCCCGCGCCTCGCGCCCGACGTCGATCAGATCCGCGTTGTGTTCGGCGCGGGCCGGCGGGGCCGCGGTCGCGCGCAGCGACCCGTCGGCCGCGATCGTTACGCCGAGTGGTGCGCCGGCACCGCCGGAAGCGGCGGGCGGCAAGGGAAACCAATGCACCGGCCGCAATGTGGCCGGTGCGCGGGCCGATTCACGTGGCGTGTCGAGCGAATAAGGCACAGGTTCGCCGGCGCCGTTGAAGACGCGCACGTCGCCGAGATCGCTGCGCTGGCTCGCGGCGTAGACGGCGGCTGGAAGCGTCACGCTGTAATACGCCGCGCCGCTTTCGAGTTCGAGCGCAAAACGCTGCGCGAAACGGTCGGCGGCGAGAGCCGCCGTCGACACCCACACGGACGAGATCGCAAGACACCACCCCGTCGCTATCAGCACACGCTTCATTGCTTGGTTTCCAGAACTACCGCCTTGGGCGGCAACGGCGAGAAGTAGCCGATCAGCAGCAACATCAGGCCGATACCGATGAACGACACGATCCGCTCGATACCCGTCACATGCGACAAATCGAACAGGAACAGCTTGACGACGGTCACCGTCAGCAGTCCGCCGCCGATGAACCAGAATATCCGGCTGGCCCGGCGGGTCGCCCAGATCATCATGGCCAACGCGCACACCGTCCAGAACACCGATACCGACGCCTGCACGAGCATCGAGTGCGACATCTCGTCGAGCCGGTACGGCACGCCGATCCAGTGATGCAGCGTGCGCAGCA
The DNA here is from genome assembly GCF_003368325.1 of Paraburkholderia caffeinilytica. NCBI lineage: Bacteria > Pseudomonadati > Pseudomonadota > Betaproteobacteria > Burkholderiales > Burkholderiaceae > Paraburkholderia > Paraburkholderia caffeinilytica. The sequence goes on along the minus strand of NZ_CP031467.1, from coordinate 4,029,172 downwards.
GCATCGCGTTGAGCCAGATGAATCCGGTCACGCCGACCGCCACCTGCAACGGCACACGGTATTCGCCAACCGGCACACCCAGGCGGCTGATGCGGACGAGCCACACCGCCGCCAGCGCAAAAATCACCGCCTGCACGAGGTCGAGCGGATTGAGCAGCGGCAGCCGTGCCCATACACCGCCGTCTTGCGTGAGGTTCGCATAGAACGTCCATGCCCACATCACCAGCACGAGCGGCGTCGACGCAATCGCGCACAAGCGCACGATGCTGTCACGACGCGCGAGCCACAGTCCGGCAAATGCGAACGCGCTCCAGCCGACCAGAAACACCTGCTGGAAATTGAACGACTGCAACACCGCATCGACATCGTACGCCGCGTGGAAATGATGATGCAGCGTGCGCAGCAGCAATGCGTTGAACCATAGGAACAGCGTCGCGAGCACCGCGTAGTCGAACGCCCGTGGATGCCAGTGCACGCCTAGTGCGCGAAGCCGTCGAAGCCACACGGCGCAGGCGATGAAGGCGAGGATCTGCGCCACATCCAACGGATTCGCGATCGGCAGCCAGAAGAGCGGCGCGGCGCTGCCGTCGCTCGTCACGCTTGCGATGCTCCACCCCCACAGCAAGGCGGCGAGCGGCGCCGCGGCCCACACCTGATAGGCCGTTACGAAGCGCGCGACCGGCCAGCGCAAACGGTGCCCGACACCCGCCACCAACAGCAGCAGCGTGCCAAAGCCATAGGCCCATGCACTCCAGCTCCATGCGCCTTCCGGCACGTAGGCGCGCAGGCCCCAATAGCCTTCCAGCGCGGCGAGCGCGCCGGCTGTCCAGAACATCAGCGCATGCAACGGCGCGAGCACACGGTCACCGACATCACGCTGCTGACGCCACAGCAGCAAGTAGACGGACGCCGCGACAACCGCGCAAACCAGCCAGCCGTAACCGCTGACCGGCGCCCTGCCCAGCATGAACAGATTCAACGTCAGCAGAGCGAGAACCGGCACGAGCGCCAGAGCAGGCAGTTCGGCGAGCGGCCAACGCAGCTTGCGCCGCGCGCCGTGCGCGAGCCACGCCGTCAAGGCGGCGAACAGCGCGGCGACGGCAATCTCGAAACGGTCGTGGTCGTAGGCAAGATGCGTCTGCGCGTACGCGTGAATTTCGCCAAGGCCGCCCAGGATCCACCAACACAGCCCCCACACGCCGGCGACGAGTCCGATCTGCGGCATCCATGCGTGCCACGCGCCCGCCTCGCCGCGCCCATGCAACCGCCATCCCGTGAAGATGCCCGCGACCGCGATCAGCACGCTCGCGATGTACGCGCCGTTGAGGATTGGCCACGCGTGCGCGCCATCGATCTGCGCGAACATGCCGACCCCATACGCGCCCGCCGCGGCGAGTTGCATCAGCAAGCCGAAGCCAAACGCCATCAGGCGCCGCTGACGCACAGCGAGCCAGGTGATCGCAGCGCCTTCGATTGCCCAGGTCGCGCTCGTGGTCGGCCCGGTGAAAGCGAGCGGCACGGCGAGCGTGGCAAAGATCACGGCCAGCGCGAGCATGGCTTCGAACATCATGCCGAGGCGCGCGCGCTGCCGCGCCAGCCCGCCAGCGACGGCGAGGTAGAACGCGGCCAGCGCCACCGCGCTCCACGCGAGGCCGAATTCGGTGTCTTTCATCAGCGCCGCTTGCAGGCCGATCGCGACGAGCGGCGTGCCGAACACCAGCGTGCCGTCGACGTAATGCTTGAGCGCGACTTCGCGGCGCACCGCGTAGAGCAACGCAATGCCGACATACATCAGGAAAAACAAGATCAGGAACGGCTCGGTGCTCGCAAGCAACTCAGGCCGGTAAGCCGTCGCCCCCCACGCGGCGCCGATCGAATACGTGAACACGAAGCCGAGCAGATTCAGCGGACGCCACGCCTTGAACCACGCGATCGCGAAAATGCCCGCGTTGAGCAGCGCGTAGTAGCTGAACAGCATCACGTGGTTGCCGCCGCCCGTCGACAGGAGCACCGGCGCGAGGAAGCCGCCCGCGCTGCCCATGAAGGCCAGCGACGACGCGTTCTGCCGCACCGCCAGAAACGCGCTCAGGCCGCAGATCGCGATCATCAACGGCAAGGCCGCGCCCGCCGGCAACAGGTGGTACAGCCGGGTCGCGGCGAACACCGTCAGATAGAGCGCGCCGACGCCGCCGCCCTGCAGGACCAGCCCGTACGCACCGCGGCGCTCGCCGATGCGCCAGCCGAGTCCGAGCAAGGCAGTCGCGGCAAGCGCGACGCCGGCGAGGCGGAATTCGATCGGCAGCAGGCTGTTGTCGGCCGCGTATTTGAGCAGGAACGCAATGCCGAAGAACAGCACGATGATGCCGACCCGCACGACCGTGTTGCCGCCGAATAGCCAGTCGCGGGCGCTTTTGAAGAGGCGCTCGGCGAGACCGGGACCGCGCGGCGGTGCAGGCGGAGACGGTGGCGCGAACGGGGTTTTCGCCGGTAGTGGTTCGGCGGAAAGCGGTGGCGGCAGCAGTGATCCGGCCGACGGTGGCAACGCCATTGGGCCGATCGGCTCGACATTGAGCGTGCTCGATGCACCCGGTTCGCTTGATGCGGGCGTACCGGCCATCGCGGGCGGCGTCACCGCGCTGGCGCTCGCCGTCGAGCGTACGGCTACCGCCTGCGCCGACGTTGTCTCGGACTCACGGCGCGCCGTCTGCCCCGCCGCGGGCGGCACCGCGTATGGACGCGGCACGACATCGGCCGGACCCAGCTTGAAAGTCGCAGGCCCGCCATCCGCGCTTTCAGTCGATGCGCCGGCGACGCCGGTCCGCAATTCGTGAATCTCGCCGCGCAGCGCGACGATCTCGCGCTCGAGTCGCTCGACGCGCGCGGCCAGTTCGCCGGATGGGCTGGCGGATGTGCCGGATGGGCTCAAGCGATCGGTCGCGACCGGTCTGGACGTGGATTCGCTCACGGTACCCGGCGACTTCTTTTGCAGCAGACGCGCGAGCGCGACGCCCCCCACGCCCCCCATCAATGCGCCGAAGCCAATTGAGAAATCGTTCGACACGGCGGCTATTATCCCGATCACTGCGCCGATCACGGCAAATATCACGCTCATCGCATCCCTCTTTTATTGTCTTCTGTTGCGAGATCCATTTGTCGCACGGATTAATCCGCGAATATCGTGTCAGCAATACAGCGAAAATCGGCGCGCAGAATACCACGCAAATCGTACAAATCGCGCTTGTGAACCATCGGGCGGGCGTGGTCGAATCGTCGCGCTTATTTGCTGATGCATGTCGGTTTTTCCCAACCGGTTTTTCCAACCGGGTTTCCCCAACTTTACGCCGCTTATTTTCCCTGGGTTAATCCGCAGGCGGGCGGGTGGGCTAAGCACGTCGAGCAGAACAAGCCCGGCCAGGCAGCCGCGTTCGCGGCAGCCCGCCAACCATGTCAAAATTCGGCACCAGCCGTCAGGCTTTCAGTCACCCCCATTCATCCAGGGAAGTTTCAGTGGACATCAACAAACAGGTAGCGGCCCTCACCGCCTCAGAACTTCAAACCGCCGGCGCGAGCCAGGCGACGGCGATCGCCGTCAGTGTGCTGCTGCGTCATCTGCGCTCGCCTGAGCTGGCCAAACTGTTGTCGTCGGCATTCGAAAACCACCAGGCAGTCATGCTGCAAACACCGTGGCCCGATCAGATGCTGCAGGCGTTCGAATCGACCCGCCGCTTTCTCGAAGGCGCCGTGCAAGCCGAATTGCCGGGCACCCAAGGCGAACCGCAACCGCCAGCGCCTGGCGCCTGAGCGCTGCCGGGCACGCGAGGCCCGGCGCCATGCACGCGAAAAACAAAAAACCCCGCCAGTCCAAAGACTTAACGGGGTTCTCTGCCTAACCGGATCTCTACTACACGGATGGTGCGAGGGAGGGGACTCGAACCCCTACACCCTTGCGGGCGTCAGGACCTAAACCTGGTGCGTCTACCAATTTCGCCACCCTCGCAGCCGGGCAAAGCGCTGCGCGTTCTGCCCGATGTCCTGCATGCTCGCGGCCGCGTCGAAAACCCGCGCCCGAAAGCGTAAGCGCGAGATTCTAACCGATTGGTTCGCGCTTGTCTGCATTTGCGCATGCATCGGACCGAGGGGCGTCGATGCTACAATTTTTGGCTAAACGCACGCACACCGTGCCCCTCTTCGCCGGCTTTTCCCCACATTACTATCCCGTGAATTTCGACGAATACTGCCAGCAGAAAGCGGCGCCGCCCGGATCGAGCATTTACTATGCGCTTCGGCAGGCGCCCGCGGCAAGCCAGCCGCTCCTGACCGCGCTGTTCGCGCTGCGCCGCGAGTTCGAGGAAACGGTCAAGGAAACCAGCGACCCGGCCATCGGCCGCACCAAACTCGCGTGGTGGCAAAACGAACTCGCCGCGCTGGCGTCGGGCTCACCGTCGCATCCGGTTTCCAAGGCGCTGGCGGCTTATCTGCCCGCCGTGCAGGCTGAGTATCCCGAGTTGCAGGCGTTGCTTGCCGGTTTCGAAATGGACCTCGACCAGGCGCGCTACCTCGACTACCCGAATCTGCGGCGCTATGTGCAAGGCGTCGGCGGCACCTTCGCATCGCTGGTCGCACGCGCTTCCGCGAAAAACGGCGCGCAGGCGTCGAGTTGGTCCGCACCGCTCGGCGAGGCGCTGCAGCTTGCGCAGTTCGTCGTCGAAACGGGCAATGATGCGCGCCACGGCCGCATCTATATTCCGATCGACGAAATGCAGCGCTTTAACGTCACCGCTGCGGATCTGATCAATCGGAAATATTCCGACGCGTTTACCGAGCTGATGCGCTTCGAGACCAAGCGGGCCCGCGATGCGTTGCATGCGGCGCTCGCCGCCATGCCCGCGAATGAACGCCGCTCGCAGCGCACGCTGGTGGCCCAGGCGGCACTCGCTCTCGCGTTGCTGGATGAAATCGAACGTGATGACTATCGCGTGCTGCATCAGCGCATCGCGTTGACGCCGATCCGCAAACTCTGGATCGCATGGCGCGCCCGCTAAGCGGGCGGCACAACGGGCGCCACCTCATGCCAGGAAGGAAGCGCCGTCCGTCATCAGGCGCGTAGCAACGGCAGCGGCTCGAACCGCTGCTGCAGGATCGCCGACGCGTCGAGTCCCCACCACGGCCCGAGCACGGTCGCGTAGAGCCGCTGGAATTCGACCCCGACCGGCAAGTTGCCATTGCCGTCGAGCCGCGCGAGCACGGGCGGCACGCCATACAAACCGCCCCGCACTCGCCCGCCCATCACGAAATGCGGCGCCACGGTGCCGTGGTCGGTGCCGTTGCTCTGATTCTCACGCGGACGCCGGCCGAACTCGGCATAGGTCATCACCAGCGTCTCGTCCCAGCGGCCGAGTTCCACCAGCGCCGACTTCATCGATGCAAACCCTTCGGCAAGTTGCTTGAGCAGCGCCGCCTGCTGACCGGGCTGGTTCTGATGCGTATCGAAACCGTTCAGCGTCAAACGGATCACCGCGACGCCCTGCCCGCTCTTCGGCTGTCGTTGCGGCGTGCCCCCCAAGGGGGCTTCGTTCGGGGTGTCTCCCGCGGCGAGCACCTGCATCGCCGTCTTGATCGAGCCGCCAAACGCGCCGCCGGGGAACACCGTCTTCAATTGCGCCTGTCCTTGCGTGGGACGCAGACGATCGGCGGCTTTCACGATGTCGTTCTCGACGTCGAGAATATGCGCCAGTTCGGGATTACGCTCGTGCAGCGACACCGGTGTGACGAGGCGTGCAGCCTTGACGAACTGGGCCGGATTGACCAGCGCGATCGCGCGTGCGCCGTTGGCGAGCGGCCCCATTTCGGCGCTGCCGATCACCACGCCGTCGGCGGCAAAACCGGCGGGCACCGGCGCCTGCGCGAATGTGCGGGTGAGCCAGCCCTCGCGCAGATATTGATCCGAACGCGATGCGGTGTCCCAGATCTCGATCGAGCGGAAATGCGACAGGTTCGGTTGCGCGTAGCTGACACCCTGCACGATCGCCAGTTGCTGGCTTTGCCAAAGCGGCATCAGCGGTTGCAACGAGGGATGCAGCGCGGTGCGCTCGTCGAGCTGAATCGCCTGCTCGCGCTTGATGCCGATGTTTTTACGCAGCTGATAGTAAGTGGGATCGGCAAACGGAATCACGGTATTCAAACCGTCGTTGCCGCCCTTCAGTTCGACGAGGATCAGCAGATTGCCGTAGCCACGATTCGTTGGACCGCCTGCCGCCGCCTGCGCACCGAACGCACGGGGCAACCAGAGCGTCGCGCCGGCGGCGGCGCCCATCGAGAGAAAACTGCGTCGTTTCATCCTGCACCTCGTTCGATTGGCATGGCGCCTGTCTTGCCGCCGTCGACGGATCGTTCATTTGAGCGGCTCGTCGGCGTGACACGGCTCAGCGGCTCCTCAGCGGCTCAATTCCGTCGCCTGTGCCGGTTGCGCTGGTTGCGCTTGTTCTCACTTCAATTGATAAGCAGGGTCCATCAGCAACGCCTCCAGATAAGCGCTGGCGGTCGAATCGGTTTCGATCGCGTCGACCGGCGTGAGCGGCAAGACCGCGTGCTGTAGTTGAAGCTCCGCCGACAGCCCCGGCTTCGCAGTCGGCGCGGTGTTGTAACGCGCCAGCCACGTGTCGATGTCAAAGCGTACGCCACCTTGATTCGCCGGGCCCGCCTGGCCGACCCGCGCCGCTGCGCGCTGCACCGGCGGATTCGCCTGCATATGGCCTGGTACGCCGCTCGCGGCGATCTTCGCGCTCATCGGGTCGTTCGTGCGCCGCGGTCCGGCGGTTTCAGTCGCGCGGAACAGTTGCTCGACGAATTGCTTACGCGCAAGCAGCGTCGAACTATTGATCCATATCGCGCCGCCCGGCCATCCTTTGACGTTGGGCGGGTAGAACAGGTTCTCGCCGAGCGTGCGAACCTCCGCGGCGAACGGCGCCGTGTTGTCGTAGCCGATGTCGAACGCGCGCAGCGTCCCGACCACGAATTCAACCGGCGATTTCACGAGGACGCCGCGATCGCCGTCGTCCCAGAACGCGTCGCTCATGAAAAGGCCGCGTAGCGCGACCTTGATATCGTAGTGACTCGCGCGGAACTGCGCGGCGATCGGTGCGATGCGAGCGGGGTCCGGCGTATCGGAGACGAACTCGCGCCACAGCTTGGCCGTGACGAAGGTCGCGGTTTCCGGCTGCGCAAGCAGGATGTCGAGTACCTGATCGCCGTCGAACGGACCAGCTTGACCGAGCACGGTCTTCTCGCCATCGTCGTGCTGGTTGGCGCGCCACACGTACGCCTGGGTGTCGGGATCGAGGCTCCAGCCCGTGTAGGCACGCGCGGCTTCCGATACGTCGCGCTGCGTGTAACGCCCCTCTCCTAGCGTGAACAACTCCATCACTTCACGCGCGAAGTTTTCATTAGGCTTGCCCTTGCGATTGCCCGCACCATCCAGGTATTGCAGCATCGCTGGATCTTTGGCGACGTCGTGCAACAGTTCGCCGAAGTTGCCGAGCGCGTCGCGGCGCAACAGCATGTTCTGTTGCGCCATCTGCTGCGGGTACTGGACTTTGTCCTGGCCGGACGTGAAGTGGTTGTGCCAGAAGAGCGTCATGCGCTCGGTCAGCGGCGACGGTGTGCCCAGCATCTCGCGCAGCCACCACGCACGTAATGCTTCGTAACGCTGGCCGCGCAGCCGCTGCTCGTCGCGACGTTGATCGTCCGTCCACGCCTTGCGAATCTCGCGCGTCGGGATCGGTTCGAGCACCCAGTCCGGCAGCGGTGTGACGGCTTCGGTTCGGACTGTCGCCAGCACTTTGTCGACGGCCTGCTCGCGCGTGAGTCCAACGTATTGCGCGAGCTCGCCGCTATCGGGCGCAAAGCCGACGCGCGTCAGGAAGAAGCGTGCGTCGTCGGCGTCGAGAATGTCCTCGTCGGCGGGAGACACGGCCGACGCAGCAGCCGGCGCGCGATGCCTGCTATGAGGCGCATGGGAAGCGCCCTGCTGGACGGCCGGTGCCGGCGCACACCACGTCACGGCCGCAAGCGCGGCAGCAGTCACTGCTAGCCAGCGCCCAACCTTACCGCCTGTCAGCACTTTCATCATCGGTCATCCTGTTGCGAGGCGTCACGAAAAGACATTCACGCAAAACGTGCTTGGCTCTGGCGGCTCAACGGCAGATGGAACAGGGAAGTTGACGAGGGAAGTGCAACGAAATCTTTCACGCGCGGAGAAAGCGCGGCCGCCGTGCCTCGCGCAGGCACGGGAATCGCTATCTCTTGTAGAGTTCGCGGACAGCGTCTTCGATGTGCTGCCGTAACAGACGCCGTTCGTCGGGCGTCATATGGCCGTCACGACGGCGTTGATCGAGATCGGGGGGAACTGCGGTGCGCAACAACACGTCTGACGCAGGGTTGTCGTTACTGGGGTTGCGGCGATTCGCCCTGGAGCTGGCCGGTTTTGGCGCGCGTTCGCTCACAGCTCTGTCCGCCGAAGGCTGGGCGTGGGCGAGCGTTGGTCCCAGTGTGCCTGCAAGCGTCCCGGCTACCGCCAGTGTAATTACGCTTAGGCGCACATTCGGCCAAACCCCTCCCTTCATGTTGTTCCCTTCGTGGCGCGGCAACCGGCTACCTCAAATGCGTATACAGACCCCGGTAGCGAGCCGGGTGCGAGAGTTTTAGTCGAGTGAAGTATCCACCGAACAGCCGCATTCAGTAAAGGAGTCTACCTGCCCGTGCTTTACGTCGTGCCACAGTGCGGGTAAATTTTGTAACTGACTGTAACCCGATAAATGATGCAACCGCGCGCTACTTTCTAATCGCGCTAAGATGCCGACCATGGAAACCAAAAACCCTTCGAAAATCCTCGTCGTCGACGACGATCCACGCCTGCGCGATCTGCTGCGCCGCTACCTCGGTGAACAGGGCTTCAATGTCTATGTTGCCGAGAACGCGCCGTCCATGAACAAGCTCTGGGTGCGTGAGCGCTTCGACTTGCTGGTGCTCGATCTGATGCTGCCCGGCGAGGACGGCCTGTCGATCTGCCGCCGCCTGCGCGGCAGCAACGACCGCACGCCGATCATCATGCTGACGGCCAAGGGTGAGGACGTCGACCGTATCGTCGGGCTCGAAATGGGCGCCGACGACTATCTGCCCAAGCCGTTCAACCCGCGCGAGCTGGTCGCGCGGATTCACGCGGTGCTGCGCCGGCAATCGCCGTCGGAGTTGCCGGGCGCGCCGTCCGAAACCACCGAGGTGTTCGAGTTCGGCGAGTTTGCGCTGAATCTCGCCACCCGCACGCTCACCAAGGCCGGCCAGGAAATTCCGCTGACCACGGGTGAGTTCTCGGTGCTGAAGGTGTTTGCGCGTCACCCGCGCCAGCCGCTGTCGCGTGAAAAGCTGATGGAGCTGGCGCGCGGCCGTGAATACGAAGTGTTCGACCGCAGTCTGGACGTGCAGATTTCGCGTCTGCGCAAGCTGATCGAACCTGATCCGGGCAGCCCGCGTTTCATCCAAACCGTCTGGGGCCTCGGCTACGTGTTCATTCCTGACGGTGCAGCCTGAGTTTGCTCCCACGTCCAGTGTCGACCGGAGTTCGCGCTTTAGCGCGATTACTCCGGTCCCATGCACAGCGGTCGACCGGAGTTCGCGCTTTAGCGCCCTATCTCCGGTCCCACGTAAAGATAGTTCCAGATAAGAAGGGCCCATGCGGATCGACCGGCGCCTCCTGACGCTCGCGTTCGGCGGCCTTTTCTGGCGGACCTTTCTGTTGATCGCGCTGTTGATCGCAGTCAGTCTCGCCGCGTGGTTCCAGAGCTTTCGGGTGATCGAACGCGAGCCGCGCGCACAGCGCGTGGCGTTGCAGCTGGTCGCCATCGTCAAGCTCACGCGCACCGCACTCCTCTATTCCGATCCCGACCTGCGGCGCGCCCTGCTGCAGGACCTGGAAAGCAATGAAGGGGTGCGCGTGTATCCGCGCGAAACCACCGACAAGTACAAACTCCAGCCGGACGAGTCGCTGAACCGGCTGATCGAACACGACATTCGTGGCCGCCTCGGCGACGACACGGTCATTGCACAGAGCGTGAACGACATCCCCGGCGTCTGGATCAGCTTCAAGATCGACGACGACGATTACTGGGTGGCGCTCGACCGCGACCAACTGGACAACGCGACAGGCTTGCAATGGGCCGGCTGGGGCGTGTTCGCGCTGGCGCTGTCGCTGTTCGGCGCGGCCTTCATCACCAGTCTCGTGAACCGTCCGTTCGCCCGGCTCGCCATGGCCGCGCGCAAGGTCGGCTCGGGCCAGTCTCCTGAGCCGCTGCCCGAGCGCGGCATGGGCGTGGCCGCCGAGACCAATCGCAGTTTCAACCAGATGGTGCAGGACCTCGAACAGCTCGAGGCCGACCGCGCGCTGATGCTCGCCGGTATTTCGCACGATCTGCGCACCCCGCTCGCGCGGCTGCGGCTCGAAACCGAAATGAGCCCGTCCGACCAGACCACGAAAGACGCGATGGTCGACGATATCGAGCAGATGGACATGATCATCGGCCGGTTCCTCGATTACGCCCGGCCGGTGCAGCGCGTACCGGAGCCCGTCGACCTGTCGGTGATCGCAGGCGAACTCGCCGCGCGAATGCAGAGCGAGGACAGCATGCGGCTGATTACGCGCCTCGCGCCGTCGGCGGTGATCGAGGCGGATGAAACCGATATGCGGCGGGTGGTCGGCAATCTGCTGGAGAACGCGCGCAAGTATGGTTTGAGCGACGGCGACGGCATCCCGCACGTGATTCTGGAGACGCGGGTATCGCACTCGCGGGTCGAATTGTCCGTGGTCGATGAAGGGCCCGGCATTCCTGAGGACCAACTGGCGCTGGTCACACGGCCGTTCTATCGCGTGAACTCGGCGCGCACCCAGGCGAACGGCACGGGCCTCGGCATGGCCATCGTGCAGCGGCTTGTAGGCCGTTATCGCGGCGCGCTGCGTCTGCGTAATCGCACGCCAGGCCCCGGTCTCGAGGTGACGATCGAGTTTCCGCTGGCCAAAGGCGTCTGACCGGCAACGGCATTGCATCGCCCGTGCGACTGTTAGTCCCGTTGAGCAATAACCCTCCGGATCATTAGATACAATTTATTGAACGAGCAAATTCATAGGCTCAAACTCTAAAACGCGCCGCGTGCATACCGTGACAAGCTGATAGCCTCAAACATGCCGTTTTCCATCTCGCGAAGGAGCTCCAGCATGAAAACCGTTGGCGATAAAGTTGAAGCGTTCACCGTCACGGCTGCCAAGCCGGGCTTCAACAACCATGAAGAAAACGGTGTGTCGGCGTTCGAAGAGATCACGGAGCAGTCGTTTCCGGACAAGTGGAAAATCATCTATTTCTATCCGAAAGACTTCACGTTCGTGTGTCCGACTGAAATCGTCGAGTTCGGCAAGCTGGTCAGGGATTTCGAAGAGCGCGACGCGGTGCTGCTGGGCGGCAGCGTGGACAACGAATTCGTGAAGCTGGCCTGGCGCCGCGAGCACAAGGACCTGAGCAGGCTGAACCACTATTCGTTTGGCGACGTGAAGGGCGAGTTGATCGACCAGCTCGGCGTGCGCGACAAGGAAGCCGGCGTCGCACTGCGCGCGACGTTCATCATCGATCCGGACAATACGATTCAGCATGTCTCGGTGAACAACCTGAACGTCGGCCGCAATCCGGAAGAAGTGCTGCGCATTCTCGACGCTCTGCAAACGGACGAAGAGTGTCCTTGCAACCGCCCGATCGGCGGCGCAACGCGGTAAGCCGGGCTGTCGGAAGGCCGCTACTGCGCGTCCAATGGCTTTTGCCGCAGCGGCGCGTTGCGTGTCGGCGTCTCGCGCGAGGAAGGCGATTCGAATAATGCCGCCGGCGGGCAGGCATCAAGCCAGCCCGCCCACCGGCAAAAAAACAGATCAGTTCTTGACCAGCAGGACCGCCGCCTGGGCTTCAATGCCTTCGCCTCTTCCGAGGTAGCCCAGTTTCTCGTTGGTTTTCGCCTTGACGTTGACGCGCTCGAGCGGCAAGTCGAGGTCAGCGGCGATATTCGCACGCATTGCCTCGATATGCGGCGCCAGCTTGGGCGCCTGCGCAACCACACTGCTATCCACATTGGCGATGGAAAATCCGGCGGCTTTAACGCGGGCAAAACACTCGCGCAGCAAAACCCGGCTATCCGCACCGGCGAAACTGGCGTCCGTATCGGAGAAATGCCGCCCGATATCGCCCATCGCCGCAGCGCCGAAAATAGCATCGGTAATCGCGTGCAACAGCACATCCGCATCCGAATGCCCGAGCAGTCCTCGCTCATAGGGGATCGTCACGCCGCCGATAATCAACGGACGTCCCGGCACCAGCGCATGCACGTCATAACCCTGCCCAATTCTGAAATCCATACGCGTCAAATCCTCAAGCCCATTGATTAAAATTTGATTTATCCAGTCAGGAAGCCGAAGACGGCCGGCTCAGGATTGCCTCGGCCAGATCGAAGTCTTCCGGATACGTGACCTTGAAGTTGCGCAAACTTCCCTGCACCAGCCTGGGCGCGTACCCCAGCCACTCGATCGCACTCGCTTCGTCGGTCAAATCGTGACCGTCCGCCTGGGCGCGCAAAATCGCCTCGCGCAACATGCCGATGCGGAACATCTGCGGCGTCTGCGCTTGCCACAGACCATCGCGTGCCTCGGTACGGGCAATCCGCCCGTCGGACGACCCCGGCTCGATCCGCTTCAGGGTATCCGCCACCGGCAAGGCCATGATGCCGCCTACCGCGTCGTCCTTCAGCGCGGCGATCAGCGTGCGGATCAAGCCCGGCGTAATGCCCGGCCGCGCGGCGTCGTGCACCAGCACCCAGTCGTCGTCGCGCGCGCCGAACTCGGCCAGCGCGTGCAGCCCGTTCAGCACCGACGCCTGGCGCGACGCCCCGCCGGCGCGGCGCACGGCAAAACGCAGGCCGCTGAAACGGCGGGCATCGAAGTGCTGGTCGTCGGGGGCAATCACGACAAGGGTTTGCGCGAACTCGCTGCAGGCGTCGAAAGCCGCCAGCGAGTAATGCAGCATGTCGCGACCGGCGACAGTGCGATATTGTTTGGGCATCGCGGCGCCGGAACGGCTGCCGGTGCCGGCGCACGGAATCAGGGCAAAAAGACGGGAAGTCACGAGTGCGGATGCCGCGAGGTCAAAGTAAAGCACGGATTTTATAATAGGTCCTTCGCATCCACGCCCCGACACGCGTAAACTTGCCGATCACGTGTGAGCCCGAGGCCGCTTTTTCTCTTCTATGCCAGACATCGCCGCATCATCGCAGTACGCCCCGCCCGTCGCGCTTGTCAAGGCCGGCCAGCGTTTCGCCTTCGACGGCACGCACGGCTCGTCCGACGCGCTGCTGATCGCCCGCTACCATCTCGCCTATCGCGAGAAGATGCCGCTTCTCGCGGTCGTCTGCGAAAGTGCCGTCGACGCGCAGCGGCTCGCGCAGGAAATCGGCTTTTTCGCGCCCGAGGCACGCGTGCGCTTGCTGCCGGACTGGGAAACGCTGCCTTACGACACCTTCTCGCCGCACCAGGACCTGGTCTCCGAGCGCCTCGCCACGCTGCACGATCTCGGCGACGGCCGCTGCGACATTCTGCTGGTGCCGGCCACCACGGCCCTGTACCGGATGCCGCCCGCCTCGTTCATGGCGGGCTACACGTTCTCGTTCTCGCAAGGCGAGCGCCTCGACGAAGCCAGGCTCAAGGCGCAATTGACGCTCGCCGGCTACGAGCACGTGAGCCAGGTGGTGCGTCCCGGCGAATACTGCGTGCGCGGCTCGCTGCTCGACCTCTACCCGATGGGCTCGCCCCTGCCGTACCGGATCGACCTGTTCGACGACCAGGTCGACTCGATCCGCGCATTCGACCCGGACACCCAGCGCAGCCTCTATCCGGTGAAGGACGTGCGTCTGCTGCCGGGCCGCGAATTCCCCTTCGACGAAGCCGCGCGCACGGCTTTTCGCAGCCGCTGGCGCGAGACCTTCGAGGGCGATCCGAGCCGCGCGTCGATTTACAAGGACATCGGCAACGGCGTGCCGTCGGCGGGCATCGAGTACTATCTGCCGCTCTTCTTCGAAGAAACGGCGACGCTGTTCCACTACCTGCCCGAAGGCGCGCAACTGGCGTTCGTCGGCGATCTGGACGCGGCGATCCGGCGCTTCACCAACGACACCAGACAGCGCTACAACTTCCTGTCGCACGATCGCGACCGGCCGATTCTGGAGCCGCAGCGCCTGTTCCTCTCGGACGAGGATTTCTTTGCGTTCGCCAAGCCGTTCGCGCGGCTCGCCTTGCCAGCCAACGCGGGCGGCGGCTGGTCGACCTCATTGCCGGATCTTGCGATCGACCGCCACGCGGAGGATCCGGTCTCGGCCTTGCGCGCCTATCTCGAGACCACGCCGAACCGTGTGCTGTTCGCCACGGAATCGGCGGGCCGTCGTGAAACGCTCCTGCAACTGCTCGCCGACAATCGCCTGAAGCCCGTCTCGAGCGACAGCTTCCAGGACTGGCTCACGAGCGACGAACCTTTTTCGCTGGGCGTCGCGCCTTTGGCGAACGGCTTTGCGGTACCCGTCGACGGCATCGCGATCATCACCGAGACGGAGCTTTACGGCCCGCTCGCGCGCCGCGCGGGACGCCGCCGTCAGGAACAGGCGAGCAACGTCGATTCGATGGTGCGCGATCTGTCCGAACTGAAGATCGGCGATCCGGTCGTGCATTCGCAGCACGGCATTGGCCGCTATATGGGCCTCGTCACGATGGATCTCGGCGAAGGCGAAACCGAGTTCCTGCACCTCGAATACGCAAGCGACAGCAAGCTCTACGTGCCCGTCGCGCAGTTGCACGTGATTTCGCGCTACAGCGGCGCGGATCCGGAAAGCGCGCCCTTGCATTCGCTCGGCTCAGGACAATGGGAAAAGGCGAAGCGCAAAGCCGCGCAGCAGATCCGCGACACCGCGGCCGAGCTGCTGAACCTGTACGCCCGCCGCGCCCTGCGCGAAGGCCACGCATTCCCGCTCGAACCGAAAGACTACGTGAAGTTCGCCGAGAGCTTCGGCTTCGAGGAAACACCGGACCAGGCCGCGGCGATTGCCGCCGTGATCGGCGACATGACGAGCGGCAAGCCGATGGATCGCCTCGTGTGCGGCGACGTCGGCTTCGGCAAGACCGAAGTGGCACTGCGCGCGGCGTTCATCGCCGTGATGGGCGGCAAGCAGGTTGCGCTGCTCTCGCCCACCACGCTGCTCGCCGAACAGCACACGCAAACCTTCACCGACCGCTTCTCCGACTGGCCGGTGCGGATCGCCGAACTGTCGCGCTTCAAGTCGACCAAGGAAGTCAACGCGGCGATCCAGCAGATCAACGAAGGCACCGTCGATGTCGTGATCGGCACGCACAAGCTGCTGTCCTCGGATGTGCAGTTCAAGCGGCTGGGGCTCGTGATCATCGACGAGGAGCATCGTTTCGGCGTGCGTCAGAAAGAGGCGCTGAAAGCGTTGCGCGCGGAAGTCGATGTGCTCACGCTCACTGCGACGCCGATCCCGCGTACGCTCGGCATGGCACTCGAGGGCCTGCGCGATTTCTCCGTGATTGCCACCGCGCCGCAAAAGCGCCTTGCGATCAAGACCTTCGTGCGCCGCGAAGAAGACAGCGTGATTCGCGAAGCGATGTTGCGCGAGTTGAAACGGGGCGGCCAGGTGTACTTCCTGCATAACGAAGTCGAAACGATCGAGAATCGCCGGCAGATGCTTGAAGCGCTCGTGCCCGAAGCGCGCATCGCGGTCGCGCATGGACAGATGCATGAGCGCGAACTCGAGCGCGTGATGCGCGACTTCGTTGCCCAACGCGCGAACGTTCTGCTGTGCACGACGATCATCGAAACCGGTATCGACGTGCCGAGTGCCAACACCATCCTGATTCACCGCGCCGACAAGTTCGGCCTCGCGCAGTTGCATCAGCTGCGTGGCCGCGTGGGACGCTCGCATCACCAGGCGTATTCGTATCTGCTGGTGCATGACCCGCAAGGTCTGACCAAGCAGGCGCAGCGCCGTCTCGAAGCGATCCAGCAAATGGAGGAGCTCGGTTCGGGCTTCTATCTCGCGATGCACGACCTCGAGATTCGCGGTACGGGCGAGGTGCTTGGCGACAAACAATCGGGTGAGATTCAGGAGATCGGATTCCAGCTTTACACCGACATGCTGAACGACGCCGTGAAGGCGCTCAAGGAAGGCAAGGAGCCGGACCTCACCGCGCCGCTGGCGGCGACCACCGAGATCAATCTGCACGCACCCGCGATTCTGCCGGCGGACTATTGCGGCGACGTGCAGGAACGCCTCTCGCTCTACAAACGCCTCGCCAATTGCGAACACAACGATTCGATCGACGGCATTCAGGAAGAGTTGATCGACCGCTTCGGCAAGTTGCCGCCGCAAGCGCATGCGCTTGTCGAGACGCATCGGCTGCGACTGGCGGCGAAGCCCTTGGGCATCTCGAAGATCGATGCGGGTGAAGCGGTGATCGGCTTGCAGTTCATCCCCAATCCGCCGATCGACGCGATGCGGATCATCGAGATGGTGCAGAAACACAAGCACATCAAGCTCGCGGGCCAGGACAAGCTGCGTATTGAAACGCGCAGCCCGGACCTCGCCGTGCGCGTGGCAACGGTGAAAGAAACCTTGCGCGCGCTCGGCACGCCCAGCCGCGGCACCGCGGCCACGGCTGCCGCGCGCTAGGATGTCGCGCCGTTGCCTGCTCACGCGCCGGTATCGCGTCAACACCGGCCCAGATGCCGGGACCTACGCCGGCATCATTAAAAAAGCGGGCTACGTCTAGCCGTTTTTCGTTCATGCTGCGGTGCGCAAACGCGTGCCGCAGCATACGGGTGCGTTTTTTTTGGGTATGATCGAAAGACTCAAATGCCGGAGTCTTGTCATGTCTCACGTCGCTGAAACAGCGCAGTCCTCGCAAACGCCCGCCTCCGGATCGACTTCCTCCTCGTCTGCATCGCTGCCCGCCTCGCTTCCCTGGGTGACCCGTCTGGTGTCGATGGACACGGTAAGCCGCAATCCGAATCTCGGTCTGATCGAAACCGTGCGCGACGAATTGCGCGCGGTCGGCGTCGAAGCCACGCTCACTCACGACGAAAGCGGCAAATGGGCGAATCTGTTCGCAACGATTCCCGCACACGACGGCGAGACCAACGGCGGCGTGGTGCTGTCTGGCCATACCGACGTCGTGCCGGTAGACGGTCAGCAATGGGACAGCGATCCGTTCAAGCCGGAAATCCGCGGCGACAAGCTGTACGGCCGCGGCACCTGCGACATGAAGGGCTTCATCGGCGCGGCGCTGACACTCGTGCCCGAGATGCAGCGCACGAAACTTGCCAGGCCGATTCACTTCGCGTTGTCGTTCGACGAGGAAGTGGGCTGCGCCGGCGCACCGCTCCTGATCGCCGATCTGATGAAGCGTGGCGTGAAGCCGGACGGCTGCATTGTCGGCGAGCCGACCAGCATGCGCCCGATCGTGGCGCACAAAGGCATCAATGCCTATCAGTGCTGCGTGCGCGGCCAGGCGGCGCATTCGTCGCTCACACCGAAGGGCTTGAACGCGATCGAATACGCCGCGCGGCTGATCTGCTACATCCGCGACATGGCCGATCAATTCCGCGCGCAAGGCCCGTTCGACGAACTGTACGACGTGCCCTTCACCACCGCGCAAACCAGCACGATCGTCGGCGGCAATGCGATCAATACCGTGCCGGCCGAATGCAAGTTCCAGTTCGAATTCCGCAACCTGCCCACGCTCGACCCCGAACCGATCTTCGCGCGCATCGATCAATATGCACGCGAAACGCTGCTGCCGAAAATGTTGCGCGAGCATCCATCCGCCGCCATCGAGATCACGAAGATCGCCGCGGCGCCAGGACTCGATTCGTCTGAACAAGCCGCGATCACGCAACTCGTGCGGGCGCTGACCGCGGACCAGGACAAGCGTAAGGTCGCCTACGGCACCGAAGCAGGGCTGTTCTCGCTAGCGGGCATTCCGAGCATCGTGTGCGGCCCCGGCGACATCCAGCAGGCGCACAAAGCCAACGAATTCGTCGCGCTGGATCAGCTGGTGGAATGCGAACGCTTCCTGCAAAAATTCATCCACAGCATGTCGGTCGAGGCGCACGCGCACTGAAACTGACCGCTGCGAAAACAGTCCTAGACATATCGAGGAATTACACGCCCACGCCATGTCAACCGCCACGCCGCAGCACACCGACCATACGATCAACGGCGAGCCGATCCCCACTCTCGACGACATCGCCACGCAACACTTTGCGTTGACGCCGTGGGTCACGCGAACGCCGGTGTTCGACCGGCTCGATTTTCCGTCGCTGGAAGGCACGGTGGTGAACTTCAAGTTCGAGTTGCTGCAGGCGGGCGGCAGTTTCAAGGCGCGCGGCGCGTTCACCAACCTGCTCGCGCTCGACGAAGCGCAACGCAGCGCGGGCGTCACGTGCGTATCGGGCGGCAATCATGCGGTGGCGGTTGCGTACGCGGCAATGCGCCTTGGCATTGGCGCGAAGGTCGTGCTGTTTCGCGCCGCCAATCCGGCGCGCGTCGCGTTGTGCCGGCAGTATCGCGCCGAGATCGTCTTTGCGGAAAACCTGGCCGAAGCCTTCGAGCTGGTGCGCCGTATCGAGGCAGAGGAAGGCCGTTATTTCGTGCATCCGTTCAACGGCTATCGCACGGTGTTGGGCTCGGCCACGCTCGGCTATGAGTGGGCCACGCAAACGCCCGATCTCGAAGCGGTGATCGTGCCGATCGGCGGCGGCGGTCTCGCTGCCGGCGTGGCCACCGCCATGCGGCTCGCGAATCCGCGGGTGCACGTGTACGGCGTCGAACCGGAAGGATCGGATGCGATGGGCAAAAGCTTCGCCGCGAATCACACGGTCAAGATGGGCCACATGCACACCATTGCCGATTCATTGGCATCGCCGCATACCGAGGAATACAGCTACGAGTTGTGCCGCCGCCATATCGACCAGCTCGTCACCGTATCCGACGACCAGTTGCGCGCGGCCATGCTGACCTTGTTCGGACAACTGAAGCTGGCCGTCGAACCGGCCTGCGCCGCCGCCACCGCGGCGCTGCTCGGGCCGCTGTGCGAAACGCTGCAAGGCAAACGCGTGGGCGTGCTGCTGTGCGGCACCAATACCGATCCGGTCAGTTTTGCCGCGCATATCGAACGGGCGCGTCACAGCCAGTCACAGTCTCCCGAATAAGAACAAGCCGCTCTTACCGCGTCAAAAGACTAGCCTATCGTTCTCAGATTGGTATGATTCGACAATCGACTTCTGGGAGGAACGGTTATGAGCATGATCAAGGAATTCAAGGAATTTGCCCTCAAAGGCAACGTAATGGATCTCGCCGTCGGGGTGATTATCGGCGGCGCATTTTCCACCATCGTCAATTCAATTGTTAAAGACCTGATCATGCCGGTTGTCGGCGTCGCCACCGGCGGCCTCGATTTCTCCAACAAGTTCGTTCGCCTCGGCGATATTCCCGCCAGTTTCAAAGGCAGTCCCGAATCGTATAAAGACTTGCAGACGGCAGGCGTGGCGGTGTTCGGTTATGGCTCGTTTATCACCGTGGCCATCAACTTCGTGATTCTCGCGTTCATCATTTTCCTGATGGTCAAATTCATCAACAATCTGCGCAAGCCGGCGGAAGCCGCACCGGCAGAGCCGCCGCCTACGCCGGAAGAGGTCGTGCTGCTGCGTGAAATCCGCGATTCGCTGAAGAGCTCGCCGCAGCGGTAAGCTCCGGCGTCAAGTTACACGGGTTGAGCCACACGGATTGATCCACCTAAGCCACATCAAACATTCGCGCCGCACATCGACCGGTGCAAACAAACAAGGCCTGTAGCGAGGAAATCGCCACAGGCCTTTTTCATGCTGCGCGCAAATAACAGCGCCCCAGCCGACGCAGCAAGGAGACTACGCTTCCCCTTCGTTCTTATCCGCCTTCCGGGTCACCGCGCTTTCGATCATCGTCTCGAGCTGTCCGAAATTGACCGGTTTGGTCAGATGCGAAGTAAAGCCGGCACTCAGGCAACGGCGCACATCCTCGTCCGTGCCGAAGCCGGTCAACGCAACCGCGGGCGCATCGGAATGCTCGCGGAACGCTTTGACGAAATCGAGGCCGGTGCCGTCGGGCAAGCCCACATCGCTGATCACGAGATCGAACTTTTGCGACTGGGTTGCGGCGAGAGCATCGTCCACACGGCCCACCGTGGTCACGTCGTGACCCTGGCTGCGAATCAGCTGCGCCATCACCTCGGCCGTATCCACGTGGTCTTCGATCAGCAAAATGGTCAGCACGCCGGGATGATGAACTTCATTGGGCGCCGCGACGGGCGTGAGCTCCTCAGGCGCGGCGGCGGTCGGCAGCGTGATCGTGAAAGTCGCCCCGCAGTGCGCGCCCGGGCTCTGTGCGATCACCGTGCCGCCGTGCACGTCGGTCAGCGCCTTCGTGATCGCGAGGCCCAGGCCCAAGCCGCCGAATTGCCGCGTCATGTTCTGGTTGCCTTGCTCGAACGCGTTGAAAAGCTTGCCGATCTGTTCGGGCTCGATGCCGATGCCCGTATCCTCGACCGAGATCTGCACGTGCATGCGCTCATCGTGCGTGCGCACATAGATATGGCCGCCGTCCGGCGTGAACTTGGCGGCGTTGCGAATCAGGTTCCACAGCATCTGTTGCAGCCGTGCGCGGTCGGCAAGCACGTAGTGGTGTTGCGCATTCTTGCCGACGTGCACGTCCTGCTGCTTGACCTGGATCTCACTGCGAAAGAGTTCGAGCACACTGTCGATCACCTCGTGCACGTCGACGGTTTCGAGCGACAAACGCAGTTTGCCGTTCGCCACGCGCGTGAGATCGAGCAGGTCGTCGATCAGGCGCGCTTCGAGTTCGACGTTGCGGCGAATCATGCGCACGCTCGAACGCGCCTGATCGGGCAGGCCCGGGATCATCTCAAGCACGCTGGCGCCCGCCAGAACCGGCGTGAGCGGTGTACGCAATTCGTGCGACAGCATCGCGAGGAAGCGGTCTTTCGCACGATTGGCTTCTTCGGCGATCTGGCGGGCGGCCTGCTCCGAGGCGAGCAGCCGTTCGCGCTCCTCGATCGCCTCGCGCTGCGGATGGATGTCCGTGCAACTGCCGAACCATTTGCTGACGTTGCCTTCGGCATCGCGCATGGCAACCGCGCGGATGTCGAACCAGCGATATGCGCCATCGTGGCGGCGGATCCGCAGCTCGTGCCGATAATCGCCGGCGCCGCTCGTGACCGCCTTGAGCCAGGTGCGGCGAATCTCTTCGCGATCGTCGGGATGTACCGCGTCGAGCCACGCGAGACCGTACGAACTGCTTTCCGCCAGCCCCGTGTAATCGAACCACTGTTTCGACAGGAAGTCGCAATCGCCCGCGGCATTGCAGGTCAGCACGAGGTGCGGCAACGCCTCCGACAAGGTGCGGTAATGCTGCTCGCGATCGCGCAGCAGCAAGGCTTCGTCCGAGGCCTTTTGCAAACGCACCTGGGACAGCACCCGCTCCACCGCCTCGGGCAGGTAGTCGAGGTAGTCGCCGGATTTCGGCACCACATCGGACACGCCCGCGCGCAAGGCTTCGATCACACGGGATTCGTCGGTGAAACCGGTGACGAGGATGGCGGGAATCCGCACGCCTTCCGCACGCAGGCGCCGAAAAAAGTCGAGGCCGGTCTCCGGCCCACTCAGTTGGTAGTCGAGCACGAGCAGGTCGGGCGCGCCCGCGACGAGCCGCTCGCGGGCCGCTTCGACCTGCGAGCAGATTGCGACCCGGCAGCCGGCGCGTTCGAGCGACTTGCGCGCGAGCCGCAGGATGCCTTCGTCGTCATCGACGACCAGCACATACGCGGCGGGCTGCGTGGACACTTCTTCGGTCATGCGGAATCTTCTCTGGCTAGGTCTGCTGAGTCTGCTGGGTGTGCTGGGCGTGGCATGGCTATCTTGTCATGGGCCGCTTTCGGAGTGCCTTCACGCGAGCCTTTCGTCACGGCGCGGCCAGCCGGTGGCCCGGCGGCAGTTTGACCACCTGCAGGAAGAAGCCGAGACGGCGCACGGCTTCGATGAACGCGTCGTATTCGACCGGCTTGGTGATATAGACATTGCAGCCCAGTTCGTAACAGCGCGCGATTTCGCGCGGATCGTCGGTTGTGGTCAGTACGATCACGGGCACCGCGGCTGTCTGCGGCGAATCCTTCAGACGCCGCAACACCTCGAAGCCATCCACGCGCGGCATTTTCAGATCGAGCAGCACGACGAAATTCGTCAGATCTTCGCGCGGCGGGTAAGGGCGGGCAGCGGCGTCCGCCGGCGCCGGACCGAAGAAATAATCGAGTGCCTGCTGGCCGTCGCGAAAGCGCACAAAACCGTTCGAAATACCGGCGCGGCGCAGATTGCGCTCGACCAGCGTGGCGTGGCCGTCGTCATCTTCGATCAGCACGATGCTGACCGTTTCCCCGTGACTCATATGCCCTCCGTTCTGACAATCCGTCTTTGCATGGTGCTCATCGTGCTCATGGTGCTTATGGTGCTGCTAACTGTCTTCACCGTTTCCCCTGCTGCCCGTCGCGGCTCAATTGCGCGCAGGCTGTTCTGGTAACACGACGAAAAAGGTCGACCCCGCGCCTTCCGCCGACTCCACCCAAACACGGCCGCCGTGCCGTTCCACCATCCGCCGCACCACCGCGAGGCCGATGCCGTCTCCGCTCGCGACGTCGCCGTGCAGGCGCTGAAACGCCCGGAACACCTTCGACATATACGCCGCCGGAATCCCAAGCCCGTTGTCGCGCACATAATAGGTGCGCGTGCGCACCGCGCGCGGCTCCGTCTCGTCGACCGGTTCCTGCTCCAGCGCGCCAATCTCGATGCGCCCATTGCGTACCGGGTCGAGATAATTGAGCGCGTTACCGATCAGGTTGCTGAAAATCTGCTCGATCGCACCCGGGTCGCCCCATGCCGGCGGTAACTCGCGCACGGTCACCACCGTCCCGCGCTGGCTGATGGCGCCTTGCAGCGCATCGACCACTTTGCCCACCACCCGGCCGACGCTCACGCGCTGCCACTGATATTCGAGCCGCCCGGCACGTGAAATCCTCAACAGCGCGTCGATGATCGACGCCGCCCGCGTCACCGCGGTGCGAAGATATTGCAAAGACTCGCGCACGTCGCCGTCAAGGATATGCACCATCCGCCGATGTTCGGCCTCCGGCAGTTTCGCCGCCTCGACGAGGCTGTCCAGTTCGTCGCACGACACCTGCAATTCTTTCGAAAAGCCTTGCAGATTCACCAGCGGCGAACGCAGATCGTGCGACACGCTATAGATGAACATTTCATTGTCCTGCGTCTCCTGGCGCAGCTCCTCGTTGACGCCGGCCAGTTCCCGCGCGCGCGCTTCGAGCCGTACTTTCAGCACGGCCTGCTCGTCTTCTGCTTCGCGCAGGCGCTCGCCGGTCTGATGCAGCACCGCGTCGAGCGCGGCAATTTCGTCGCTGCCCGATAGCGGCGCCGCGAGCGGGCGCCCGCTGCCCAGACGCTCGGCATTGCCCGTCAACACCTCCAGCCGCCGGCCGATGCTGCGCGCAAACACCATGGCGGTGGCTGCCCAGATCAGCATCGAGCCCAGCACCGCGGCGATCAGTGCGTATTGCTGGCGGGCGCGGCGCCGTGCCAGCGCCGCGCCGCGCTCGACGTCGAGCCGCGAGGCCTCATGACTGAACTCAACGAGCTGGTCGCGAAACAGCGCGATCTGCTGAGGGAGCGCGCCCGTGTCCTGCGCGGCAAACGAATTCACGTTGTGCCCCGCGCGCAGCGCCTGCGAGATCGTGGCGGCCTGCTCGCGGTAGGCGTCGATCGCCTGTTGCATCTTGCGCACCCGCACGACCTGCTGCGGCGTATCGGCCACCAGCGTTTCGAGATTCGACAGCCGGTCGCCGAGATCGACCCATACGGTGTGGCGGTCGACGAACGACGGATCGCCGACGACCATGCCCGTGCGAACCCGCGCGGCCTGACGCAGCAGCGGATCGACAATGGCCGACGACTGATAAAGGATCTGCTTGCTGTTGCTGACCCACCGCGCGGCCTGCGCTGTTTGCTCCTGGGTATCGAAGACGACGCCTAGAAGCGCCAGCTCGACCACGCTCGGCACTGCAATCAGCAGCAGACCCTTGGTGAATAGTTTCATGTTCGCCCGAAGGGTCGTTCAAGCCGCAGCGCGCCTCTTCAGTCCTGCACGGACCGCGCGCCTCGCCTCACCAGGGGGCGGGCTGTTGCGGTGCAGGACTGGCAGGCCCGCCGCGGTGCAGCCGGACGGGCCATTATCGACGTGAATGTGAGATATTTCAACGTAGCGGCAAGATGCGCTCGCCCACATAAAAATGACTTTTTTATTGATACGGGATGTTTTTTCGGCGGCGCGTGCGTCTATGATGGAGACAGATGTGCTGGGAAGCGAAAGCGCGCGGCGAGGCGGTTCGGCATGATTCGTGCGGGAGGCGGTGGGACGGCGTGGATGCCGAATCATCGTGAATCCGGCCTTGTCGTATGCTATAAAAGATCGACGTGCGGCGCGCGAAGCCGGGAGTTGTCGCATGAGGACGCTGCGTTTCTTGCAATTCTTTTTCAGGCGAATTTTTATGTCCTTCCCGAAAAAGCGTAGACGCGCGAAGGTGGACGGCGATGAGTCGTTCCTCGCGGTACTACGGCATTTCAAGCCGTTCGGTCAGCTCGACACCAAAATTGCGCGCGCCCGCGCGCAGGACGAGCCGGTGCTCTACGCGCATGTGCTACCCGGACTCGACGTTCTTCTGTGCAGCGTACGCGGCGCCCAGCCGCCCTATCCCGCGCCCGCCGAATTGCGGCGGCGTTGTATCGAATCCATCACCAATGCGTTGGAACAGCCGCTCGACGGACTCGAGAACGGCGGGTATTGGTATGAAGCCGACGGGTTCGGGTTCCTGGTCTTTGCCAGCCGGGCCAGAGGCAAGATCCTGACGGAGTTTGGCGCCACCCGTATTGGCGGCGCCCGGCGAGGGGTTCGCAGGCAGGATGCCGCGGGAGATGCCACGCCGCGCTCGTTGAGGTAGTCCTTTCTTTTCCTTTTTTAACAACGCCGCCGACTGTACGTCCGCGGCGTTGTTTTTTCATTGTTTTGTTTCGTTTCGTTCCCTTCCACGTTCCCCTTCACCCGGGCCACACCTGCCTGTCCGTGCGCCAGCGGCGCTGTCCCCAGGCAAAGCGGAAAGCCTCAGTTCCCTTTGTATTCAACCGCTGTCGCCGGCGACATCGCCGCAGGGTTCTTTTTAGCCGTAGCCGGTGACGAAGCGCCGGTGGAAGACTTGTTCACCGGCGCGCCATCGAGCGAAATGGCCGGTTTGGGCGGTTGCTTCATACCCGGCGGCGGCGCAGTCGGCGCCTGACGAATCTGCGACAGCAACTGTCCACACGGCAGCGGCTTGTTGTTGCTGGGCGCGAGCAACGGAATCAGCGCCGCAAACGGATTGATCAAGCCGAGCCCGATGACGGCGCCGCCTCGAAGCGCCAGCGCGGCGGCATTCACCCCGACGTGCGGATCCTTGAACGTCCCCTTCACGTACAAGGGCGAGCGCAGCGAAAACACCCGGAACCCCTTGGTATGCGGATGCACGCCAAGATCCATCGATTCGTCGCGCAGATTCACATTGCCGTCGATGTCGATGACCGCGTCGTCCGTGTCGAGCGCGAAGACACGCGAATCCAGCACGCCGTTCGTCGCGACGAAATCCGCCGCCGCGCAGTTGATCTTCACGTCGCGATTGCCGAACAGCTTTTCATAGACGACGTTCGCCACGTTCAGCCCCGCCGCTTCCATCAGCAGGCGGCTCACCGTGCCGTCGGTGATCAAGGCTTTCACCTCGCCGTTCGACGTCGCCGCCAACGCCGCCGGCGAATTGCCGGTGGCGGTCAGCGCGGCGTCGCCGTTGATTTCGCCGAGCGCGTTCTGCATGGTCTTGAAGTTCGGGAACAGCTCCTTGAGCTTCAGATGCCGCGCCGACGTCGCGAAGCGTCCCTTCAGCGGCGTCGTGCTGCCGTCCAGATGAATATCCGATTCCAGCGAGCCGCCCGCCACGCCGAACTTCAGCGGTTCGAGCGACAGCACGCCGCCGGTCATCACGACGTGGGTGTACAGGTCCGTGATCGGCAGGTTGGCCTCCTTGACGATGCGGCGCCCCGTGAACGTCACATCGGCGTCGATTGCCTTCCAGCGGTCGGTGCGGAATTCTTCGACCGGCAGCGCCTTGTTGCCCGGCTGCGCCGTCGCGTCGCCGCGCCTCGCCTTGCTTGCGTTCGAATCCGCACCGATGACCGGCGCCAGATCGGCGAATTGCAGCAGATTCGACACCAGTTCGCCCTGCAGCAGCGGACGCGGCTCACGTGCCGTATAGGTCAGCGAGCCATTCAGATCGCTGCCGCCCACCCGGCCTGTAAAATTTTCATACTTGAAGACGTTGCCGCCGGACTTGAACTGACCGACAAGACGCCCCTCGGTCGCATACGGCGGCGTGTCGGGCAAGGTCACGCCTGTCAGCGCATACAGGCGGGAGAGGCTGTTGCCCTGCAGCCAGAGGCGCAAGTCGACGGCAGCAAGATGCGCCGGATCCGTGATCGTGCCCACGAGGCCGACGCGCAGATCGCCGGCCTTCACGTCAGCCTGCACCGGGAACGGCCGGTTCACATCCTGCAACGCCAGCACGCCCCCCACCTTGCCGCTACCGGATACCGGCGTCCTGTTGTAGGTGCCCTTCACGGTCCAACCGATCGCATACAGCGGGATCGCCGGCCCGGCGCCGTTCGGCGTCCCGGCCTCACGGGCGCTCGACACCGAGGCTGCCGCCGCGCCGCTCGCGCCCTCGCTCGCACCGTTCGCACTGTTCGCCCCCTTCGACCCCTTCGACCCGCCGGCAATCAGCGCACCCGACGCGCCATTCGCCGCCGTCACACCCGACGCGGCGATCTCCGTCGACGAAGCGCCGGAAGCCGCGGCCGCGGAGGCCGCCGCCGCTTCCGATGCCGCCTGCGCGTTGGCCTGTGCCGTGAGCTTGCTTGCGCCCGCCTTGCCGACCGCCTCCGCCGACGCGCTGCGCGACGCCGCCTCCTGCTGCTTCATCGCCTCGCCGATTGGAATCGGCTGGCCGAGCGTATCGATGGCCATCTGCATCTCGACCTTCTTCTGCTGATCGGACAGGGCGATATTGCCTTTGGCAAACGCGATGTCGTGCAGATCGAGCTTCCATTCGGAAGGCCCGCCGGAAGACGCCAGTTTGAAGGTCCAGTTGTCGCGCCCGTCGAGCAGTCGCTCGAGGTCGACCGACGGATTCACGAGATTGATCGCGGGAATCACGATGTCGTGCGCGAGCAGCGGCAACACCTTGACCTGGAAGTCGATTTCGTCGAGCGTCGCGAAGTGGGGCTGTTTGGCCCAAGCGGGATTGCCTACCGTGATATTGGCCGCCGAAAAACGCGGCCAGGGCACCCAGCCACGCCAGCCGGTCTCGCCAACCGGATGCCGCCACCCGACTTTCAGATCGCCGTTGATGGCGAACGGCCGGCCGATCGCCTGCGTAACCTTGTCGTCGATGTAGGGGCGAGCCCGGTTCCAGTCAAAGGTCAGAATAAAAATTGCCAGCGCGACAATCAGAATGACGATGATCGCCACCAGCCATGCGATGATTTTTCCTATCCGTCTTCCAATCGTGCTCGACACTGCCATTGAGAAGCTCCGCCTTTGTTCTTCGTTGTGCATAGAGAACAGCACGTATCGTGCCTGGTAATATTGTTTAATAGGGGTCGTTTTATCATGCCGCACCGTTCGGGCACAGGTTTCCCTTCCACGAAAACGTAAGGGAATGTCATGGCAGCCGCCGAATCCACGCAAAAATCCACCACGATCCATTCATGACCGATGTCCCCTTCGTCTTCGCCGACGGCATCGCCCGGCGCGATGCCTTGCGCGGGCAAACGCTGCTGCAGCCAACGACCTTCGCCCTGCGCGCCGGCGACCGGGTCGCGGTCACCGGGCCGTCGGGCTCGGGCAAGAGCGTATTTCTGCGCGCCCTCGCCCTGCTCGATCCGCTCGATGCCGGACGCATCATGTGGCACGGCGCGGCGGTCGAGCGTGCCGCGATTCCACGTTACCGGCGCAACGTCGCCTATATCCGGCAGCGGCCCGCGCTGCTCGACGGCAACGTCGAAGACAATCTGCGCTATCCGTTCGAATTACGGGCCTATCGCGACGTGCGCTTCGATCGCGCACGCGCGGCGAACCTCGCCGCCCAGGCCGGCCGCGGTGGCGATTTTCTCGACAAGCGCGCGAGCGAGTTGTCCGGCGGAGAAGCGCAGATCACGGCGCTGATTCGCGTTCTGCAACTCGCGCCCGAAGTGCTGCTGCTGGATGAACCGACCGCTTCGCTCGACCCGGAATCGTCACGCGCGATCGAGGCGCTGGTGCACGCATGGTTCGCGGCCGATCCCGGCCGGCATGCGTCGATGTGGGTGTCGCACGATCCGGCACAAGCGGCGCGCATGAGCGCGCGGCACCTCACGATGCGCGCCGGCGTACTCGACGAATCCCCAGTGACGCTCACGCATCAGGAGGAGCTCGACCCATGACATTGCAGAACCTGAGTCTCTGGGACGTCGCGATCGCCGCGTTGCTGATCGTGGTGAACGGCGTGGTGTCGGTGGCGCTCAAGCTCGATCTCGAACGCAACCTCGTGTGGGCGGCGGTACGCACCATCGTGCAATTGCTGGCGATCGGCTACGTGCTCGGCTGGGTGTTTCGCTATGACCACTGGTTCGTGGTGCTGCCGTTGATGATCGTGATGACCCTGATTGCCGGCTTCGCGGGTGCGCAGCGCGGCAGCCGGACGTACGCCGGGCAGCGTGCGGACAGTGTGCTGTCGATCTGGGTCAGTTCCTGGCTGGTGGCTGCAGTCGGACTCTTCGTCGTGATCCGCATTCATCCCTGGTACGAGCCGCAGTACGCCATTCCGATTCTCGGCATGATCCTGGGCAATACGCTGACCGGCGTGTCGCTCGGCATCGAACGGATGACCGAGGAACTGACCGCGCGGCGCGACCGCGTGGATATGGCGCTCGCGCTCGGCGCGACCCGTTGGGAAGCGGCACAGGCGCCGGCGCGCCAGGCGGTGCGTGCGGGCATGATGCCCACCTTGAATCAGATGGCCGTAGTCGGCGTAGTGAGTTTGCCCGGCATGATGACCGGGCAGGTGCTGGCCGGTCAGTCGCCGTTGCAGGCGGTGCGCTATCAGATCGTGATCATGTTCCTGATCGCGGCGGCGTCGGCCTTGGGGACGGTGGGCGCGGTGCTGCTCACGTATCGGCGGCTCTTCTCAGCGGAACACCGGTTTCTGTCGGCGCGTCTGGTGGAGCGGGTCGCGGCGCGCCGCTGATCGAGCAATCCGATTATGCAGCGCGATGCATTCGCAGCGTCGCGCGCCGCCCCGCTCCACCGGCACGATGGGCGTGCGGCAAACATGCGCGAAACTGGCTGGTTGCCGCCGGCCAATAGCCGCGCCGCCGCCGCGACGTCACGTGACGCTTATCGCTCAATTTCGCGGTCGACTCTGCAGTCAACCTCACGCTCAAATTCGCGGTCGACTTTCGCGCGCGAGCCTCACCGTTTCGCGGTGACCGCCACTTCGGTGCCGTCACTGAGCGTCAGCGTTTTCGTGGTGCCGTTGGTCGGCATCGTAAAACGCAGAATCTGGCTGACGGCCACGCTGTTCGGACATTTGAGCGTTTTGCCGCCGGCCGTCACCGTCTTGACGCCATGCGGCGTCTGCGCCTGGAAGCTCAATTGCACTGACGCGGTGCCGTCGCCGGCGACGACCGGTGCAAAGCGGATCTGCGTCTGGCGAATCATCGCGCCGTTGGTGTCGATGGGCAGCGACGAGTAATTCGGGCAGCTGTCCGCAGCGGGCACGGGACCGCCTGGCGGCACCGTCTTCCACGTGAAGTCGTCCGATTCGCCGGAGCGGATCGTGCGCGTTTCCTGTGAATTGCCAAACTGTTTCGACGTGACGCGAACCGTGTAACGGATCGGACCGTCGAGGGCGGATTGCGACGTCACCGTGATCGGCGTGGCCGCGTGTGCCGCCGTCACGAGCATGGCGGGCGCGAGCGCGCACGCGAGAGAAGCGACAACTGAAACGGCGGAGAGTTTGAAGCTGGAGCTCATACTGTCACCTCGTTGTTGTGCCGCTGCGCGTCCGCTCAGGCGCTACTGCCAATGCACCGCCTGACCGGAGCCGGGTCGACTCCCGGTCGACGCCTGCTCAACGCCTGGTCAATGCCTGAATAACACCAGGCTGAAGCCCGGCCAGACGAGCCGCGAGACGCGCAACTGATTTAGCATGATGCCCCACCAGTCTACCGCCAAGCGGTGCTGCGCGCGCCTCATACGAATCGGGTGTTAACCCGCTTGCGTCGAGGCGCTTTCTGCGCGTGCGACGTGACAGGAACGCCAAACTTCGCGCCGTTAGAATCCGGTCAGCACCAGCTTGCCGATCGCGCGCCCCTGTTCGAGCAGTCGATGCGCACGGCGCAGATTGTCGGCGTTGATCGTGCCGAGATCCTGGTCGACCGTCGTGCGCAACGTGCCCGCATCGACCAGACGCGCCACCTCGGTCAGCAGCTTGTGCTGTTCGATCATGTCGGGCGTGCCGAACATCGAACGCGTGAACATGAACTCCCAGTGGAACGCGGCGCTTTTCGCCTTCAACAGTTCGACGGGCAGCGGCTCGCTGTTCTCGACGATCGTGCAGATGGCGCCCTGCGGCTTGATCACTTCGGCGGCTGCCGGGAAATTCCTGTCGGTTTCGTTGAAGATCAGCACGTAATCGACCTGGTCGATGCCAAGCTTTTTCAACTGCGCGGGCATATCGCCAAAGTGATCGACGATGTGATCCGCGCCCAGCTCCGTCGCCCACTTCGCCGACTCCGGGCGCGAGGCGGTCGCGATCACTTTGAGTTTCGCGAGCCGTTTGGCCAGCTGAATGCCGATCGAACCGACCCCGCCCGCCCCGCCGACGATCAGTACCGTGCGGCCTTCATCCGCGCCTTGCGGCGACACGCCGAGGCGGTCGAAGAGCGCCTCCCAGGCGGTGATCGCGGTCAGCGGCAAGGCGGCCGCGTGCGTGAAATCGAGCGACGCCGGCTTGCGTCCGGCAATGCGCTCGTCGACCAGATGGAACTCGCTATTCGCACCCGGTCGGTTGATGCTGCCCGCATAGAAAACCGGGTCGCCGACCTTGAACAGCGTGACGTCCGGGCCGACCGCCACCACCGTGCCGGCGGCGTCCCAGCCGAGCACCCGCGGCGCTTTCTCGACCGTGTCTTTCGGGGCGCGCACCTTGGTGTCGACCGGATTGACGGAGATGGCTTCGACCTTCACCAGCAGATCGCGGCCGGTGGCTTCGGGTTTGGGAATGTCGACGTCGACCAGGGACTCGGCATGATCGATCGGCAAGTAACGATAGAGACCTACGGCTTTCATCACAGCTCCTGTTCTTTCGGATGAGGTTGGGGAAACCGGCGATCGGTACCGGCGGCGCTTGGCGCCGTGAGGGGATATCGACCGCATTGACGTCATCCTAAGGGGGTTCTTATTCTCAAAAAACCATCATAATGGCTGAAACATCTTTTTGAATTTCAGAAGAATGAGCCATCCTGCCGATTCTGTGGAACCTGCTTTGAAACCCTCGTCCGGCGACCGGGAACGACTCGATCTGCTCGACGTCGCCCTGTTCGTGCGGGCCGCCCTGCTCGCGAATGTATCGGCGGCCGGGCGCGAATTCGGCCTGTCGGCGGCGGTGGCGAGTTCGCGCATCGCACAGCTGGAAAGGCTCCTCGGCGCGCGTCTGCTGCATCGGACCACCCGCCGCATCAGTCTCACGCAGGACGGCGAGGTGTTCATGGCACGTGCCCGGGCGCTGCTCGACGCGGCCGATGCCGCACGCGCCTCGGTAGGCCGCGCGCAGGCCGAGCCGCAGGGACGCTTGCGGGTGTCGATGCCGTCGTCGTTCGGGCGTCAGCACGTGTCACCCGTAATCAGCGAATTTCTGCGGCGCTATCCCGGCGTGAGCGTCGATTTGCGGCTGACGGATCAGATGGTCGATCTGGTCGACGCGGGTATCGACGTGGCGATCCGCGTCGGCGTGCTCAAGGATTCGTCGCTGGTGGCGCGGCGCCTGGCCGTGAACCGTCGCGTGCTGTGCGCGGCGCCCGCGTATCTCGCCACGCGTGGCACGCCGCACCATCCTTCGGACCTCGCCCAGCACGAGTGCATCATCCTGTCAGACCAGCGCGACTGGGCATTCGTGACGCCGGCCGGACCACTCACGGTGCGCGTGAGCGGACGCCTCGTCGTCGACAACGGCGAAGTCATCCGCGACGCCTTGCTGGCCGGTTTCGGCATCGCGCTCAAGTCGACCTGGGACGTAGCGCCGTATCTGCGCAGCGGCGAGCTCGTGAGCGTGCTCGACACCTACCCGCTCGCGGAGCAGGTGGCGATCTGGGCGGTCTATCCGAGCCGTGCGTTCGTGCCGCCGAAGACGCTCGCCTTCATCGAGTTCCTCGGCGCGCATTTCGGCGATCCGCCTTATTGGGACGCTGAACCGGAATGAGCCGGCTCGACCTCGACCGGGACTTCTGCAAAGCCGCGAAATCGCACCCGTCCGCCGCGCGTTGGTTCGCCGTCGAGCCGGTACGCCGGAAAGCGCTGCACGAAGCGCCCTATGGCGATGCGCGCCTCGAGTCGCGCGAGCGACAACCCCGCGCACTGGTGAATGCCGAAGCCGAACGCCAGATGCCGGTTCGGATCGCGGCGGATATCGAAACGGTCCGGTTCCGCGAACTGCTCCGGGTCGCGATTGGCCGCGCCGATGCACAGCGTGACGGGCGTACCGCGTGCCATCGCGACGCCGCCGATCTGCGTGTCGACGGTTGCCATCCGGTTGCCCAGCTGATTCGAACTCTCGAACCGCAAACACTCTTCGACCGCCGATTCGATCAGCGACGGTTCGCGCAGTAACGCGGCGCGCTGCTCCGGCCAGGCAGCGAGCGTAACGAGGCCGTTGCCGATCAGATTCGTGGTGGTCTCATGCCCGGCGTTCAGGATGAAGATGCAGTTTTGCAGCAGCTCCGTTTCCGACAACTGCTCGCCGCTCAGCTCTCCCAGCTCGCCTTGGATCAGGCGCGTCAGCACATCGTGCTGCGGATCGCCGGGATCGCGCCGGCGCCGCGCCACCAGATCGCGCAAATAGTCGGCGAATTCACTGACCGCTCGGTTGCCCCGTTCGAGTTGCGCGGCGCTCAGCGACGGCTCCAGCGCGCCGAGTATCGCCAACGACCAGTCGCGCAAAGGCGCGCGCTCAGCGTGCGGCACGTCCAGCAAATTGCCGATGATCTCGACTGGGATCGCCGACGCAAACGCATCGATCAGATCGATGCGGCCACGCGCGGCGGCGGCATCGAGCAAGCCATCGACGAGGCGGATCAAGCCAGGCTCCATGGCCGCGATCGCTCGCGCCGTCAGCGCGCCGGCGATCAGCTTGCGCACCCGCGTGTGACGCGGCGGGTCGTTGAAAACCAGACTGGTGGTGTGATGGCTGTAGAGCGGCGAGTCGCCGTACTTCGGCTTGAATTCGACGGTTTTGTCGGAACTGAAGGTCTTCGGGTCGCGGTAGACCGCCTGCACATCGCGAAAACGCGTCAGGAACAGCGAGCCGTCCGGCATGCGTTTGACCGGTTCATGAGCGCGCAGCGCGTGGTAGACCGGGTACGGATCGGCATGGAACGCGGGGCTCAGCTGGCGCAGATCGAAGTCGCGCGCAAGGATGGACGCGTCGCTGGCGGTCGCGGGGGTCATTGCTTGTCTCCGTGGTGGTGCGCCCCGTCGCATGTGCCAATGCATGCCGTGTCCGGTGTGCCGCCCACAGCATGGGCGCGGCGGACTCGACGGACTCCGTGGCTGCGGGGCGTCGTTCGAAGCGCCAGTATGACGCGGGCGCTCGATGGTTGCACGGTGGATTGCCGAGCGGATTACGCGTGGGGAAGCATGTTGGATTCGTGGGCGGGGGCCGTTTGCCGTTTGCCCCTCTTCAGGACGCGTGGCGCCGAACCGTTACAATGATGGAATTTTCCGCGCGCGTCGTGCGCCCGTCCTTTTCCGCGTCAATGCGTCGTCCATGAACCTCGTCATCCAAAGCACCGCGCCCCTCTCCGCCGACCACCACAAAACGCTCGTCGCGCTCGCGCGCGGTTCGCACGCCGCTATCATCGACGCGAACGCGATTCGCATCGCCGACGCGAACATTGCGCAGCGCGCCGACCTCGAGGTCTATTGCGGCACGCATGAACTGGACTACGCGTTTGTCGAACCCGGCCGCCAGTTGCGTGACTTCGGCCTCGTCGCGATGGACATGGATTCGACGCTGATCACGATCGAGTGCATCGATGAAATCGCCGACTTCTGCGGGCTGAAAGCAGAAGTCGCCGCAATCACCGAAGCGTCGATGCGCGGCGAAATCAAGGACTTCAACGAGAGTCTGACGCGCCGCGTGGCACTGCTCAAGGGACTCGACGCCAGCGCGCTTGAACGCGTTTATGAAGAGCGGCTGCAACTCTCGCCGGGCGCCGAACGAATGCTGGCCGCCGCGCAAGCGGCGGGATTGAAAACACTGCTTGTATCCGGCGGATTCACGTTCTTCACTGAAAAACTGAAAGCCCGGCTTGGCCTCGATTTCACGCGCGCGAACACGCTCGAAATCGTGGATGGAAAGTTGACCGGCAACGTAGTTGGCGAGATCGTCAACGCCGACGTGAAAGCCCGCACGTTGCGCGAGACCTGCGCCCACCTGGGTATCGAGCCGACCCGCGCGATTGCCATGGGCGATGGTTCGAACGATTTGAAAATGATGGCCGCGGCGGGACTCTCCGTAGCATTCCGCGCGAAGCCGGTAGTGCGCGAAGCAGCCAGCGTGGCGTTCAACCACGTTGGGCTGGATGGGTTGCTGCGATTGTTCTGAAGTTCAACCTGCGCTGGCCGACGCAATGGCGGCCAGCGCAAACATGAGCGCTATTTGTTCAGAAAGGTTATCAGGAACACCACGGACATGTAGACCGCAACGGCGCCTGTCACGACGTTCGACCACTTCACAACGCGAGCGAAATTTTCGTCAGATTCCAGAAACGTAAATAGTTTGTTCATGAGCGCCTCCTTAAGCTAGTCAGTATAATTGCTGTGCTATCTAAAAAAACTAAATCAAGCACACGTGTAGGATTGCAAATAGAACTGCAGCGACGGATGTTGTAAAAATCGAAGCGCCGATTGCCACGGGCGACAATGAACCTGCAACGAACGGTGTCTGCCCATTGCTGGCGATGGGGGCCGCCCGCTCGCGATGGGTATTGACAAGGGCCGACATCACGACAATGGAACAGGAAAACGCCAGCATGCAGAATCCAACAATGGCAGACTCCAGGGTCGCTACCACGCCACTTCCCCGCTCCAGCGCGGTCACTGCCTCATAGACCGCAGCCGCACACAGCCCGATCGCACACCAGAGCAGTTGGCCGTCTTTCACCGATGCGGCGATCAACGTCTTCGCGACGCGCCAGCCGTGCGTGGGTGCGACGAGCGCTAGCGTAAAGATCGGGCCGGCAATCGGCACGCCAAGATTCAGCAATGTCCAGAAAAACAGATTCATCGAAGCTCACCATTGTGCGTTGATCGTTAGTCATGATGCGCACCATCGTAGCGTCGAGATCCGGCGTCGACCATTCAGCCGAATGGTTAGGCTTACTGGCTATATTGACAAAACAAAAAGCCCATCGTGAACTCGTCACGATGGGCTTTCCAGACCTTCGGCAATCCAGCTCAGGCGCTTAACCCAGCGCTTCCAGACACTGCTCGATATCCGCGCGCAGATCGGCTTCTTCTTCCAGACCGATATAGAACCGCACCAACGTACCGCGATACGGCCATTGACCTTCCGTGCGCATCGAGGCGACGTCGTACGGCATCGCGAGGCTATGCGCTCCGCCCCAGCTCCAGCCCAGCGAAAACAGCTCGAGCGACTCGCAGAACGTATCGATTTGCGCGGCGCTGTAACGTGCGTCGAACACGACGGAGAACAGCCCACCCGCGCCGGTAAAGTCGCGCTTGAAAAACTCATGCCCTGGACAGTCGGGCAACGCCGGGTGCAGGACCGCGGCAATTTCCGGACGCGTCTTCAGCCATGTGGCAAGGCTGAGCGCCGCGCGGTCATGTTGTTCGAAGCGCAGCCGCATGGTCGGCAGACTGCGCAGGATCAGCGAACAGTCGTCCGACGATACGCCGATACCCATGCGCATGCGCGCCGCCTTCAGCTTCACATGCAACTCGCGATCGACGGTAATCGTCGCGCCCATCAGCACATCGCCACCGCCAGACTGGTACTTGGTCAATGCCTGCACGGAGATATCGACACCGTGGTCGAATGGCCGGAAACCGAGCCCGGCCGACCAGGTGTTGTCGATCGCCGTGACGACGTTTCGCGCGCGCGCCACCGCCGTGATAGCGGGTATATCGGGCACTTCCATCGTGACCGAACCGGGGGCTTCGAGCCAGATCAAACGCGTATTCGGCTGGATCAGATCCGCGATACCCGCGCCGATCATCGGATCGTAGTAGCGCGCGGTGATGTCGAAATCGCGTGCCAGCCAGTCGCCGTGATCGCGGTTCGGCGAGTAGACGTTATCGGGAATCAGCACGTCGTCGCCGGCCTTCACGAGGCCGAAGTACACGTTCGAAATCGACGACAACCCCGACGGCTGCAACAACGCATGGTTGCCACCTTCGATGGTGGCAAGCCGCTGCGCCAACGCGAGCGAAGTCGGCGTGGCGTGCAGGCCGTAGCGCCATTGCGCGTCGTTTTTCCAGTCGAGCGCGCGCATCGTCGCCAGATCGGGGAACACGACGGTCGAAGCGCGCGTAACCGGCGTCGAGAACGACTCGAAGCCCGGCGTGAGCTGGTCTTCGTGACGCACGACGCGGGTTTGCAGGCTGCGTTTGAGTTTGGATTGAGTCATGGTGTAGATAGACGTTACTCGCCGATTTGCAGGTTGCTCACGCCGCCAACCGCTTGACCACTGCTTGTCGCCGAGGCCGGCGCTGCTGCCCCGCCGGCGGACGACTGCGGGGCGACCGCCGGCTTGCTGGCCGCCGCGCCTGCACCGGCACCCGCAGAGGCCGCCGGCACAGCCTGTCCCGCCGCCAGTGGCTTCAGATCGAACGGCTGCGGGTCGGAATCGTCGACGTTCATCCGGTCGCCCGCCACCGAACCGTCAGCGGCAAACTTGCCCACCCAGTTGCCGGTGATATGCGTGCCGTCGTTCGACTCCTCGACTTCGAGCGTGTCGCCGTCGCGGTCACCCGCAATCAGGATCACCTCACCGGTATCGGCGTACTGGTATTCGCCGTGCACGCCGGCCGGGTCGTCGGTTTTCGCGCCGAGTCGCAGCACGATCTGACGCGAGCCCAGCATGCCGGCATAGCGCGGAAACTTCGCGAATTCGGGGCTCGGCTTGAGCGGCAATTGAATCGGCGGGGGCGCCGCCAGCTCCTTCACCGCGTCGCTTTGCGCCCATGCCTGCACGGGCAGCAGCGCCCCGGCGCCGGCGCACAGCAATGCGGCCACGCTCACTACGCTCCGGAGGAAGTCCCCCGCCCCAGAAAAAATCCCCTTGGGGGATTCGAGGACCGCCCGACCGCGCCGACGCGTCGCACCCTTCATCGCATTCGATTCCTGCATCCGCTCTTTCCTTGTTGCCTGTTACTGCTCGATACCAGTTTGCCAACCGCATGCCCAAGGGCCTCGTTCGGCGGGGAAAAGCCCCCTTGCGTCGCCCCGCCTCAGCCTCGGCCTCAGCGCCGAACTCAGATCCGCTCGAAGATCGCCGCGATGCCCTGCCCGCCGCCGATACACATCGTCACCAGCGCGTAGCGGCCGCCAACCCGCTGCAACTCATACAACGCCTTGACGGTGATCAGGGCGCCGGTTGCGCCGATGGGGTGGCCGAGCGAAATACCCGAGCCGTTCGGATTGACCTTGGCCGGATCGAGGCCGAGCTCCTTGCTCACCGCGCACGCCTGAGCGGCAAACGCTTCGTTCGCTTCGATCACATCCAGATCGGCGACCGTCAGGCCGGCGCGCTCGAGTGCCTTGCGCGTTGCCGGCACCGGACCGATACCCATGTAGGCCGGATCGACACCCGCATGCGCGTACGAAACCAGCCGCGCCAGCGGCTTGATGCCACGCTTTTCAGCGACACCGCGCTCCATCAGCACGACCGCCGCGGCGGCGTCGTTGATGCCCGACGCGTTGCCGGCCGTCACCGTGCCGTTCTCCTTCGCGAACACCGGCTTCAACTTGGAGAAGTCTTCGGCCGTCGCGTTCATCCGCGTGTGCTCATCCGTATCGAACACGACGTCGCCTTTCTTCGACGGAATGGTGATCGGCAGGATCTGGTCCTTGAAGTAGCCGTTCGTGATCGCATTGGCCGCACGGCGATGCGATTCGAGCGCGAGCGCGTCCTGCGTTTCGCGCGAAATTTCGTATTTGCGGGCGACGTTCTCGGCGGTCACGCCCATATGGATCGACTGGAACGGGTCGTTCAGCGCGCCGACCATCATGTCGACGAGGCGCGCGTCGCCCATGCGCTGACCGAAGCGCGCGGCCGGCATGGAATACGGCGCGCGGCTCATGTTTTCCGCACCGCCGCCGATCGCGATGTCGGCATCGCCGAGCAGCACGCTTTGCGCGGCCGAGACGATGGCCTGCAAGCCCGAGCCGCACAGACGGTTGACGGTCAACGCAGGCGCATGTTGCGCGACGCCGCCGTTGATCGCGGCCACGCGGGCCAGATACATGTCTTTCGGTTCGGTATGCACGACGTTGCCGAACACCACATGGCCCACTTCGTCGCCCGACACATTTGCGCGCGCCAGCGCTTCACGCACGACACGCGCGCCCAGATCCGTCGGCGGAAAATCCTTCAGGCTGCCGCCAAAACCGCCGATCGCCGTACGTACGCCGCCTACCACCACTACGTCTCGTTGCATCGCCCGCTCCTCTTTAGTCTCTCAGGATAATCTTGCCCTGGCGGGCTGCGGGGTGCGCCTTGCAGCGCGTTGCCGTCAGCCTGGCAGGATGTGTTCGACCGTCGCCCGCGAAGGGATCGGCGCAACTGCGCCGTAACCTTGCGTGGACAGTGCCGCGGCAACGTTCGCATACCGCGCCGCTTGAAACGGATCGTCACCCGCGACGATCCGCGCGATGAACGCGCCGCCGAAGCAATCCCCGGCGCCGGTCGCATCGACCGCGTTGACGACGTGGCCCGGCACGACGCGCCGCTCGTCCGGCGTGGCGATGTACGAGCCTTCCTTGCCGAGCTTGAGCGCCACGACACGCGGACCGTGCGACAGCAGGAAATCGACGATCTCGTCGCGGCCCGTCAGGCCGGTGAGTTCAGTGACGTCGTCCCAGCTCGGCAGACAGATGTCGGTTTGACGGATGGCTTCGAGCATCACCGCGCGCGCTCTTGCCAGCGGCCAGAGCTTCAAGCGCAGATTGGTGTCGAAGCTCACGCGCACGCCGTTCGCTCGCGCATGCCCGATCGCCGCCAATGCCGCATCGCAGGCGCTCACGCTGATCGCGAGACTGATGCCGGACAGGTGGATGACTTTGGCTGCTGCGATCGCGTCGAGCGGTAAATCTTGCGGCGCGTAGCGGCTCGCGGCCGAACCCGCGCGCAGATAGTCGAACGCGTGACCGGCAGGACCGTGCGAAACGAAATAGACGCCGGTGGGCGCGTGCGGATCGACGCGCACGAGCGACGTGTCCACCTGCTCGCGCTCCCACAGATCGATCAACAAACGCCCGAAATGGTCGCTGCCGACGGCCGAGACGAAACCCGTCTTCGCGCCCTGCCGTGCCGCCGCGATGCAGAAGTTCGACGTATCCCCGCCGAAGCCTTGCAGATAGTTCGGCTGATCTTTGACCGACTGGTTGAATTCGATCATCGCCTCGCCAAGCGCGAGGATTTGTGGGCGCCGGGCTTCCGGGCGCCGGGCATCCGGGCGCCGGGCTTCCGGGCGCCGGGCATCCGGAGCTTGAGCGGCGGCCGGGGTCCGGCCTTCCGGCGTGCCGGCTATGCTCACCGTCATCGCCTAGACCTCGCCCCACAGGTCGTGGCCATCGGCGCCGGTGATCTTCACCGAGACGAAATCGC
The DNA here is from genome assembly GCF_003368325.1 of Paraburkholderia caffeinilytica. NCBI lineage: Bacteria > Pseudomonadati > Pseudomonadota > Betaproteobacteria > Burkholderiales > Burkholderiaceae > Paraburkholderia > Paraburkholderia caffeinilytica. The sequence goes on along the minus strand of NZ_CP031467.1, from coordinate 3,988,676 downwards.
CGACCTTGTAACGCTTTGACGCCTTGGTGGCCGGCGCGATATACACGACGCCGTCGATCTCGGGCGCATCCGCCGCGGTGCGGCCGATGCCACCGTCGGCGTTGATCTCGTCGACCAGCACTTTCAGCGTCTTGCCGACCTTCTTCGCGATCCGTCTGGCCGACACTTCTTCGGCGACTTCCATGAAACGCGCGCGGCGTTCTTCACGCACTTCGTCGGGCAACGCACCGTCGAGCTCGTTGGCGCTCGCGCCTTCGACCGGCGAATAGGCAAAGCAGCCGACCCGATCCAGTTCCGCCTCGCGGATGAAATCGAGCAGCGTCTGGAATTGCTCTTCAGTCTCGCCCGGGAAGCCGGCGATGAACGTGCTGCGGATCGTCAGATCGGGGCACATTTCACGCCACGCCTTCACGCGCTCCATCACCTTCTCGGCGTTGGCCGGACGCTTCATGCGCTTCAACACTTCCGGATGCGCATGCTGGAACGGCACATCCAGATACGGCAGCACATGGCCCTTGAACGGACCCGCTGCCATCATCGGAATGACTTCATCGACGCTCGGATACGGATACACGTAGTGCAAACGCACCCAGGCGCCGTACTGCGCCGCGAGTTCGCCGAGCGCGCCGACCAGATCGGTCATGCGCGTCTTGATCGGCTTGCCGTTCCAGAAACCGGTGCGGTATTTGACGTCGACGCCGTATGCGCTCGTGTCCTGCGAAATCACCAGCAGTTCCTTCACGCCGGACTTGAACAGGTTCTCCGCCTCGAGCATCACTTCGGCGACCGGGCGCGACACGAGATCGCCGCGCATCGACGGGATGATGCAGAACGTGCAGCGGTGATTGCAGCCTTCGGAAATCTTGAGGTAGGCGTAGTGACGCGGCGTGAGCTTCACGCCGGCGGCCGGCACCAGGTCGATGAACGGATCGTGCGGCTTCGGCAGATGATTGTGCACCGCCTGCATCACTTCGCCGACCGCGTGCGGGCCGGTCACGGCCAGCACCTTCGGATGCACTTCTTCGATCAGATTCGAACCGCTCGCGCTCTGCTTGGCGCCGAGGCAGCCCGTGACGATCACCTTGCCGTTTTCGCTGAGCGCTTCGCCGATCGCGTCGAGGCTTTCCTGCACCGCTTCGTCGATGAAGCCGCAAGTGTTGACGACGACGAGGTCCGCGCCGTCGTAAGTGCCGGAGATCTCGTAGCCTTCGGCGCGCAGCTGCGTGATGATCTGCTCGGAGTCGACAAGCGCTTTAGGACAGCCGAGGCTGACGAAACCGACCTTCGGGGTCGAAGGGGTCGGCACGGCTGGGGAAATGGTCTGCGACATAGGGTGGGTCCGGCGTATAGCGGTGACGATGGCGACAAATGGGGACGGTGCGGCAAGGCCAGGGGTCCGATGGTCGGACACACCACAGCCCGGACAACGTCCAGCGCACGCAACCCTTTATTGTACCGCGCCGGCGACCGTGCAGTCGGCCTGGCGGCCTGGCGTTGCCGGATCGGACAAACCGGGGGCCGCGTATCGATGTGCCGGCATCAAGCCACTGAATGCCTGGGCGCGCTCGATCACGTCCAGAATGTCGCGCGAATCGTGCAGGCGCCGGATGGCTGCGTGCAGATCGGCCGCCAGCGGCCACGTCCGTTTCAGATAGCTGAGCCACATTTTGACGCGTCCATGCTCATGGCGTGCTGCGACACGAGCTTGCAATTTCTTCAGGTAGTCAGCAAGCAAACCCAGCACGGCCGGCCATTCCTCGCCGGAAGGCGTCCGCTCCATCAGTCCGCGTATGCGCGCAGCCAGAAAAGGATCCGACACGGCGCCCCGCCCGATCATCACGTCCGCGCAGCCGCTGACCGCCCGGCATCGCTCCCAGTCGGCCACCGTCCAGACTTCTCCGTTGGCGGTGACCGGCACATCCACGGCGTCGTCGATGCGCGCGATCCAGTCCCAGTGAGCCGGCGGACGGTAGCCATGGTCGCGCGTTCTGGCATGCACGACGAGGGAGGCCGCGCCGCCTTCCGCCAGTGCCGTGGCGCAGTCGATTGCGAGCGAGGTATCGGACACCCCGAGCCGCATTTTTGCCGTCACGGCGATGCCGGCAGGCACCGCGGCGCGAACGGAAGAGACAATCCGGTTCAGCTGTTCAGGATGCGCGAGCAACATCGCGCCGCCCCCGTGCCGGTTGACGATCCTGGCAGGACAGCCGAAGTTCAGATCGAGTCCATGCGGCGACAACCTGGCCGCCTGGGCCGCATTCAGCGCCATCCATTCAGGATCGCTGCCGAGCAGCTGGATCACCATCGGCGTGCCGAAGGGCGTGCGGCCGCCGTGGAGAACTTCAGGCGTATCCCGCTCGTAGACACGCTCGGGAAGCACCGAACCCGTCACCCTGACGAATTCGGACACGCAGCCGTCGAATCCGCCCGTGCTGGTCAGCACGTCGCGCAACACGTAGTCCGCAAGCCCTTCCATGGGCGCAAGAAACAGCCGGCTCATGTGAGAACGGTGCCTAAGCTGCTTTTGCGAATCTTGCGGTCAGCCAAAGCTGACACAGCCGGCCCTCGGAATCGAAGGTATGGAGGTGGTCGGGAAACGGGTCTGCGGCATAGGCGGGGCGGGGATACATCGGTGACGACGGTGGCAAATGGGGACGGCGCTGCATCGCCTGAGGGTGGTGGGATCATGAGGGTCACGAGGGCCGCAACCCACGGCAGCGCCAGCGCATGCAACCCGCGATTGTACCGCGCCCGCCCGCTTGCACACGGCAGCGCCCGCCCCGGGCCCACCGTGGCCGTACCCGGCGCCCCAGGCGCCACGGGCACGCCACCGCGCCGCAGCCGCGCGGCCGCCGCGCAACGATGCGCTCGCCGCGCCGGCGTCGTGCCGTTACTTCTTCTCCGGCTCCGGATTGGTTTGCGGATTGGCCGGCGTGGCCGGTCCTCCGGCCGCATTCACCGGCCCGCCTGGCGTGAACGGGAAAGTGGCGAACATCGACTTCGCCTGGTTCTGCATCTGTTCCTGCATCTGCACGAACATGTTCTTCGACTGCTCGATGTAGCTGGTCATCATGCCCTGCATCATCGGCGCCTGCATGTTCATGAATTGCGACCAGACTTCGGGGTTCATCGCCTTGCCTTCGTACAGATTCTTCGACTGGTCGGCGAGCTTCGCCTGAATGTCGATGAAGGCCTGGATGTTCTTCTCCAGATACGTGCCCATCATGCCTTGCATGGCATGGCCGTAGAACCGGATGATCTGCGACAGCATCGACGACGAGAACATCGGCAGGCCGCCGCTCTCCTCTTCGAGAATGATCTGCAAGAGGATGGCGCGCGTCAGATCCTCGTTGCTCTTCGCATCGATGACCTTGAAATCCTCCTGATCCAGCACGAGCTGCTTGACGTCCGTCAGCGTGATGTACGTGCTTGTCTCGGTATCGTAGAGCCGGCGATTCGGATACTTCTTGATCAATCGTTCGGCTGTTTTCTTTGTAGTAGTGGTCATGTAACGCCTTTGAGCGCGAGTTGAGCGCGGAAACGGCGTCATGCCGGCGCACAATCGGGCAATTGTGCTACCGGGACGCCGCCGGAACCATCTGAGCCAAAGCGCGCTGCCTTGTGAGCGGCGCGCCGGTGACTCAGCCCATATGCAAACCACCGTTCAGCGAAAAATCCGCGCCCGTGGAGAAACCCGATTCGTCCGAGGCAAGCCATGCCACGATCGAGCCGATTTCCTGCGGCTGGCCGAGACGGCGCACCGGGATCGTCGCAACGATCTTTTCCAGCACGTCCGGGCGGATCGACTTGACCATATCGGTGCCGATGTAGCCGGGCGACACGGTGTTGACCGTCACGCCCTTGGTGGCCACTTCCTGCGCCAGCGACATCGTGAAGCCGTGAATACCGGCCTTCGCGGTCGAGTAGTTGGTCTGGCCGAACTGCCCCTTCTGGCCGTTCACCGACGAAATGTTGATGACGCGCCCGAAGCCACGCTCGACCATGCCGTCGATCACCTGCTTGGTGACGTTGAAGAGGCTGGTCAGGTTGGTGTCGATCACCGCCGTCCAGTCTTCGTGCGTCATCTTGCGGAACACGACGTCGCGCGTGATACCGGCATTGTTCACCAGCACGTCGATCTCGCCGACTTCGGCCTTGACCTTGTCGAACGCCGCCTTGGTCGATTCCCAATCGCCGACATTGCCTTCGGACGCAATGAAATCGTAGCCAAGCGCCTTCTGCTCTTCGAGCCACTTCACGCGGCGCGGCGAGTTCGGGCCACAGCCTGCGACTACCTTGAAGCCCTCTTTGTGCAGCCGCTGGCAAATGCTGGTGCCGATGCCACCCATCCCGCCCGTTACGTACGCAATTCGCTGTGTCATAAACTACACTCCGTTTTTCGTTTTCGAGGTGCCGACCGGCTGCCTCTTCCCTCGCCTGTGCTTCATCTCCGCTGCCGCCGGGCGACCGGCCGACGAGGCCATTGCTCGCCACGCGCCACTTGCTGCAATGCGACGCGCGGCAACCTTGCTTACCGACTGCTAAAACCCACTTGAGCCTGCTTGGGGCTGCCCGCGCCCCAAACAGATTGAGGCCCGGGACTCGGCCCGTTAAGCGCGCTCGAGCGCCAGCGCCACGCCCATGCCGCCGCCGATACACAGCGACGCCAGACCCTTCTTCGCATCGCGCTTCTGCATTTCATGCAGCAGCGTGACGAGAATCCGGGCGCCGGACGCACCGATCGGATGGCCGATAGCGATCGCGCCGCCGTTCACGTTGATCTTCGACGTGTCCCAGCCCATTTGCTGATTGACGGCGCACGCCTGTGCGGCAAACGCTTCGTTGATTTCCATCAGGTCCAGATCGGCCGGCGTCCAGCCCGCGCGTTCAAGACAACGGCGCGAGGCCGGCACCGGGCCCATGCCCATCACCTTCGGATCCAGACCCGAGGTGGCGTACGCCTTGATGCGCGCGAGCGGCGTGAGGCCAAGCGCCTCAGCCTTCTTCGCCGACATCACCAGCACCGCCGCCGCGCCGTCGTTCAGACCCGACGCATTGGCCGCTGTCACCGAGCCTTCCTTCGAGAAGGCCGGCTTCAGACCCGCGAGCGATTCAGCCGTCACGCCGTGACGCACGAACTCATCGGTTGCGAAACGCAGCGGCTCGCCCTTGCGTTGCGGAATCTCGACCGGCACGATTTCGTCGTTGAAGCGGCCCGATTTCTGCGCGGCTTCCGCCTTGTTCTGCGACAGCGCCGCGAATGCGTCCTGCTGCTCGCGCGTGATGCCGTATTCCCTGGCGACGTTTTCCGCCGTCACGCCCATGTGGTACTGGTTATAGACGTCCCACAGGCCGTCGACGATCATCGAGTCGATCAGCTTCGCGTCGCCCATGCGGAAACCGTCGCGCGAACCCGGCAGCACGTGCGGCGCGGCGCTCATGTTTTCCTGACCGCCGGCGATCACGATGTCCGCGTCACCCGCGATGATCGCGTTGGCCGCCAGCATCACGGACTTCAGGCCCGAACCGCACACCACGTTGATCGTCATGGCGGGCACGGCCGTGGGCAGCCCTGCCTTGATCAGCGACTGACGCGCCGGGTTCTGGCCCGAGCCTGCCGTCAGCACCTGACCCAGAATGACTTCGCTGACCTGCTCAGGCTTCAGACCTGCCCGTTCGAGCACGGCGCGAATCACTGTGGCGCCGAGTTCGGGCGCGGCGATCTTCGCCAGCGACCCACCGAATTTGCCAACTGCCGTACGGGCGGCCGATACGATCACAACATCAGTCATTTCCATATCCTCCGGGACATCGGCTACATACGCCGCAGCCCGTCAAGTTAAAAATCATGTTGCTCATGCGCCCTTGCCTATCCGGACGCGCATTCTTACCGCCAAACCACCGCGCCTTCAGGCGCGCTGAAGCCTACTCCCGTTGCCGCACGTAGCGCCCCGGCGCCGGTTCGATCACCGGGAATTCGGCCGAGCCGGCCGCGGCGCGCGGCTTCACTTTCTTGCCGCCATACTGGTCGAGCCACGTGGTCCATTCAGGCCACCAGCTGCCGGGTACTTCGGTCGCCTGATCGAACCATTCGTCCGGGCTTTCCGGCAAGGTCCTGACGTCGCCTTCCAGCGTCCAGTAGTTGCGCTTTTTCTTCGCCGGCGGATTGATCACGCCCGCGATATGGCCCGACGCGCCGAGCACGAACTTCAACGGCCCGGAAAGCAGCGGCACCGACGCATAAGCGGTTTGCCACGGCACGATATGGTCTTCGCGTGAACCGTAGATGAAAGTGGGCACGTCGATCTTCGAGAGGTCGACCGGCTCGCCGCAGGTGGTCAACGCACCGGGCTCGCGCAGACGGTTCTCGAGATACGTGTTGCGCAGATACCAGACATACATCGGTCCCGGCAGACTCGTCGAATCGCTGTTCCAGTACAGCAGATCGAACGGCACCGGCGTGCGCCCCTTGAGGTAATTGTCGACGACGTAGTTCCACACCAGATCGTTGGGCCGCAGGAACGAGAACGTGTTGGCGAATTCGATGCCGCGCATCAGTCCGGGCACGCCGCCGTTCTTGCCGCCGATGGTCTGCTCGCGCATCTGCACGTGTGCCTCGTCGACGAATACGTCGAGCACGCCCGTATCGGAGAAGTCGAGCATCGCGGTGAGCAGGGTCATCGACGCAGCCGGATGCTCGCCGCGCGCGGCCGCCACCGCCAGCGCCGTGGCGAGCATGGTGCCGCCCACGCAGAAACCAAGCGTGTTGATCTGCTCGCGGCCGCTGATCTTGCTGACCGTTTCGATCGCCTTGAGCACGCCCTCGCCGACGTAGTCGTCCCACGTCTTGCTCGCGATCGATGCGTCCGCGTTGCGCCACGAAATCAGAAACACCTGATGCCCCGAATCGAGCCCGTGCGCGACGAGCGAATTCTCCGGTTGCAGATCGAGAATGTAGAACTTGTTGATGCAAGGCGGCACGATCAGCAGCGGCCGCTCACGCACGGTGGCCGTGCGTGGCTTGTACTGGATCAACTGAATGAGGTCGTTCTCGAACACCACCGAGCCTTCGGTGTTCGCGAGATTTTCGCCGACCACGAAACGCGATTCGTCCGTCTGCGAAATCTTGCCGCGCTGCATGTCGCCCAGCAGATTCATCACGCCCTGGCGAAGGCTCTCGCCTTTGCTGTCGAGCAAGGTCTTTTGCGCTTCCGGATTCAACGCGAAAAAGTTGCTCGGCGACGCAGCCGCGGTCCACTGCTGAACCGCGAACCGAACGCGCTCGCGCATCTTCGGTTCCGTTTCGAGCGCGTCGACCATTTCCTGCAGATAGCGCGCGTTCAACAGATACCACGCAGCAGTAAATGCATAGGCCGGGGTCGCGCTCCACGCGTCGGAACTAAAGCGGCGGTCCTTGAGTTCGGGGGCCTTTGTCGTGGAGGTGGCCGCCTGCTGGATCAACTCCATTGCCTCGCGCGAATAATCGGCTTGCAGCTTTTGCAGACGCTCGGCTGGAATTGCGGCATTCGGAATATTGAGTCCGGCGAATGACGGCAATGACGGCAGAGATCCCGCAGCCAGTTTGCTGAAGTCAGGCATGCCGGGAAACGACGGCATCTGCGGCAAGCCCATTTGCGGCATCTGTGGCACTTGCGGCATCTGGAAAGGCATGCCATTGCCGCCGGGCGGCGTGCCGAGCGAACGCCATGCGTTCATCCAGACGTCGAATAACTGCTGCATGCCAGCGGCCGATGTTGCGCCGCTCGTACCGGCCTGCTGCGCATGCTCCGTCGAGGAGTCCGTGTTGGGAGAAGCTGAGGAATGTGATGCTGCCATACCTGCTTTTGACCGGTGAGTCCTTGCGGACGGGTTGAGAGGCAGGTTCATGCGCACGTGGGCGATTGCTCGCGACCTCGTCACGCCCTGTCCCATGTACGAGGAGCTGTGAGGAACATTCTTGCTCCCCATCGCAAGGCATGTCAATGCTTGTTCCCGATTTTGCCGCAGTGCGATAGTTTTTTAATTATCGTTTTCCCTGTATAGCAGATCGCGCTTTTGAAACATGGCCTGGTAAATTCCGACACAAGCAAAAAAACTCCCGCATTGCATAGCCTTATGCATATTCAAGTGCATTTATCCGTTCGCCCGAGGACACTTCTAACGGAAGCTTTGCGCAAGTGGGTGAATTCCGGCAGCGCAGCAAAAACAGACAGTAAGCCTCCGAATAAACCCTCATACGGATTACGGATGTTTGCTGAAACACATCGCACGGATCGATGCAACGGCGAGCCGCCGCACGGCCATATGATGGTGCTGGCAAAGCGAAGCACCATTCGATAGGGCCGTGCGAGGATGATTGAGTGCCGGACTTAATGCGTCGCCTGGTCCGCGAGCGTCCGCGCGTGATCGTCCAGCCAGATCAGCGCGGCCATGCGCCCTGTCTCGCGATCACGGCGATAGGAATAGAAGCGTTCACGTTGCGTGACCGTGCACAGATCGCCGCCGGCAATGCGCGTCACGCCGAGCCGCCGCAAGCGCAAGCGCGCCAGCGCCGCGAGATCGGCGAGATATTTGCCGGGGTTTTGCGGATGCGTAATGAATGCATTCGCGGTGGCTTCGCGTTGCGCGCCGTCCACGCCGTTCATGAAGGCGTCACGCACATCTGCACCCACCTCGAATGCGTCCGGTCCGATCGCCGGCCCCAGGTAGGCATGCAACGATGCGGCCTCCACGCCGGCGAGATCGGCGACGCGCTGGGCGGTCTGCTCGACGATACCCGCTGCCAGCCCACGCCAGCCGGCATGAGCTGCACCGACCGCGCGTCCCGCTTCATCGCATAGCAGCACCGGCATGCAATCGGCGACCATCACGACGCACACCGTGCCGGGCCGATCGGTGACGCTGGCGTCCGCTCGTGTCGGCGTGCCGCTTGCGTGCGCCTGCGCGAGCACATCTTCGGCGCGCACGATGCCGGCGCCGTGAATCTGTTCGAGCCACGCGGCCTCGCTGACGCCTGCCAGACTCAGCAGCCGTGCGCGGTTGGTGGCGACCGCGACGGGATCGTCACCGGCCTTCATCCCCAGATTCAGGCCGCCGGGCTGATCGGCGCCGTCGTGCCAGCGGCCGAACGGCGGCTCGCTCACGCCGCCGTTGCGCGTGGTGACGAGCGCGCGCACCCGCGGCGACACATTCCACGCGGGTTGCACAACATCGGCAAAGCTCAGCTCGGGCAAGCTCATGCGGGACCGTCCTCGTCGTGTTCCTGGTCTTCGTCGTGGTCTTCGTCGTGATCGCCGTCAACGTGTACGCCGTCTTCATCGATATCGTCGTCCAGCGAAGCGTCGCCCGGCGAAGCATCGTAGTCGTCTTCCTCATAGTACGTTTCGTCGAACTCGCCTGCATCGTCGCGCCCGAGACCCAGCGCCGCCGACAGCACCTGCATGTCTTCCGGCGCATCGGCGCGCCATTGCATGGTCCGGCCGGTTTGCGGGTGGATCAGGCCAAGGCGCCACGCGTGCAGCGCCTGACGCGCGAAACCGTCCGGCAGCGGCGTCACCGAGCGCTTGCCGCGCGCGCGCCCATACACCGGGTCGCCGAGCAGCGGATGGCCGATATGCGCGCAATGCACGCGAATCTGGTGGGTACGGCCGGTTTCCAGATCGCAATGAATCGCGGTGACCGGCTGACGCTGCCAGATCGCCGTATCCACGCGCCGGAAATGCGTGCGCGCCGGTTTGCCCGATGCGCTCGTCACCACCGCCATGCGCGTGCGCTCGCGCGGATCGCGGCCGATCGGCGCGTCGATCGTGCCTTCTTCAGGCATGTTGCCCCACACCAGCGCGAGATAGCGGCGCTTCACCGTGCGCGCCTGGAGCTGGCGCACCAGGTCCGTCTGCGCCTCGAGCGTGCGCGCCACCACCATCAGGCCGGACGTTTCCTTGTCGAGCCGGTGGACGATACCGGCGCGCGGCAGCCCGGCAGCGGCGTCGCCATAGCGATACAGCAGGCCGTTGAGGACCGTGCCGCTCCAGTTGCCGGCCGCCGGATGCACGACCATGCCGGCCGGCTTGTTGATGACCACCAGCGTGTCGTCTTCGTAGACGATCTCGAGCGGCACCGGTTCGGGCGTGAACGCGAGTTGCTCCGGCAGCAGATCGGGCACGAGCTCGATGGTCGCGCCGAGCGGCACGGGCTGGCGGATTTTGGCCGGCTTGCCGTCGATGCGCACCCGCTCCGACTCGATCCAGCTTTGCAGACGGTTACGTGAAAACTCCGGAAAGACTCGGGCGAGCACCTTGTCGAGGCGTTCGCCGGCCAGTTCGTCGGGCACGACGACGCTGCGCGGCGTCTCGTCCGCCACGCGGCTCGCCACCGTCGGCACCATGCTTTGCGGGCCGGCGCCGGCAAGCGCGTCGCTGCCAAGGTCGTCGTCGAGCGAGTCGACGCCCAATGCGTCGGAGGGGTCAGCGCTTACGCTATAATCTTTGTTGCTATTCCCGGCACCGGTTGCGGCGCCTGGAGTATTTGAGCGGGTCATTGAGTCTGGGTCACCTGGACGTAAAGCTAGACTGGAAAATGCGAGCCTTGAACACCATCACTAAAGCGGCGATCAATTTGGCGGTCATCAAGAAGATGGCCCGGAAAGTGGCCGGATACATTGCGTGCGCCGCAGCCGTCGCCGTTGTCGCGGCTTGCCACGGCCTGCCGGAAAAGACCGACGAGACGGCTACGTGGAACAACAACAAATTATATACGGAGGCGAACGACGCTCTGAGCGGTGGTGATTTCGGCAAATGCGCCAAGTATTTCGAGATGCTCGAAGGCCGCGATCCGTTCGGCCACTTTGCGCAGCAAGCGCAGATCAACGTCGCATATTGCAACTGGAAAGATAACGAAAACGCCGCCGCCGACCAGGCGATCGACCGCTTCATCCAGTTGCACCCGGATCACCCGGACATCGCGTACGCGTACTACCTGAAGGGCATGATCCACTTCAACGACGACCTCGGTCTGTTCGGCCGCTTCTCGGGCCAGGACATGAGCGAGCGCGATCCGAAGTCGCTGCGTGAGTCGTATGACGCGTTCAAGGTCGTGGTCGACAAGTACCCGAACAGCAAGTACGCGCCGGACGCCGCGCAACGCATGCGCTACATCGTGAACGCGCTGGCGTCGCACGAAGTCCACGCGGCGGATTACTACTACCGTCGTGGCGCCTATGTTGCCGCGATCAACCGCGCGCAATTGGCGTTGAAGGAATACAAGAACGCACCGGCTATCGAAGACGCACTGCACATCATGATGCTGTCGTACGAGAAGCTGAACCAGCCGCAAATGGCTGACGACACGAAGCGCATTCTGGCCGGCACCTTCCCCGACAGTCCGTATATCACGGGCCACGCAAGGCCCGGTAAGGAAAAGTCGTGGTGGCAGTTCTAAGCCTCGATTCGCTGCTTTAAACAGAAACGCCACGACTTCGGTCGTGGCGTTTCTGTTTGTGCGGCACCGCCAGCCTATGCAACACCGGCCGGCGACCGACGTCCTCAGTCCCGCTCGAACAACGCAATCGACTCCACGTGCGAGGTGTGCGGAAACATGTTCACCACGCCCGCCCCCACCAGCCGGTAACCGGCCTCATGAACCAGCAGGCCCGCATCGCGTGCGAGGGTCGCCGGGGCGCACGACACGTAGACGATACGTTTGGGCAGCGGCCCATTGCCGCTCTGGGCGATCTCGGCGAGGGCCTTGGCGACGGCCAGCGCGCCTTCGCGCGGCGGGTCGATGAGGAATTTGTCGAAATGACCGAGCGCACGCATGTCGTCGGCGGTGACCTCGAACAGGTTGCGGCAAGCAAACGACGTATGACCTGCCACACCGTTCAACTCGGCATTGGCGAGCGCGCGCGAAGTCAGCACCTCGCTGCCTTCGATGCCCACCACTTCCTTCGCAATCCGGGCGAGCGGCAGCGTGAAATTGCCGATTCCGCAGAACAGATCGAGCACGCGGTCCGTGCGGGCGGGGGCCAGCAGACGCAGCGCACGGCTCACCAGCACGCGATTGATCGCGTGATTCACCTGGGTGAAATCGGTCGGCTTGAACGGCATCCGGATGTTGAATTCCGGCAGCGTGTAGTCGAGTTGCACGTCGAGCGGATAGAACGGCGTAACCGTGTCAGGACCGCCCGGCTGCAACCACCACTGGATCTTGTGTTCGTCGGCGAAATCGCGCAGCACCTGCTCGTCGGCGGCGGTGATCGGCGCGAGATTGCGCAGCACCAGCGCGGTAACCGACGAGCCGACCGCGAGCTCGATCTGCGGCATGCGATCGTGAATCGACAACTTGCGGACCATGAAGCGCAGCGGCATCAGCATCGCCGACACATGCGGCGGCAGCACCTCGCAGGTCTTCATATCGGCGATGTAGCTGCTCTTCTTCTCGTAGAAGCCGATGCGCATGCCGCCCTTTTCCGGCAGATAGCGGACGGCCAGACGCGCTCGGTAGCGGTATCCCCACGCCGGCCCGTGAATCGGCCGGTACACCGTCTCCGGCCGCAGCCTGGCCAGATGCAGGAAATTGTCTTCGAGCACGCGCTGCTTGACGGCAATCTGCGCGCGGATATCGAGATGCTGCATCGAACAACCGCCGCAGATATCGAAGTAGGTGCATTTCGGCTTGGTGCGCAGCACGCTTTCGCGGAACACCTGGACGACTTCGGCCTGTTCGAATTTCGGCTTGCTGCGATGCGTCGAGTAGCTGACAAGCTCGCCGGGCAACGCGCCTTCGACAAAAATCACCTTGCCGGGTGTGCCGTCTTCGCTCTCGATGCGGCCCACGCCGCGTGCTTCCATGTCGAGCGAAACGATTTCGATGACCGGCTCAGCGCCGGTAATGACGCGCGCTTTCACCGGAGCGGGCGCCTTCTGGCGCTTCGGCGAGCGACGTTGGGGGGCAGTTCGGGACACCTGCGACTTCCTGACAAACTTGGGGGAAAGGCGAGATTGTAGACGAAGCGCCGCGCATGCCAATCGCTTCGACCACGACCAGCATAAAGCGAACCGCGGTCCTTGCGCACAATTTCGCACTACAGCGGCTATCGTCTGGCGCTCAAACACTCAATCGCTCAATCACATTAGCGTGCGGCGAACGGCTTCGCTACAAAACGACCAGGCGGCTTATTGATCGAATGCGGCCAGATACTCGGCCCATTGCGGCGCCGCCTCCAGCGCCAGCGCGTTTTTGACGAGGTTGACCTCGTCCGCGTACTCTTCAGCCGAAAATGCGCCGCGGATCAGCTGGAAGCGGCAATACAGCAGGTACGTATTGACGACGTCGGTCTCGCAATAGTTGCGGATTTCCTCGATGCGGCCTTCCTGGTAAGCGTGCCACACCTGGCTGCCGTCCATGCCCATCTTGCCCGGGAAGCCGCACATCTTCGCGAGCGCGTCGAGCGGCGCATTGGCGCGCGCCTGATACATCGCCAGCACGTCCATCAGATCGGTGTGACGCGCGTGATAGCGGCTGATGTAGTTGTTCCACTTGAATTCGCGGTCGTCCTCGCCGAGGTCCCAGAAACGGGAGGCGGAAATGCCGTTGACCAGCGCGCGGTAGTTCAGCACCGGCAGATCGAACCCGCCGCCGTTCCACGACACGAGCTGCGGCGTGTACTTTTCGATCACGCGATAAAACGATTGCACGAGGGCCGCCTCGCCGTCTTCCAGCGTGCCGAGCGAGCGCACACGGAAACCGTTGTTGTCGCGGAACACACAGGAAATGGCGGCGATCCGTTGCAGGTGGTGCGGCAGGAAATCGCTGCCGGTCTTTTCGCGGCGCGCCGCAAAAGCGTGCTCGGCGACTTCGGCGTCGCTCAGCGTGGCGGGCAGATCTTCGAGGCGGCGAATGCCGGCGACATCGGGAATCGTCTCGATGTCGAAAACAAGAATCGGTGTCATCAGGTTATAGAACGGCGTCTTTCCGAACACCGTTGGAGGCAAAGAAGCGCTTCAGCCGCACCAGCGCTTCCTGTTGGATCTGGCGCACACGCTCGCGCGTGAGGCCCATTTCGTCGGCCAGCTCTTCGAGCGTGGCGGGCTCGATATGGTTGAGCCCGAAGCGACGCTCGATCACATGGCGATGCTTGTCCGACAGCCGCGCGAGCCACGCACGCGTGAGCGTTTCCAGCTCGCGGTGCTGCACTTCCGCATCCGGCGACTGGCTCTGGTCGTCGGACAGCAGGTCGAGCAGGCTGCTCGCCGGGTCGAGATCGAGCGGTGCGTCAAGCGACGCGGTGTGTTCGTTCAACGCGAGAATGTCGGTGACTTCGTCGGTGGTCTTGCCGGTCAGATAGGCAATATCGTCGATGCTGGCATCGCGGCGCTCGGCGGCTTCGCCGGAATTCATCGAATTCTTTTCCAGATGGCGCTTCGCGCGCAGCACCTGATTGAGCTCACGGATCACGTGCACCGGCAAACGCACCGTGCGCGCCTGGTTCATGATCGCGCGCTCGATGCTCTGGCGAATCCACCACGTGGCATACGTCGAGAAACGGAAGCCGCGCGTGGGATCGAATTTCTCGATGGCGTGCATCAGGCCGAGATTGCCCTCTTCGATCAGATCGAGCAGCGGCACGCCGCGGTTCAGGTACCCCTTCGCGATGCTGACGACGAGCCGCAAATTGCGCTCGATCATCACTTGCCGCGCTTCGAACTCGCCCGCCTTCGCCAGACGCGAATACTTCTGCTCTTCCTCGACAGTCAGGAGCGGCTTGACGCTGATGCGGTTCAGGTAGTGCTGAATCGTGTCGGCCGTCAGCTCGGCTTGCAGCAGTGCGCGGAAATCGTCGGCGTCGGACGGGACTTCGCGAGCCTCGCCGGGTTCTTCCACACCACTCTGACGTTCGTCGAGATCGTGCTCCTCTGCGATGTCTTCTTCCACGTCCGAAGCGCCGCTTTCCTCCACCGAAGCGGGCGTGACGCGGCTAATCGTCTCAGACTCGGCTTGCGGCAGGCGGCGCTTCGATTTCGGCATGGTCGTATCGCTTATTGAGGCGGCAAATACTTCAGTGGGTCGACAGGTTTACCCTGACGGCGAACTTCGAAATGCAACATCACGCGGTCGGAATCGCTGTTGCCCATTTCGGCGATCTTCTGCCCTTTGGTCACCGCATCTCCCTCTTTTACCATCAAAGCGCGGTTGTGTGCATACGCCGTGAGATAAGTTGCATCATGCTTGATGATAATGAGATTGCCGTAACCACGCAGCCCATTTCCGGCATAAACCACGCGCCCATCCGCCGAAGCCTTGACGGGATCGCCAGCCGCGCCGCCGATATTAATACCCTTGTTGGTCGAATCGTTGAAACCGCCGAGCATCGGTCCACGCACCGGCCATGCGAACGCGACGTTACCGGATGCGCCGGCGCTCGCGTCGCTCGCCGCGCCCAGGTTGGCCGGCGGCGTCTGCGAGGCGCTGTTCGCTCCCGAGCCATAGATCGGCGGTGCCGCGACGCCCGCCGCGGCACCGCCCAACGGCGTGCCGAGCGGCGCGCTCTGCACCGCGCCACCGCCGCCGATCGGCGCGGTCGACACGCCCGGCGTCAATGCAGCAGTGTTCGCGCCTGGCGGCACGACGCGCAGCAACTGATCGACTTCGATCTGATTCGGATTAGTGAGATTGTTCCACGTCGAAATATCGCGATAGTTCTGGCCGTTCTCCAACGCGATTCGATACAGCGTATCGCCCGGTTTCACGCGGTAGTAGCCAGGCGGCGGCGGTCCGAGCGGCACGGCCGGTTGCTGCGCGGCTTGCGTGCCGAGCGCGCCGCTGCCGGAACGGTCGACGACCGGCGCCTGATCGAGGCGGGTCGCACACGCCGACATCAACAGGGACAAGGCGAGCACGCACACGCTACGCTGGGTTACGGTCATGGGAATAGTCAGTCTGGTTCTTTGCATCGCGCGCAACATACTCATCGGTGTCAAATCACTCCGGATTTTAAGGGTACAAAGAAAACGCGATCAAGCCGCGACTCGCGCCACTGCGCGGGTCCGAGGCGTTCGACCAGAGTCAGCACCTGGTTCTGGCCTTCCTGCGAGCCGACCGGCGCGACCAGACGGCCGCCGATCGCGAGTTGTTCAAGTAACGCTTGCGGTACGTCGAGCCCGGCCGCCGCGATCACGATCGCGTCGAACGGCGCCGCCGACGGCAATCCCAGCCGGCCATCGCCGTAGTGCAGCCGGATGTTCGGAATACGCAGCGGAC
Source organism: Paraburkholderia caffeinilytica (assembly GCF_003368325.1). NCBI lineage: Bacteria > Pseudomonadati > Pseudomonadota > Betaproteobacteria > Burkholderiales > Burkholderiaceae > Paraburkholderia > Paraburkholderia caffeinilytica. Next base: position 3,972,422 of record NZ_CP031467.1, on the reverse strand, counting down.
GCAAGTTTGTCTTCGCGCGTTCGGACAGCGGCTTGATGCGTTCGATCGAATAGACATCCCGTGCGACCTGGCTCAGCACCGCCGCCTGATAGCCGCAACCGGTGCCGATTTCGAGCACGTTGTTCAACGCGCGGCCGGCCGCCGCCAGCTCGATCATCCGCGCGACCACGGAGGGCTTGGAAATCGTCTGGTGATGGCCGATCGGCAGTGCGGCATCTTCGTAAGCCTGGGCTGCGAGGCCCGGGTCGACGAACATGTGGCGCGGCACCACCGACATCGCGTTCAACACGCGCTGATCGGTCACGCCGTTCGCACGCAGGCGTTCGACCATCCGTTCGCGCACGCGTTCCGAAGTCAGCGCCAAAGCGCCATTCAACGCGACATTCGGCACAGCGCTGCGCTCGTTGAGTTTGGCGGCGGGCTTGTTCACCGACGCGGGTTTTGGCGCGGCGCGCGCGGCCGAACCTTGCGCGACGGCCGGAGCGTGGGGTTTGGCCTGCAGTTTGGCTTGCGGCTTGGCCTGGGTGCCGACCGGCGAGCTCACCGGCGCCTTGATCGGCGCCTTCGCCTGCGGCTTTGCTTGCGACGTTGCTTGCGGTGAGGTCTGCGCTCTCGGCGGCGACTTCGCCTGGGTTTTCCCTGCAGCGCCGAGCGGCGAATTCTTCGCCGCTTGCGGGCGGGCGTTCAGCGCCGCGCTCGCGGCAAGCGCCGCTGCGCGCACTTCGCCCGGACGCCCTTCAGGACGGCGCGGTTCGCGCACCAGGTCCTCGAGGCCGAGCGGAAAGCGCTTTGCGCGCTCGCTGGTCATGAAGTGCCGCTGCCGGCGCGCGCCCAGTCGCGCGCCGCGGGCAGCATTTGCGTGTGGGTCAGGTCGAGCTGCAACGGCGTGATCGACACGTGGCCGTTGGCGACAGCGTGGAAATCGGTGCCCTCGCTCGCGTCACGCGCGCTGCCCGACGGGCCGATCCAGTAGATCGGCTCGCCGCGCGGATTGGTCTGGCGGATTACCGGCTGCGACGGATGCCGCTTGCCGAGACGCGTGACATGCCAGCCACCGAGTTGCGCGTACGGCAGGTTCGGAATATTGACGTTCAGAAGCGGATGCCCCGCCAACGGTTGCTCGAGGTAGTGCGCGACGATCTCGGCGGCAACGCGCGCGGCGTCTTCGAGATGCACCCAGTCTTTGTCGACCAGCGAGAAAGCGATGGCCGGCACGCCGAACATAATGCCTTCGGTGGCGGCGGCGACGGTGCCCGAATAGAGCGTGTCCTCGCCCATGTTCTGGCCGTTGTTGATGCCCGAGACAACGAGGTCCGGCGTATGGTCGAGCATGCCGGTCAGCGCGATGTGCACCGAGTCGGTGGGCGTGCCGTTGACGTAGTAGAAACCGTTCGCCGAGCGCTGCACCGAAAGCGGACGCGACAGCGTCAAGGAATTGGACGCAGCGCTGCAGTTCTGCTCGGGGGCCATCACGGTGACGTCCGCGAGCGGCTTGAGCGCCTCGTAAAGCGCGGCAAGGCCGGGCGCCAGATAACCGTCGTCGTTGCTGAGTAGGATTCGCATGCGGCGATTGTAACCGAGGAAAGAAGGCACGCGAACGACACGGCAGGCCTTGCGCGCATCTCATCCAAAGCGCACGCGCCGGGTCCCGCGCCGATCGCTATCGACCGCGCACGCGCCGGCTTCGAACAATAAAAACGCACGGTCGTGCGGATTGTTTTACACTCAGAATGCTTGCGAACCCCTGATCGATATGGAGACACGATGCGCGCGATTCGCTGTAATCAATATGGGCCGCCGGAGAGCCTGGTCGTCGAAAATTTGCCGGACCTCGAGCCGCCGCCCGGCCACGTCGTGATCGACGTCAAAGCGGCCGCCGTCAACTTTCCCGATGTGCTGATCATCGAGAACAAATACCAGTTCAAACCACCCTTGCCTTTCACGCCCGGCTCGGAAGTCGCGGGCGTCGTGCGCGCGATCGGCTCCGGTGTGACGCAGTTCAAGCCAGGCTCGCGGGTGGTCGCGTTCACCGGCTCGGGCGGGTTTGCCGAGCAGGCGCTGGCGCCGGTCACGGCGTGCGTGCCGCTGGCGGACGGTGTCGACTTCGAGCTGGCCGCCGCGTTCACGCTCGCCTATGGCACCTCGCACCATGCGGTGGTCGATCGCGGCCAGTTGAAGGCCGGTGAGACCATGCTGGTGTTGGGCGCGGCCGGCGGCGTCGGGCTCGCCGCGGTCGAGATCGGCAAGGCGCTCGGTGCGCGCGTGATCGCGGCGGCGTCGAGCAGCGAGAAGCTCGCTATCTGCGTGAAGCACGGCGCGGACGCCACCATCAACTACAGCACCGAGGATCTGCGCGAACGCATCAAGGCACTGACCGACGGCAAGGGTCCGGACGTGATCTACGATCCGGTCGGCGGTGTGTATGCGGAACCGGCGTTTCGCAGTATCGGCTGGCGCGGGCGTTATCTGGTGGTCGGCTTTGCAAACGGCGAAATCCCGAAGTTGCCGCTCAACCTGACGCTGCTCAAGGGCGCAAGTCTGGTCGGCGTATTCTGGGGCGACTTTGCGAAACGCGAGCCGCAGCACAATCACGCCGCGTTCCAGCAGATGACCGGCTGGATCGGCGAGGGCAAGCTCAAGCCCTATGTGTCGGAACGCTATTCGCTCGACGACACCGGCCGTGCGCTGCGCGATATGGCGGAGCGTCGGGTAATCGGGAAGGTGGTGATTACGCCTTAGGCGCCGTGCGCTGCCGCAGCCGCTCCTTCGAGCGGGAAAGCCCGGAAAGAAAACGGCGCGCGGTTTAAAAACCGCACGCCGTTTTTGTTGAGCCGTTGGAAAGGTGGAGCTACAGCTTTTCCGTATCGCCCGACTTCGGCTGCCACTTCATCAGTCGCCGCTCGCCAACCCCGACGATGGCATCGAGAATCAGCGCGAATGCGGTCAGCACGAGAATCCCGGCGAACACCGTATTGATATCGAAGGTGCCTTCGGCTTGCAGGATCAGATAGCCCACGCCGCGTGCCGAGCCGAGGTATTCCCCCACCACCGAGCCGACGAACGCCAGGCCCACCGATGTATGCAGGCTCGAAAACACCCAGCTCATCGCACTTGGCAGATAGACAAAACGCAGCAGCTGCTTGCGATTCGCGCCGAGCATCCGCGCGTTGGCGAGCACGACCGGACTCACTTCCTTCACGCCCTGGTAGACGTTGAAGAACACGATAAAAAACACCAGCGTGACGCCCAGCGCCACCTTCGACCAGATGCCGAGGCCAAACCACACCCCGAAGATCGGCGCGAGAATCACGCGCGGCATCGAGTTGGCGGCCTTGATGTACGGATCGAACAGCGCACTCGCGAGCGGCGACAGCGCAAGCCACAGACCGACGCCGAGCCCGAGCGCGGTGCCGAGCACGAACGCGAGCACCGTTTCGACCAGCGTGATCCACAGGTGCAGATAGATTTCGCCGCCCGTGAACCACTCCCAGATTCGCTGCAGCACCTTCTGCGGCTCGCCGAAGAAGAATGCGGCTTTGTTCGGGTCGTCGAAATAGAACGCCGGCAGCAATGTCGGACTGGTCAGCACGTACCAGAGCATGAAGCACAGCACGAGCAGCAGCCATTGCCAGATCACCAGGTTCGCCCGGTTCGGGCGCAACGTCTTCCACATGACTCGGTTTGCCTTAGACGATTGATCGACGCTAGTACAGGACTCAACGACGGGATGCACTTCAGGATGCAACTACGGATATCCGTACGTGCAGCCACACCACGCCCACGCCACTCCGCAATGCGATGCAACTCAACAACGCAACACGCGCAACCACGCGCCCTGCTCAAACAGCCGTGAGTTGCTGCTGATAACCCTTGAGCACCTCATCGCGCAGCACACTCCAGATCTGCGCATGCAACTCGACGAAACGCGGATGCGCGCGAATCTCGGCGACGTCGCGCGGACGCGGCAGATCGATTGTGAATTCGCCGATCGGATGCGTGCCCGGTCCCGCCGACAACACCACCACGCGGTCGGACATCGAGATCGCTTCGTCGAGATCGTGCGTGATGAACAGCACCGCTTTGCGTTTCGCCGCCCACAAATCGAGCAGCTCGTTTTCCATCAGTTGACGCGTCTGGATGTCGAGCGCGGAAAACGGCTCGTCCATCAGGATGATGTCCGGATCGAGGATCAACGTCTGCGCCATCGCGACGCGCTTGCGCATGCCGCCCGACAATTGATGCGGATAGCGGTCGCCGAAACCGCCGAGGCCCACGCGCTTCAACCATTCGTCGGCTTTGCCGCGCGCTTCGGCCGGCGGCACGCCCTGAAACTCGAGGCCTGCCATCACGTTGTCGATCGCCGAGCGCCACGGCATCAGCGCGTCGGCCTGGAACATGTAGCCCGCGCGCCGGTTGATGCCCTTGAGCGGCTCGCCGAACACGCTGACCGTTCCCGACGACGGCTCCAGCAAACCCGCGCCGACATTCAGCAAAGTGGATTTGCCACATCCCGTCGGGCCGACCACCGAGACGAATTCACCCGGCGCAATACGCAAGGTCGTGTCCTTGACCGCGGTGTAGCGCTGCGCGCGGTTGTCCCGCGCAGCGAACGTGCAGGTGATGTTGTCGAGCGCCAGGGCAGCAACGGTCATCGTTCGACTCGCTTCGAAGATCGGTTTCGGTTTGTCATGTCGTCATGGCGGCGGCGGTGACGGTCGAGGCGAACGCGGCACCTGCCGTCCCTGGTTTCACGCCGACGGTACTCAGGCCTTGACCGTCGCCAGCGCTTTCTTGACGAAGTCGTTGGTCCACGTCTTCGACAGATCGATCGGCTTGCCCTGCACGTTCGGATCGAACGCCTGCAGAGTCTTCAGCGACGTGGCCGGGCCATCGGCGGGCATCAGGCCGTCCGGCGACATCGCCTCCTTCACGTGCTGCCACGCGTCCAGATACACCGCGCGGTCGCCGAGAAGATAGCCTTCCGGCACGGTATTGATCAGCTCGCTGCCGGTCGCCGTTTGCAGCCACTTGAGTGCGCGCACCATCGCATTGGTCAGCGCCTGAGTGGTGTTCGGATTCTTCGTGATGAAGCTCTGCGACGCGTACAGACACCCCGCCGGCATGTCGCCGCCGAACACGCTGCGCGTATCGGCCAACGTACGCGTGTCCGACACGACGCGGATCTCTCCGGTGCGCTCGAGTTTGGTCATCACCGGGTCGAGATTGGCGATGGCGTCGATCTGGCCCGACTGCAGCGCCGCGATCGCACCCGCCCCTGCGCCCACACCGATGAATGCGACGTCTTTCGCGGTCAAGCCGGCTTTCGCCAGCACGAAACTCGCCATGATCGAGGTCGACGAACCCGGCGCGGTCACGCCGATTTTCTTCCCCTTCAGATCGGCGATCGACTTGTAGTTCGGCATCGCCTTCTTCGATATCGCGAGCACGATCTGCGGAGCACGCCCTTGCAGCACGAATTCGCGGAACGACTGCTTTTGCGCCTGCAGCAGCAAGGTGTGCTCGAATGCGCCGGAGACCACATCCGCACTGCCGCCCACTGCCGCCTTCAACGCTTGCGAGCCGCCGGCGAAATCCGAGATTTCGACGTCGAGCCCTTCATCCTTGAAGTAGTTGCGACGCTCGGCAATCGTGAGCGGCAAGTAATAGAACAGGTTCTTGCCGCCGACGGCGATCGCCACCTTGGTGGTTTCGGGTTTGCCTTGCGCGAAAGCAAGCGGCGTAGCGGCGAACGTGGCGCCCGCGAGCGCGGCGGTGCCGGCGAGGAAGGTTCTGCGTTGCATGGTCTCTAGTCTCCGAACTTTTGTTGTCTTTTTGCCGCGCGCTCACTCACACAATCTGTTGCGCATGCAACCTTGCAATGTGGTCAGAATCATAACCTAGCGATTGCAGGACTTCATCGGTATGTTCACCCAGTTCCGGGCCTAGCCAGCGCGTTTCGCCGGGGGTTTCCGAGAGCTTCGGCGTCACCGACGGCAGTGTGATCTCCTGACCGTCCTGCCATTTGAAGCGCTGGATCATCTGGCGCGCCATGTATTGCGGATCGGTGAACATGTCCGCGACGCTGTAAATCCGGCCAACCGGCACGTCGGCGGCGTTCAGCACGGCGAGCGCTTCGTCGATGGTGCGCGTGGCGAGCCACGCGGCGATCGCACCGTCGATTTCCTGGGTGCGCGGCACGCGGCCGTCGTTGTGCGCGAGCGCTGGATCGTTCGCCAGGTCGTCGCGTTCGATGGCGATCATCAAGCGCCTGAAGATCGGGTCGCTATTGCCGCCGATGACGATGCTGCCGTCGCGGCAAGGATACGTGTTCGACGGCACGATGCCCGGCAGCGACGCGCCGGTGCGCTCGCGCACCATGCCGTACACGCCGTACTCCGGCACCACGCTCTCCATCATGTTGAAGACCGCCTCGTACAGCGCGACGTCGACGACCTGCCCTTTGCCGCCGTTCACCTGTTTGTGATGCAGCGCCATCAATGCGCCGATCACGCCATGCAGCGCGGCAATCGAATCGCCGATCGAAATGCCGATGCGTGGCGGCGGCAAGTCGGGATACCCGGTGATGTGGCGCAAACCGCCCATCGATTCGGCAATCGCCCCAAAACCAGGCCGGTCACGATAAGGTCCGGTCTGGCCGTAGCCGGACAGACGCACCATCACGAGCCCAGGGTTCTCGGCCGACAGAACGTCATAACCGAGCCCGAGCTTCTCCAATAAGCCCGGCCGGAAATTCTCGACGACGATATCGGCCTCTTTCGCCAGACGCCGCACAATCTCCTTGCCCTCTTCGGCTTTCAGATTGATCGTCACGGACTTCTTGTTGCGCGCCTGAACGGCCCACCATAGCGACGTGCCGCCGACTTCCGGATAGAGCTTGCGCCATTTGCGCAGCGGGTCGCCGCCTTTGGGATCTTCGATCTTGACGACGTCGGCGCCGAACTCGCCGAGAAAGCGCGCGGCGAACGGGCCGGCGATCAGCGTGCCGAGTTCGAGCACCTTGACGCCGGCGAGCGGGCCTTTCGGTGCGGCGGTGGCGCTGGAATCGGGGTTGACGCTCATGTGTCTCCTCTATGTCTGTATTGGCCGAAGCACGGTGCGAGGCGCGCGGCGTTGCGGACCGGCCTCGCGCGGCTCGCTCAGGCGTTGCCGGCGCCGCGACGTGGCGCAGTCAGTCGCATCGCGCTACATCGAGCGCCGGTCGAGCATCGCACGGGCGATCGTGCCGGCGTCGACATACTCGAGTTCGCCGCCCACCGGCACGCCTCGCGCGAGGCGCGTCACGGTAAGACCGCGTGCCTTGAGCGTCTGCCCGAGGTAATGCGCGGTGGCCTCGCCTTCATTCGTGAAATTGGTCGCGAGCACGACTTCCTTGACGATGCCATCCGACGCGCGCTTGACCAGGCGGTCGAAATGGATCTCCTTCGGGCCGATGCCGTCGAGCGGACTGAGCCGCCCCATCAGCACGAAATAGAGGCCGCGATAGGTCATCGTCTGCTCGAGCATGATCTGATCGGCAGGCGTCTCGACGACGCACAGCAACGCGGGATCGCGCGCCTCATCGAGGCAGACCTCGCAGATCTGCGCTTCGGTAAACGTGTTGCACTTCTCGCAGTGCTGCAGATGTTCAGTCGCGAACAGCAACGAGCGGCCGAGTTTTTCGGCGCCGTCGCGATCGTGCTGCATCAGGTGGTACGCCATGCGTTGCGCGGATTTGGGCCCGACACCGGGGAGCACGCGCAGCGCTTCGACGAGCGCCGACAAGGCGGAAGGTTGTTTCATGCAGATCGGCGGTGTCGAAGTGGGTGTTGCCTGGTATGGCCTGGTATGGCCTGGTAAGGCCCGGCATGCGGGTGGCGATGCGGTTGTTTCCAGTCGCGTCTTCCAGTTGTTTCTATCAGCCCGGCAGCATGTCGGGCAGGCACGCTCGACGACTGAACCAGACCGAACCGAACTGCACCGATGCAAACGTGCGCGCACCGGGAACTGCAAACTGCGAACTGAGCGGGCATTGGAACGAGCCCAGCCCGCGTATTCAACTCACGCCGCGCTCAACGCAGCGGCGTGAGCCCCTTCTTGCAGCGACGCCGCTCAGAACGGCAGCTTGAAGCCCGGCGGCAACGGCAGACCCGAGGTCATACCGCCCATCTTTTCCTGAGCGGTGGCCTCGGCCTTGCGCACGGCGTCGTTGAACGCAGCGGCGACCAGGTCTTCCAGCATGTCCTTGTCGTCGGCGAGCAGGCTCGGATCGATCGATACGCGGCGCACGTCGTTCTTGCAGGTCATCGTCACCTTGACGAGACCTGCGCCCGACTGTCCTTCGACTTCGATCAATGCAAGCTGCTCCTGCATCTTCTTCATGTTTTCCTGCATCTGCTGGGCCTGCTTCATCAGCCCGGCGAGTTGGCCTTTCATCATGGACATGCTCCTTCTTGATAGCGTGAAATCCGGAAAATCGGGTGCGCCACGAGGCGCGGCGAATCAGTGGGCAGACGGCGCGCCGTTCGGGCCGGCGTCCTGCGTAATCGGGCGGATCGAACCGGGCACGATGCTCGCGCCGAACTCGCGGATCAGCGACTGCACGAACGGATCGGCGCCGATTTCGCGCTCCGCTTCCTGCTGGCGCTGGGCGCGCATGGCGGCGTCGTGCGCGGCCGCCGTGCGGCGTGCCGGACCGACTTCGACCAGCACGTCAACGTTCTGGCCGAGCTTTTCAGCGAGCGCGGCCTTCAGTTTAGCGACCTGCGAGGCCTCCGCGTATTGCGGCACCGGCACGTTCAGTTTGAGCGTGCTGCCTTCAAGTGCCATCAATTCGCTGTTGAAGGCGAGCTGATACGAAATGCCCTTGAGCGGCAGATCGACGGCGAGCGCGGGCCAGTCGCCCTGGAAACCTAGCGGATCGAGTGGCACGGCGGGCGGCAACGGCCGCTTGTCGACCACCGGCGCGGGTGTCGGCGCAGGCGCGGCGGTCACGCGGACGTCGTCGGGTCCGCTGTCGAACACCGGCATGTAGTTGTCGTCCGGCAGGCCGTAATAGCCCTCGTCCGCTGCCGTGAGCGGCATGTATTCATCCGGCGGCATGTCGTCCCACGGCGCGCTCGACGAGCCGTTCGGCTCCTGGGCCTGCGGCGACGGCGCACGCGCTGCAGGAGCGGCGTCCTGCTGCGGCGCGCGGCGCGGGGCGCCCGGCGTCGGCACATTGACGACCACGCGCGGTGCGGCCGGCTTCGGCGCGGCCGGGGCTGCAGCGGGCCTGGCGGCGGAAGCCGCCGCGGTAGCGCGGCCACGATCCGACGACACTTTCAGGCCGGCGCTGCGCAATACATTGAGCGCGTCGCTCGCGCCGCCTGCGCGGCGCGGCGGGATGTCGGCTGCGGATGGCTGCTCTTGCGATGCCGCTATGGGTGCGGGCTCTTCTGTCCGCGCAATGGCGGCTGCTATGGCTGTGGCCGGAGCGCCGAGCGAAGGCGCGGTCGCTGATTCATCAGGAGCAACCACAGCGAGTGATTCGCTCGGGGCTGGCTCGGCGGGCACATCGTCCCATGGGGCCAAGGCCGGGGCGCTCGCTACTTTGATTGCTTCGGTTGCTTCGGTTGCTTCGACCGTTTCGATCGCCGGCGCCGGGGACATCGCCTCGGGCGTCGGAGCCGCTCGGGGCGCGCTCGCGCCTGCAGGCGCCGAATCGCTCAAATTCGGCTCGATTGATGGCTCTTCCTGCCACGGCGCCAAAGCCGGTGCGGCGACGACGTTGGCCGCTGCAGGCGTGGACGCCGCGTCCGCTTCGCCTGAGGCGAACCCGGGTGCGGATGCAACAGCGGTCGCAGAGCTGGGAACGATTGCCGCCGCACCCATAGTTGGCTTCGGCGTGTCCGCACTTTCCGCAGCCCCCGCGAGCGCAGGGTGCTGCGAGCCGGGCGTCGCGGGCTTTGCTTCTGCTACCGGATTGACCGAGCGCACCGGCGCCGCGGCCGCCGCGTCAACCGCACGCGACGGCGCCACCGCCTGTTGCGCAGCGACCGCCGGCGAGCCGGCGCGCTTCGCGCCACCCGCCCCCGCCGGCCCTGCCGCCCGTGCCGCAGCCGTACCGCCGCCACCGGTGGGCGCCGGCTCGAATGCCAGCATGCGCAACAGCGTCATCGTGAAACCGGCGTATTCATCAGGCGCGAGACCCAGTTCGCTTCGGCCGATCGTGGCGATCTGATAGAACAACTGTACCTGCTCGGCGCTCAACGCCTCGGCAAACCGACGCAGATCTCCCGCTTCAGGCCACTCGTCCAATACCGACGACGGCGCGAACTGCGCCCACGCGATTCGGTGCAACAAGCTCGCCAGATCCTGCAGCGCCGTCGAAAACGACAGGCTGCGCAACGCCATCTCGTCGGCGACCGCCAGCACGGCAGCGCCGTCACCGTCGGCCAGCGCGTCGAGCAGGCGAATCAGATAGCTTTGATCGAGCGCGCCGAGCATGCCGCGCACCGCGTCTTCATTCACCTGATTGGCCGAATAGGCGATCGCCTGATCGGTCAGCGAGAGCGCGTCGCGCATCGAGCCGTCGGCCGCGCGCGCGAGCAGGCGCAATGCCTGGGCGTCGTACGGCACGCTCTCTTCACCGAGAATGTGCTCGAGATGCGACACGATGTGCCCCGCCGGCATCTGCTTCAGATTGAACTGCAGACAGCGCGACAGCACCGTGACCGGGATCTTCTGCGGATCGGTCGTGGCGAGAATGAATTTGACGTGCGAAGGCGGCTCTTCCAGCGTCTTCAACATCGCGTTGAAAGCGTGGTTGGTCAGCATGTGCACTTCGTCGATCATGTAGACCTTGAAGCGCGCGTCGACCGGCGCATAAACCGCTCGCTCCAGCAGCGCCGCCATCTCGTCGACGCCGCGATTGCTCGCCGCGTCCATCTCGACATAGTCGACGAAGCGGCCTTCATCGATCTCGCGGCACGCGCGGCACACGCCACACGGGGTGGAAGTCACACCGGTTTCGCAATTCAGCGCCTTGGCAAAGATGCGCGACAGCGTGGTTTTGCCGACGCCGCGAGTGCCGGTAAACAGATAGGCATGATGCAGACGGCCACCGTCGAGCGCGTGCGTGAGCGCGCGCACCACGTGCTCCTGTCCGACGAGCGAAGCAAAATCCTTCGGCCGCCATTTGCGTGCGAGAACTTGATAGGTCATCCGGAAATTGTATCAGTAACGATGGCGCGCAAAACCGAATCGAGACGGTGCGCGAACGCGTATTGCCGCTTCATTGAAACAGGCTAACGGACCGATAGAAAAAAATAGATGAAGCGCACGGAAAATGCCACTGCGACGCTACCGCAGCGTCTGCTCGACAATGCTTGGTAAGACAGGAGATGGGGGGTGCTGCAGAGGAAAAACAGAAAAAAGGAAGGTGACGAGCCCGACCCTCGGCACTGGTGGAAAACGGCTGTGGCTGCTTCGTTCCCGACCTGACCAGGTTGACCATCCCTCCATGCGAGGAGGCCCGTCACGAAACATTCTATCATCGCTTGGCCGGTCGCGCGACTGTTAATACGACCAAACTGACATCGACGCGCCGAATCAGGAGCTTCGCTTCATATAGGCGGCACCCTCGAAGAACACGCGCGGGACACTTGAGTTTGCGCGGCCAGCCACCAGATAAGCTGCGTCGCGGTTATCAGAACGTCGAGATACTTCACCGGCAGCCGTTGGCCCCACTGCCCTTGATGAGTACTATCACCACCGGCAACGCATAGCGAATTAAGCTAAACTGCCGTACGGATGACCCGCAAACGCGAGCTTTCCACGCATTCCGGAATGAGTTTCCCAACTCTTTCAAGTATGCGCAGCAAGGCTCCGATTGCGGCAAAGCGAACGGAAGTTTCCCTAGATTTTGACGTATCGTGGCGAGCAATTCAGGCGGGCCTCGAACCGATAGAGGTATTCATACAATGAGCGAATCAATCAAGCATATTAGCGACGCATCGTTCGAACAGGACGTCGTGAAATCCGATAAACCCGTGCTGCTCGACTTCTGGGCTGAATGGTGCGGTCCGTGCAAGATGATCGCGCCGATCCTCGACGAAGTTGCGAAGGATTACGCCGATCGCCTGCAAATCGCCAAGATCAACGTCGACGAACATCAATCGACGCCGGTCAAGTTCGGCGTGCGTGGCATCCCCACGCTGATCCTCTTCAAGAACGGCGCTGTCGCCGCGCAGAAGGTCGGCGCATTGTCGAAGTCGCAACTCACCGCGTTCCTCGACGGCAACCTGTAAAGCGGTCGCATCGGCGCCCCAGGTCCCTCGAGACCGTCAGGCGCCGTCTTCGGCGTGTTGTCCGGCGACAACACGCCTGATAAGAAAGATGCCATGCCGCCGCACTGGCGGAAATTGGCGTGTGCTATGCTAGAATCCGCAAAACGTCGAAAAGACGTGTAAGTCCTTGAGCGGTTCCGCTCACTCTCCTCCCAGATTTCATTTCGTCGCACCTTCTCCTGCGGGTTCTCCGTATGCATTTATCCGAGCTTAAGACTCTGCACGTGTCCGAATTGATCGAGATGGCCAATGGCCTCGAGATCGAAAGTGCAAACCGCCTGCGCAAGCAGGAATTGATGTTTGCCATTCTAAAAAAACGAGCCAAAACGGGCGACACGATCTTCGGCGACGGCACGCTCGAAGTGCTGCCGGACGGCTTCGGCTTCTTGCGTTCGCCGGAAACCTCCTATCTCGCCAGCACGGACGATATTTACATCAGCCCGTCGCAAATCCGCCGCTTCAACCTGCACACGGGCGACACGATCGAAGGCGAAGTGCGTACGCCGAAAGACGGTGAGCGCTATTTCGCGCTGGTCAAGGTGGACAAGGTCAACGGCCAGCCGCCGGAAGCCTCGAAGCACAAGATCATGTTCGAAAACCTGACGCCGCTGCACCCGAACAAGGTGCTGCTGCTCGAACGTGAAATGCGCGGCGAAGAAAACGTCACCGGCCGCATCATCGACATGATCGCGCCGATCGGCAAGGGCCAGCGCGGCCTGCTGGTTGCGTCGCCGAAGTCCGGCAAGACCGTGATGCTGCAGCACATCGCCCACGCCATCAAGCAGAACCATCCGGATGTCGTGCTGTTCGTGCTGCTGATCGACGAACGCCCGGAAGAAGTGACCGAAATGCAGCGTTCGGTGGCCGGCGAAGTGATCGCCTCCACGTTCGACGAACCGGCTGCGCGTCACGTGCAAGTCGCCGAAATGGTGATCGAAAAAGCCAAACGCCTCGTCGAAATGAAGAACGACGTGGTGATTCTGCTCGACTCGATCACGCGTCTCGCGCGTGCGTACAACACGGTCGTGCCGGCCTCGGGCAAGGTGCTGACGGGTGGTGTCGACGCGAACGCGCTGCAACGTCCGAAGCGCTTCTTCGGCGCCGCCCGCAATATCGAGGAAGGCGGCTCGCTCACCATCATCGGCACGGCGCTGATCGAAACCGGCAGCCGCATGGACGACGTGATCTACGAAGAGTTCAAGGGCACCGGCAACATGGAAGTGCACCTGGAGCGCCGTCTTGCTGAAAAGCGCGTCTACCCGTCGATCAACCTGAACAAGTCCGGCACGCGCCGCGAAGAACTGCTGATCAAGCCCGAAGTCCTGCAAAAGATCTGGGTGCTGCGCAAGTTCATTCACGACATGGACGAAGTCGAGTCGATGGAATTCCTGCTCGACAAGATTCGCCAAACGAAGAGCAACTCCGAGTTCTTCGACATGATGCGCCGTGGCGGCGGCAGCTAAGGCTTAAGCCACAAGGCTGCGCCAGAAGCAACCAGCCGCGCCGGACAAAAAAGCGCACAAGAAAGCCGCTCGCCGCAAACGAGCGGCTTTTTTTCGTCCGCGGCATCGGCAAGGGCCCACAACCATCGCCCCATTCAATGCGGGGGAGTCCGAAAACCTGAACGTGAACGTACACGTTGTACTATAATGCGGTCAATCCGCCCAGCCTGCCATCCCCTATGTCGAAGGATCCATCCGCCCTGTTGACCGTGCGAGACGCCGCCGAGCGCCTCGGCGTCACACCGCGCACTTTGAAATACTACGAGGAGCGAGGCCTCGTCTCACCCAGCCGCAGCGAAGGCCGCTACCGGCTATACGACGAAGAAGATCTCAAGCGTTTCGGCCGCATTCTGCGTTTGCGCTCACTCGGCTTCTCGCTGCACGGTATCACCGAGATGCTCAAGCGCCCGCTCGAAGCAGTCGACGGCGGCCACCGTTACTCGCACGAATCGCTGCAGCAGATTCGTGACGCCCTCGCGCAACAGGTCGATGCGCTCGACACGCGTATCGAAGCGATGCGCCGCGAACTCAAGGAAGCGCAAAAGCTGCGGACCGAGCTGGCACCCGATCTCGACTATCTCGAACGCCGCCTCGCGGGAGAAAACGCCGATATCCTGCTCGAGCAACGGCGCAACGCGCGCGCCAAGGTGGCGGAGTCGTCCGCGAAACGCCGGAAGACGCAGGATGAAGCGGCACCCGGCGCATCGGAGCCGGACAAGTCCGCATGAGCGTCACCTCCTCTCGCGTACCGTTGTTCAGCACCGCAAAACTGCGTGGCGATTTTTTCCCGTGGGTGCTGGCCGTCGTCACCGGCCTCGACTATTTCGACAGCGCGATCTTTTCGTTTTTCACCAGCCACATCGCGGGCGGCATCAACGCGTCGCCGGATGAACTGGTGTGGGCGTCGAGCGCCTATGCGGTGGCGGCAGTGCTCGGCATCCTGCAACAGCAATGGTGGGTCGAGCGTTTCGGTTACCGGCGCTACGTCGCCGGCTGCATGTTGTTCTATTCGGTGGGCGCGATCGCTGCCACGTTGTGCGAGTCATCGATCGAACTCGCATTCGCACGCGGCCTTCAGGGCTACTTCATCGGCCCGATGATGGGCACCTGCCGCATCCTGATCCAGATGAGCTTTACGCCACGGCAGCGGCCCACGGCAACCCGGGCCTTTCTGGCGTTGATCGTGTTGAGCAGTGCGCTGGCGCCGTTGATCGGCGGCCAACTGGTTGCGCACTTCGGCTGGCGCGCGCTGTTCGCCAGCACCGCGCCGGTGGGCGTGCTGTTTGCGATCCTTGCCCTGCTCGCGCTGCCCGACACCGGCAACCGCTTGCCGGAAGAACGCGGCTCGGCGCACTTCTGGCCTTATCTGATCTTCGCGTTCGCGCAAGGCGCGCTGCAAATCGTGATGCAACAAGTGCGATTCCAGCTGTTCAGCGCCTCGCCGGGGCTGATTCTGCTGACGGTCGCGGGCATCGTCGCGCTCGGCTGGTTCGCGTACCATCAATGGCATCATCCGGCGCCGTTGGTGCGCCTGCATGCGCTGCGCGAAAAGGTCTTCCAGGTCGGGCTTGTGCTGTACATGTTCTACTACTACATCTCGACGGTGTTCAGCTATCTGACGTCGCGCTTCCTCGAGAGCGGCCTCGGCTATCCGGTCGAGAATACCGGGCAGCTGGTCGGCGTGACGTCGCTGATTTCGGCGAGCGCGCTGTTCGTCTACCTGCGCTACGCAAAGCTCCTGCCGCGCAAGAAGTGGATCATCGTGCCGGGCTTCGCGGTGGCCGCGTTCGCCGCGGCGTGGATGACGCGCATGTCGCCGGGCGTGGGCGAAGCCGCGTTGATCGTGCCAATGCTGCTGCGCGGCCTGCTGTTGCTGTTCATCGTGCTGCCGGTCGCCAATCTGACGTTTAGAATCTTTGCCATTGAAGAATTCACGCATGGCTACCGGTTGAAAAACATCGTGCGGCAACTGACGATCTCGTTCGCGACAGCCTCGGTGATCATTGTCGAGCAACACCGGCAAGCACTGCACCAGGCCCGCCTCGCGGAGTTCGTGAATCCGTACAATCCGTTGTTCCAGAATTCGCTCGCTGCGCTGAGCAGCGGTTTCAGCGCAGCCGGCCGCTCGCCGTCCGAGGCGCATTCGCTGGCGATAGTGGAAATCAGCCGGACGGTCGCGCAACAGGCCAGCTTCCTGGCATCGCTGGACGGTTTCTACTTCCTGGCTGGCATCGCGATATGCGGCGGCCTTTTCGCCGCGTGGCAAAAACAGATCGACTAAGGGTTTCATCAGGCCATGCTCTCGAAACTCACCCAATGGTTCGGCGCGCGCCGCCGCGACCGTGCACTACGCGACTACGCGATCGAAGACACGCTTTGGCAAGCGACGCTCGACGGCCTGCCGTTCCTCGCCCACCTCGATGCGCCCGATCGCGTGCGTTTGCGCGAGCTGACCAGCCTGTTCATCGCGCAAAAGGAATTTTCGACCGCGCACGAACTCGAGCTGACCGACGCCATGACCGTGGCGATCGCCGCGCAAGCATGTTTGCCGGTGCTGAACCTGAGCCTCGATCTGTATCGCGGATGGGTCGGCGTAATCGTCTACCCGGGCGAGTTCGTGATCCGCAAAACGGTCGAGGACGAAGACGGCGTGGTGCACGAGGTCGAGCAGGACGCGAGCGGCGAAGCGTGGGAAGGCGGCCCGGTGGTGTTGTCGTGGGAAGACGCCCAGATGACCGGCGGCACGGACGCCTATAACGTCGTGATTCACGAATTCGCCCACAAGATCGACATGCTGACCGGCGAGGCGGACGGCCATCCACCGCTCATACGCCGCTGGCATGCGCCGCTCGACTCACAGGCGTGGGCCGACATCTTCGACCATGCCTACGACCACTTCTGCGCCAAAGTGGATGCGGTGCCGGATAGACGCTGGGCGCGTTTCGAGCGCGATTCGCTGATCGATCCGTACGCGGCGGACCATCCATCGGAATTTTTTGCCGTTTGCAGTGAAGCGCTGTTCGTCCAGCCACAGGCCTTCGAGGCGGAGTATCCCGAGCTATACCGCCTGCTGGCGCGCTATTACCGGCAGGATCCCGCGCGGGCCGGGCTGGCGTTCGCACCGGCCTGACGTGTGCCGGATAAGGGTGGCCGCCCCGCCTGCCCACCCGGTACGCACCGGTGGCGCGCCGACAAAAACCAGCCGAAAACCGGGCAAAAACGACGCAGGCGGCAGGCAAAAAGGCCGTAGAAAGGTCGTCAAGCGCCTGATTTTCTGGCATAATCGCCGTTTTTCGACCAAGGCAAGTGGCTCGCGCCAAGATGTAGTCCGCATTCATAGCGGCTGCACGCGGGTTGGCTACCGCCAGATTAAAGGAAAGACCATGAAAGAAGGCATTCACCCGGATTACCGCGAAGTCCTGTTCGTCGACATGTCGATCGACTTCAAGTTTGTCACGCGCTCGACCATCCAGACGCGTGAAACCGCCGAATTCAACGGCAAGACCTACCCGCTCGCCAAGATCGAAGTGTCGTCGGAATCGCATCCGTTCTACACCGGCCAACAAAAGATCATGGACACGGCAGGCCGCGTCGAGAAGTTCAACAAGAAGTTCGGTTCGCGCGCTACCGGCAAGGCAGCAGCGAAGTAATACCCGCCTCGTCGCAGGCCTTGGCCAGCAACGAAGCAGCAGCAAAAAAAGGGCAGCGCGAGCTGCCCTTTTTTGTCTCCGCTTCTTCGTCTCCGCTGCCATGCCTCCTTACCGTGGGCGCCCGGTTGCGCATCGCCGCCCATTGCGGCGGCGTGTTGCCGGCCTCCCAATGACGTTGCGGGCCATTACCTGCCGTGACGTGCATCGCACGGCACGACTACAATGCCGGATGCTCCAAATTGGCCATTCCCGCCGGACAATCCGTCCGGTCCCGGCTGCACTGCTTATCCGATATCCACACACCGCATGAGACCTGCCGTTCGCCTCACTGCCTCCGCGACCAGTGCGTTGCCGCGCTGGCTGCTGCTGACCATCTGTATCGTCTACGCGTTTTTCGGCCTGTTCGGCCGGGATCCGTGGAAGAACGAAGACGCGGCCGGCTTCGGCGTCATGTGGACGATGGCCAACGGCAGCGCGCACGACTGGCTGCTGCCGAATCTGGTCGGCAAATACATGACGGAAGACGGCCCGCTCGGCTACTGGCTCGGCGCCAGCGCGATCCGCGCGCTCGCGCCGTGGGTCGACGCGAGCAACGCCTCACGCGTCTTCACGGGCCTGCTGTTCTGTGCCGGCTGTGCGTTCGTCTGGTATGCGGCCTACCTGCTCGGCCGGCGCGCCGAAGTGCAGCCGTTCAAATACGCCTTCGGCGGCGAGCCGGAGCCGCGCGACTACGGCCGCACCCTCGCCGACGGTGCGCTGCTGATCCTGCTCGCCTGCTTCGGTCTTGCCGAACGCGGCCACGAAACCACGCCGCAACTGGCGCAGTTCTTCGGCATCGCCATGCTCGTGTACGGGCTCGTGCGGATGGTCGACAAGCCCATTCAAGGCGCGCTGATCTGGGGCCTGGCGCTCGGCCTCGTCACGCTGGCAAGCAGCCCGGTGCTGGTCGGCGCGCTGTTGCTCGGGACCCTGGCGATGGCGCTGATCGTGCGCGAAGCGCGGACGCGCTGGCTGCTACTGGCCGGTTTGCCGGTGGCGCTCGTGCTCTCGGTCGCGTGGCCGATTGCCGCGCTCGCCGCCTTTCCCGACGACGCCGTCTGGTATCTCAATCAATGGGTGCACGTCAGCCTGTCGTCATTCGCCGGGCCGCCCGGCTCGGTGGCCGCCTACGCACTCAAGAATCTGCCGCTCTTCACGTGGCCGGCCTGGCCGCTGGCGCTCTGGGCGTGGATCAGCTGGTCGGGGCTGCGGCGCGCGCCGCACGTGGCGATGCCGTTGTCCGTAATCGGACCGCTGCTCGTACTGGTCGTGTTGCAAAGCCATCAGTCGAACCGGCTTTACATGCTGCTGTTGCCACCACTCGCGGTGCTGGCCGCCTTCGCACTGCCCACGCTCAAACGCGGCGCGATCAATGCGATCGACTGGTTCGCACTATTGAGCTTCACGATCCTCGGCAGCTTCGTCTGGCTGGTGTATGTGGCCGGGCTGACCGGCTTCCCGCATCCGCTCGCGCGCAACCTCGCGCGTCTCGCCCCGGGTTTTGCGCCGCAGTTCAAGGTCCTGTCGTTCGTGTGCGCGGTCGCCGTGACGATCTGCTGGTTCGTCCTCGTGCAATGGCGCCTGGCCCGTCATCCGAAGGTCCTGTGGCGCAGCGTGGTGCTCTCGAGCGCCGGCACGACACTGATGTGGGTGTTGCTCATGACGCTGTGGCTGCCGGTTGTCAACTACAGCCGGACCTACAAGGACGTCGCCGAGCAGATCGCGAGCCATCTGCCGGACGACTACACCTGCATCTCGCCGGTGCGCCTCGGTAACGCGCAGATCGCGACGTTCGCGTATTTCGGCGACATGCATTTCTCATTCAACGAAGATTGCGACGTGATCCTGCGTCAGGACACCCAGGACTTCGGCGATCCGAGCGCAATGTCGGACTTCGTGTGGAAGCTGGTGTGGGAAGGCCGCCGCGTGGCCGACCGCGACGAACGCTTCCGCCTGTACGTGCGGATCGATCGTCCGAAGCCGCCGGTCGTCAAACGCCGCAACTGGCATAAGAAGCCGGACTGATCATGTTCGCCGACGTACGGAGAATCGCCGGCCTCGCATGGCCCGTGCTGATCGGTCAACTCGCGATCATCGCCTTCGGCGTGATCGACACGGCGATGGTCGGCCGCTATTCGGCTGTCGATCTCGCCGCGCTCGGCCTCGGATCGTCGATCTACATTTCCGTCTACATCGGCCTGACCGGCATCCTGACCGCCCTGCAACCGATCGCCGCGCAACTCTATGGCGCGCGCCGCTACACCGAGATCGGCGAGGAAGTGCGCCAGGCTCTGTGGCTCGCGCTCGCCTTGACCGCGATCGGCTTTCTGATCCTCTATTTTCCGGAGCACGTGCTGCAGCTGGCGCGCGTGCCCGAAGCGCTGCATGAGCGCACGGTCGCCTACCTGCAAATTCTGGCGTTCGGCTTGCCGGCCGGCCTGACCTTTCGCGTCTACAGCTCAGTCACCAATGCCGTCGGCAGACCGCGGCTCGTGATGATCCTGCAGATCGGCGCGCTGCTGCTCAAGGTTCCGCTCAACACATGGTTCATCTTCGGCGGACTCGGCGTGCCGGCGCTCGGCGGACCGGGTTGCGCGCTTGCCAGCACCACGATCAACTGGGGGTTGGCAGTCGTCGGCATGCTGCTGTTGACGCGCGTCGACGAGTTCAAGCCGTTCGCGATCTTTAAGCACTTCTGCTGGCCGGTCTGGCGCCGGCAGGCAGCACAGCTGCGCCTCGGCATTCCGATGGGGCTGTCGTATCTGATCGAAGTCACCTCCTACACGTTCATGGCGCTCTTCATTGCGCGCTTCGGCACGACGACGCTCGCCGGCCACCAGATCGCCGGCAACATCGGTGCGGTGCTCTATATGACGCCGCTGTCGATCGGGATTGCCTCGTCGACGCTGGTCGCGCAGGCGCTCGGCGCGCATCGCCCGGAAGCGGCGCGCACGCTGTCGCGGCACGGCATCATGATGGCCGTGACGATCGCCTGCTGTTACGGCGCGATCGTGCTGGTGCTGCGGCCGTACGTCATCGAAGGCTATACGCCGAACGCGCAGGTCGCAACGGCAGCGATGCCGCTCGTGCTGATCGTCGCGTGCTATCACCTGTTCGATGCGTTGCAGATCACCACCGCGTTCGTGCTGCGCGCCTACAAGGTGGCGGTCGTGCCGACCGTTATCTATGCGGTTGCGCTATGGGGCGTGGGACTCGGCGGCGGGTATCTGCTCGGCTTCAATGTCTCCGGCAGCACGCCGGAATGGCTGACCGGCGCGCGCGGTTTCTGGGTGGCCAATACGGTGAGTCTGGCGATTGCCGGCATCGGTTTGCTGTTGTACTGGCGCAGCGTGAGCAAACGGTATTTGCGCGCCGAGGCGGTGGTCAGGGTGGATTCGGCGGCCTGAGAGAGCGTGTTCGGCGCGTTGTCGAAGTAGCATGCAATAACTGACCGTTAGTTGCAGCAGAGGTTTTGTAGAAGGCGGCCGCACCCTGCAGCCGCCCTTATCTTCTGTCTCAAGCCGCCTGCGCCTCCTTCGACGCCGTTGCTTCCGCCAGCGCCAGATCGTGCCGCTCGAAAATCTCCCGCGCCGCAAACAGCGCGTTCAGCGCCGCCGGAAAGCCCGCATAGAGCGCCATCTGCATGAAGACCTCGACAATCTCCTCGCGCGTGCAGCCGACGTTCAACGCCGCCTCGATATGGACCTTCAACTGCGGCTGCGCGCAGCCGAGCGTCGCCAGCGATGCAATCGTCGCGATTTCGCGCGCGCGCAGGTCGAGTTGCGGCCGGCTGTAAATGTCGCCGAAGCCGAATTCGATCAGCAGGCGTCCGAAGTCCGGCGCGATCGGCGCAAGCGCGGCGATCACCTGCTCGCCGGTCGAGCCGTCGATTTCCTTCAGTTTGTTCCAGCCTCGGGTGTAGCGATCGTTTTGTGCGTGTTCCATGGTGAGTCCTTCTCCGAATGCGAAAGTGATTGGGTTTCGTCGATCTGTCGTGTCGGCGCGCTCGCGACGGGCGGCCGCTCGGCGGCCGTCGGCCCAGCAGGCTGCTGCCCTGCGGTCTCGTAGTAGGCGATTTTGTCGATGATCGCGCCGAGATTGCTCTGCAACTCGGCGATCCGCGCCAAAACGGCATCCCGATGCGCCACCAGCATGTCGCGGCGCTCGCCCACCGTAGGCTGACCTTCTGCCCGCAGCGCCGCGAACGCCTGCATCCCGGCGATCGGCATGCCGGTCGCCTTCAGACGCATCACGAAAAGCAGCCAGTCGAGATCGGCCGGCGAATACAGGCGATGCCCCGCCTGGGTGCGCCCCACCGCCCGAATCAGGCCGGCCTGCTCGTAATAACGCAGCGTGTGAGTCGAGACGCCGATCGTTTTGGCGACCTCGCCGATCGTGAGTGCTTTTGACATTTTCGACATGACGGAACTCAGGTTAGGACTTCGAGTGCACTCTAAGTCAAGTGGAAGACGCTGTCATTTATCTCCTCTGCCGTCATTTACGATGGGGTGCGTCGATCGATAACCTCATAACGGCTTAATCGCCACGCAAAAGCTTCAAATATTGTTTAGCCTGATTTACTTGTCATGAATCGATCGGTATAAATCGTCGGCGTTTGCAAATAAGGGCGCGCAATTTGTTCTATGCTTAAGCGCAGTGAAAGCTGACAGGATGCGCCGTCCCCGAGTCGTCCAGAGTCGTCCAGAGTCGTCCCGAGTTGTCCCGAGTTGTCCCTTAGCGGCTAACTTTTTTGCCCACAATGGAGTGCTTGTCATGCTGAAGAAGCTTTTGATGCTTTGCGTTGCTTTGGCTTTGTCGCTGTCGGCCGGATTTGCCGCGGCCGTCGAAGTGAATTCCGCCGATCAGGCGGCGCTCGAATCGGTCAAGGGCATCGGCCCGGTGCATGCGAAAGCGATCATCGACGAACGCACCAAGAACGGCCCGTTCAAGGATGCCGACGATCTCGCCGCGCGCGTCAAAGGCATCGGCACCAAATCGGTGACCAATCTCGAGGCGGCCGGCCTGACGATCAACGGCTCGTCCACGCCGCCTACGGGCACCAAGGCTGCAGCGAAGTCCAGTAGCACCGCGAGCACCAAGGCGGCGCCGGCCGCCGCTCCTGCGGCGACTACCGCGGCCGCGCCAGCAGCACCAGCGGCATCGGCTGCGCCTGCCGAGGCATCCGGCACCAAGGCATCGAAGTCGAAGAAGAAGAGCAAGGCCGCGGCGTCCGACGCAGCGGCTGCTTCCGCGCCGGCCACGGCGGCCGCGGCCAGCGCGCCGGCCGACGCATCCGGCGCCAAGGCTTCGAAGAAGAAGGCGAAGAAGAGCAAGGCTGCTTCGGCTGCCGCAGCCTCTGGCGGGGCGTAAACCGGGTTGAGTGGCGGCAGCACGGCGGCGGCCGCGCCGGTCACGCGTGATGCGCGCATGAGGCACACGTCGGCGCGGCCCCGCTTCCGTCCACTTTCCTTCCATCTGCGCCGCGCAACCGCGCGGCGTTTTCACCCGCCGACTCGTCGAACACGGGTCGGCATTCAAGAGAGACCGTCATGAGCCTACTCGACACTATCGGTTCCCTGGTTGGCAAATCGCCTGAAGGCGGTGGCCAGCAAGCCCTCATTTCAGCCGCGCTGGAGTTCGTCAACAACCAGCCGGGCGGCCTCAACGGCCTGATCAGCAACTTCAAGGAAAAGGGCCTCGGCGACGTCGTGTCGTCGTGGGTCAGCAACGGCGAGAACCAGGCGATCTCGCCGGATGCGCTGCATAGCGTGCTCGGCTCGGATGCTGTCGCCAGTCTCGCAGCGAAAGCCGGTGTGCAGCCGGATCAGGTCACTGGTCTGCTGTCGCAGATTCTGCCGCATGTCGTCAACGCGGCGACGCCCAATGGCGAAGTGCCCGCCGAAGGCCAGGTCAACGCGAGTAGCGTGCTCGGCGCGCTCGGCAGTCTGTCGTCGCTGTTCGGCAAGGACAACGCGTAACGCCGAACGTATCGGCCGCCGCGCTGATTCGGCCGCACCGCGGCAAATAAAAAGGGCAACGAATCGTGATTCGTTGCCCTTTTTTCATGCGTCCGTCAGGGGCGCTTCAACCGCCGCCGCTCTGTCAGCGCTGCGATTCCGCGCTGCGATACGCGCCGCAGAGCCGACCAGAACAGCACTTAATGCACGACGCGGTCGAACACCAGCTTGCCGTCTTCCACTTCAACCGGGATCACGTCCTTCGGACCGAACTTGCCGGCGAGTATCAGCTTGGCGACCGGGTTCTCGATCTCCTGCTGGATGGCGCGCTTCAACGGCCGCGCCCCGAACAGCGGATCGTAGCCGACCTTGCCGACGTACTCGAGCGCCGCGTCCGACACCACCAGTTGCATGTCGAGCCTGGCAAGCCGTTCATGCAGACGTTGCAGCTGAATCCGTGCGATCGACTGGATGTTCGAACGATCGAGCGCATGGAACACCACGACGTCGTCGATCCGGTTCAGGAACTCGGGCCGGAAGTGCAGCTTCACCTCTTCCCAGACCGCGTCCTTCACCGCTTCCTGCGGCTCGCCGACCATCGCCTGGATCACCTGCGAACCGAGGTTCGACGTCATCACGATCACCGTGTTCTTGAAGTCCACGGTACGGCCCTGACCGTCAGTCATGCGACCGTCGTCGAGCACTTGCAGCAGAACGTTGAACACATCCGGATGCGCCTTCTCGATCTCATCGAGCAGGATCACGCTGTACGGCTTGCGGCGCACGGCTTCGGTCAGGTAACCGCCTTCCTCGTAACCGACATAGCCCGGCGGCGCGCCGATCAAACGCGCGACGCTATGCTTCTCCATGAATTCGCTCATGTCGATGCGGATCAGATGATCTTCCGAATCGAACAGGAACGACGCCAGCGCCTTGCACAACTCGGTCTTGCCCACCCCGGTCGGCCCCAGGAACAGGAACGAACCATACGGCCGGTTCGGATCCGCCAGACCCGCACGCGAACGGCGAATCGCATCCGCCACCGCGGTGATCGCTTCGTCCTGACCGACCACGCGGTCGTGCAGTTTCTCTTCGATCTGCAGCAGCTTTTCGCGCTCGCCCTGCATCATGCGCGACACCGGAATCCCGGTGGAACGCGACACGACTTCAGCGATTTCCTCCGCGCCGACCTGCGTGCGCAACAGCCGCGGCCGGGTCGGGTTGTTCTGCTCCTTCGCTTCGGCCTGGGTCACTTCCTTCAATTGCGCTTCCAGACCCGGCAGCTTGCCGTACTGCAACTCGGCGACCTTCTCCAGCTTGCCTTCACGCTGCAAGCGAATGATTTCCGCACGCGTTTTTTCGATATCTTCCTTCAACTGCGCGCTGCCCTGCACCGCTGCTTTTTCCGCGGTCCAGATTTCTTCGAGGTCCGAATATTCGCGATCCAGCCGCTCGATTTCTTCTTCGATCAGTTGCAGACGCTTTTGCGACGCTTCGTCCTTTTCCTTCTTGACGGCTTCGCGCTCGATCTTCAACTGGATCAAACGACGGTCGAGCCGATCCATCTCTTCCGGCTTCGAGTCGATTTCCATCTTGATCTTCGAAGCGGCTTCGTCGATCAGGTCGATGGCCTTGTCCGGCAGGAAACGGTCGGTGATGTAGCGATGCGACAGTTCAGCCGCTGCAACGATCGCCGGATCGGTGATATCGACGCCGTGATGCAGCTCGTACTTTTCCTGCAAACCGCGCAGGATCGCGATGGTCGCCTCGACCGACGGTTCGTCGACCAGCACCTTCTGGAAACGGCGCTCGAGCGCGGCATCTTTTTCGATGTACTTGCGATATTCGTCGAGCGTGGTGGCGCCGACGCAATGCAGCTCGCCGCGCGAGAGCGCCGGCTTGAGCATGTTGCCGGCGTCCATTGCGCCTTCGGCCTTGCCCGCGCCGACCATCGTGTGAATTTCGTCGATGAACACGATGGTCTGGCCTTCGTCCTTCGCGATGTCGTTCAGCACGGCCTTCAGGCGTTCTTCGAACTCGCCGCGATATTTCGCGCCGGCCAGCAACGCCGCCATGTCCAACGACAGCACGCGCTTGCCTTTCAGCGTTTCCGGCACTTCGCCGTTGACGATACGCTGCGCGAGCCCTTCGACGATCGCGGTCTTGCCCACGCCCGGCTCGCCGATCAGCACCGGATTGTTCTTGGTGCGGCGTTGCAGGATCTGGATCGAGCGGCGAATTTCGTCGTCACGGCCGATCACGGGGTCGAGCTTGCCGGCCCGCGCACGCTCGGTCAGATCGACGGTGTACTTTTTCAGCGCTTCACGCTGGCTTTCGGCGTCCTGGCTATGCACTTGCGAACCGCCGCGCACCGCCGCGATCGCGCTTTCCAGCGACTTGCGCGACAGGCCGTGCTGACGCGCCAGACGGCCGGCTTCGCCTTTGTCGTCGGCGACCGCGAGCAGGAACATCTCGCTCGCGATGAAGGTGTCGTCGAGTTTTTGCGCTTCCTTGTCCGCCTGGTTCAGCAAGCCGGTCAGTTCGCGGCCGATCTGCACGTTACCGTCGGTGCCCTGCACCTGCGGCAGGCGCGTGATGGCGTCGTTCAGCGCGGTTTGCAGCGCCTGGACATGTACGCCGGCGCGCGAGAGCAGCGACCGCGCCGAACCATCCTGCTGCGCGACGAGCGCCGCCAGGACATGAACCGGTTCGATGTATTGATTGTCGTGACCGACGGCCAGACTCTGCGCGTCGGCCAATGCTTCCTGGAATTTAGTGGTAAGTTTGTCGATTCTCATCAAGAGACCTCCAATTTTCGATTACCACCAAAATGAGGTGTTTTACGCAGGTTTCAAGCGGTTTTTTGCATCGAGAAACAACTATTTAACATTTGACGCGCGAGAACTGCCAAGCCGGCCTGCGGGCGGCCGGCGCTGCGCCGCCGCTAGGTGCTGACCGGCACGATCGGGATGACGGCGCTCAGGCCGAGCAGCGCAGTCAGCGGACCGTTCGGCTCGGCAACCTCGCCGATGGTGTGACGGTCGAGTTCGGCGAGGAACGCGTTGCGCGCCGCCTCGAACGCGCCGCGCAGCTTGCAGTGCGCCGCAATGACACAGGCCCGGCGCTCAGTTTGCTGGTCCGGGAAGCAGCTCACCAGCGCAAAGTCGCTCTCCGTGGCCCGCACGATCTCGCCCACGGTCAACGCACTGGTTTGCTCGGCGAGCCGCAGGCCGCCGTTGCGCCCGCGCACCGTCTCGACCCAGCCGAGTTCGCCGAGTTGCTGCACCACCTTCATCAGATGGTTCTTGGAGATCCCGTACGCGTCCGAGATGTCCTGAATGGTCGATAAGCCTTCCTTGCGAACGGTGAGGTACAGCAGGACGCGTAATGAGTAATCCGTATAGTCGGTCAGTCTCATAAGTGCAGGTGCCACGATGAGCGCAAGCCGCGATCCGGGGGATAACCGCGTCGATGCAAGGGTTGCCGGGGGCCGTCGCTTCGCCCTAAGATGCGGGCGTTACGCATGTTTTATTATTCTGCGCTGACAGTCGGTATTTGTCTTTCGGCAGTAATGGTAGCGTTTCCCGCATAGGTCATTCATACGAAAAGCGGGGCATTCGTGGCCTACTTCTTTTTGTTTGGACACAGTTTGAGGCCATTCCTGACGGTCTGTGGCGCCATGTGGCGATTCACAATGAATAACCGCATTATCTGGAATTTGCATGAATCCGTCTTTTCCCGCCGCGCCGGTTGTCGAGCGCAATGCCGAGCCTACTGAGGCGAATATTCGCGATCTCGTCTACGGCTTTTACGACCGTGTGCGCGCCGATCCACTGCTGGGCCCCGTGTTCGAGGCGACGCTGGCGGGCCGCTGGGATGACCATTTGCCCAAGATGTGCACGTTCTGGGGCAGTCTTGTGCTGGGCGCGAAGCAATACCGCGGCAATGTGCAGCAGGCGCATCAACCGCTCGAGGGCGTCGAGCCGCAGCATTTCAGCCGCTGGCTGTATCTGTTTCTGGATACGGTGGAGTCGCGCTATCAGCCGGCTGCCGCGATCCGCTTCATGGAACCGGCGCTGCGGATCGCGCAGAGTTTGCAGTTGAGCCGCTTCGGCTGGGATTACAAGATTCCGGCGGAACAGCAGGCGTTGCTGGAGCGCGTCGCGCCGAGGCGTCCGCGCGGCGATGATTCGCACGATCCGGGCGATCCGCATGCTCCGGGCGCCTCGGCGCGGCGGCCTGGCGAACCTTTCCCAACGCGGATCATTGGCAAGGCGAAGACGGACTGACGCCGGCGCCAAAGAGGTGGTTCAGGGCCGCATGAAGGCGGTGACGCGCCCGGGAGGCCAGAAGCTTCCGCAGGATTTCAGAAGTTGCCCGAAGTTGTCCGAAGCTGTCAAAAATTACCAGAAATTGCTGAAAGTGCTGAAAGTGCTGAAAGTGCTGAAGGTGCTGAAGGTGCTGAGGGTGCTGAAGGTGCCAGAAGGTGCCGAACGAGCAACGAAGATGCGCTGTAGCGTCTCAGGCGTGCCGCACGGCCAGCTTCAACCCGCTCATCGAATACCGGCGCCCTCCTAATCCGCTTCCCGGTTACCCGATTCAATCCCCCATCGGGCCAGCGCCGCGTCGTCGGTGACGCGGGCATCGACCCAGCGCTCGCCCGCTTCGGTCTTCTCTTTCTTCCAGAACGGCGCCTGGGTTTTCAGGTAGTCCATCACGAACTCGCACGACGCGAAGGCGTCGCCCCGATGCGCGGCGGTGGTCGCCACCAGCACGATCTGCTCAAGCGGATAGAGCTTGCCGACCCGATGCACGATCAGCACCTCGATCCCCGGCCAACGCTCGCGCGCACTCACGACAATCGCTTCCAGCGACTTCTCCGTCATGCCCGGATAGTGCTCGAGCTCCATGGTTTCGACCGCGTTGCCGTCGTTCAGGTCGCGCACGGTGCCGACAAAACAGGCCACCGCGCCGATCTTCGGATTGCGCGCGCGCAACGCGGCGACCTCGGCGGTGAGGTCGAAGTCTTCCGTCTGGACGCGAACGGGCATCTCTGGCTCCTGTGCGGCTTGGCGAGGGTTAGCGTGGGTGGCGTGGGTGGCGTGGGTGGCGTGAATGGTGTGGTTTCGAGCGACGGCTCGGCACGTGTCAACCGCCGGTGACGGGCGGAAAGAACGCGACCTCGCAACCTTCAGTAATGCGCGTGCCGGCATCTGTCATCACGTGATTGCAGGCCATGCGCAGCGCGCGGCCTTCGGCGAGGGTATCGGCCCAGATGCCGCCGCGCACGCGCAACCAGGCGCGCACGTCGCCGACGGTCGCAATGCCGTCGGGCAGATCGACCGCTTCGCCGGCGGTTTCGAGCGCTTCGCGCACGCTTGCAAAATATCGGAGTTGAATCTTCATCGGAAAACCGCCGGCTGTTGCCGGCCTCAGTTCAGCAATTCGGAAAAGGGGATGAAACGCACGGTCTCGCCGATGCTGATCGCGTGGTTCGGCGGATTGTCGATCAGGCCATCGCCCCATACGGTCGATGTCAGCACGGCCGAGCTCTGATTCGGAAACAGATCGAGCCCGCCGGCCGGATTGATGCGCGCGCGCAGGAATTCGTTGCGGCGGTCGGCCTTCTTTTGCGAGAAATCCGCACGCAGCGACAGCGCGCGCGGCGCCACCGCCTTCATACCGGCCAGCAGCAGGACGAACGGTCGAACGAACAGCAGGAAGGTCGCGAAGCTGGAGACAGGGTTGCCCGGCAGGCCAATGAAGAAGGTTTCGGCCGAGGCAGCCGCATCGGTCTGCTGCGCGGCGCGGCGCACCGCGCCGAACGCGAGTGGCTTGCCCGGTTTCATCGCGATCTGCCACATCGACAGGCGTCCCTCCGCCTCGACGGCCGGTTTGACGTGATCCTCCTCGCCGACCGACACGCCGCCGCAGGTGAGGATCAGATCGTGCGCTTGCGCGGCTTCGCGCAGCGTTGCGCGGGTTGCATCGAGCTTATCGGGGACGATGCCGTAGTCGGTCACCTCACAGCCCAGTTTTTCCAGCAGGCCGCGCAGCGTGAAACGGTTCGAATTGTAGATCGCGCCGGGTTTCAGCGGCTCGCCAGGCATGGTCAGTTCGTCGCCGGTAAAGAACACCGCGACTTTTACCCGGCGGCGCACCTGGAGTGCGGCGCAGCCGACCGAGGCGGCGAGTCCCAATGCTTGCGGCGTCAGGCGCGTGCCTGCCGGAAGGATGATCGAGCCGCTACGGATGTCCGCACCCTGGGCCGTGATCCATTCGCCCGGTGACGGGCTGTGGAGGATCGTGACGTCGTTGCCGGCGGCCTCGGTTTGCTCCTGCATCACGATGGCGTCGGCGCCCGGCGGCACCGTAGCGCCGGTGAAGATGCGCGCCGCCGTGCCGGGCTTTAACGGCTCGGGCGCGTGACCGGCCGGTATGCGTTGCAAGACCGGCAGGCGGCGGTTGCCGTCACTCGCCAGATCTTTCGTGCGGATCGCGTAGCCGTCCATCGCACTGGTGTTCATTGGGGGGACGTCCAGCGGCGACATGACGTCTGCCGACAGCACGCGGTTGAGCGCGTCCAGCGTGGGGATCGATTCCGTGCCGTCGATCGGGCTCGCTGCGCTGAGCAGGGTCGCCAACGCTTCGGCGGTGGAAAGCATCGGAGCGCGGGGCGTTGGTGTGGACATCTCTGGTCTCGAAGCCGCTGGTTAAAAGAATATTGTAGCGGTCGATCGTGATGGCCGGTGGCGGCCTGGCGTTATGGCGGAGTTTATTGCCTGCGCGGCGCCGGCTCGCCCGTGGGCCTGCGGGTGTGGGTCTTTCTTTGCTTTCTTATTGGTTTGAATTATTAGCGTCGCATCGAGCGCGAAGCTGTCGCGCCCGATGCTCACGGCGTTGTTCGCCGGTGTTATTCGCCGGTGTTCGCGACGATAAAGTCCTTCACACGCTGGACGTCCGCCGGCAGCACTTCGAATCGTTGCGGCAATGATTCCAGGCCCGAGAACGCGGCCGGGCGTTCCGGTTCGCGCTGCAACGCTTCGCGGATCGTTTCGCCGAACTTGATCGGTTGCGCCGTCTCCAGCACGATCATCGGGATGCCTGCCTGCAAATGCTCGCGCGCCACCTTCAGACCGTCTGCCGTGTGCGTGTCGATCATCGTGTCGTAACGCTCGAAAACGTCGCGGATCACGTCCAGACGGTCCTCGTGGCTGCTGCGGCCCGACACGAAACCGAATTCCTTCACGCGTGCAAAATCGCCGCTCGCCGCGAGGTCGAAACCGCCCTTCTCTTCGACGTCGCGGAACAGTTGCAGCACGCGCGCCGGATCGCGGCCCAGCAGGTCGAACACGAAACGCTCGAAGTTCGATGCCTTCGAAATGTCCATGCTCGGGCTGCTCGTGTGGTACGTCTCAGCCGCCTTGCGCACACGGTAAATACCCGTGCGGAAGAACTCGTCCAGCACGTCGTTCTCGTTCGTCGCGACCACCAGTTTCTCGATCGGCAAACCCATCATGCGCGCGATGTGACCGGCGCACACATTGCCGAAATTGCCCGACGGCACCGTGAACGACACGCGCTCGTCGTTCGACTGCGTCGCGGCAAAGTAGCCCTTGAAGTAGTACACGACCTGCGCCACCACACGCGCCCAGTTGATCGAGTTGACCGTGCCGATCTTGTACTTCGCCTTGAACGCGTGGTCGTTCGAGACTGCCTTCACGATGTCCTGGGCGTCGTCGAACACGCCCTCGACCGCGATATTGAAGATATTCGGGTCCTGCAGGCTGTACATCTGCGCGGTCTGGAACGCGCTCATCTTCCTGTGCGGCGAGAGCATGAACACGCTAATGCCCTTTTTGCCGCGCATCGCGTATTCCGCCGCGCTGCCGGTGTCGCCCGACGTCGCGCCCAGAATGTTCAGCGTCTCGCCGTGTCTGGCCAGCGCGTACTCGAACAGGTTGCCGATCAGCTGCATCGCCATGTCCTTGAACGCGAGCGTCGGACCGTTCGACAGTTCCAGCAGCGACAGCGGCGCGCCGTTCTCGACGCCCAGTGTCTTCAACGGCGTGATCTGCGCGGCGCTTTCGTCGTCGCGCACGTGGCAGTACGTCTCGGCCGTGTAGGTCTTGCGCGTCAGCGCGCGCAGGTCCTCGGCGGGAATATCGTCGCTGAATTTCGACAGGATTTCGAAGGCGAGATCCGCGTACGGCAGCGTGCGCCAGCGCGCCAGTTCATCCGCCGTGACGCGCGGATATTCGGCCGGCAGGTACAGGCCGCCATCTTTGGCGAGACCGCCCAGCAGAATGTCGGAAAACGTATGGCGCTCGCCGGCTCCGGCGCCGCGCGTAGAGAGGTAGTTCATAGTCGGCCTAGTTCAGCGCTTCCATGCGCAGCTTCGTGACTTGCGAGACAACGGTCTTCAGCGCTTCGATCGTTTTGATCGCGGCGTTGACGTGCTTTTCAACCGTTTCGTGCGTAATCAGGATGATGTCGGTTTCGCCCTTGCCGTTCGCATCGACCTGCTCCGATTCCTTCTGCAGCAGCGCGTCGATCGAGATGCCCGTATCCGCCAGAATGCGCGTGATGTCGGCCAGCACGCCGGTCACGTCCGCGACACGCAAACGCAGGTAGTAGCCGCTCGTCACTTCTTCGATCGGCAGGATCGGCGTGCTCGACAGGCTGTCCGGCTGGAACGCCAGATGCGGCACGCGATGCTCCGGGTCCGCCGTATGTAGACGCGTCACGTCGACCAGGTCGGCCACCACAGCGGATGCCGTCGGCTCCGCGCCCGCGCCCTTGCCGTAGTACAGCGTGGAGCCCACCGCGTCGCCGTGCACGACGACCGCGTTCATCGCGCCTTCGACGTTCGCCAGCAGGCGTTTTTCCGGAATCAGCGTGGGATGCACGCGCAATTCGATGCCCTTGTCCGTACGGCGCGAGATGCCGAGCAGCTTGATGCGGTAGCCGAGTTCTTCAGCGTATTTGATGTCGATTGCCGCCAGCTTGCTGATGCCTTCGACGTACGCCTTGTCGAACTGCACCGGCACGCCGAACGCGATCGCGCTCATGATCGTCGCCTTGTGGGCGGCGTCGACGCCTTCGATGTCAAAGGTCGGATCGGCTTCGGCGTAGCCCAGTTCCTGCGCGGCCTTCAACGCGGTCGCGAAGTCGAGCCCGCGGTCGCGCATCTCCGAGAGGATGTAGTTCGTCGTGCCGTTGATGATGCCGGCGATGTACTGGATGCGATTGGCCGTGAGCCCTTCGCGCAGCGCCTTGATGATCGGAATGCCGCCCGCCACCGCCGCTTCGAACGACACCATCACGCCGTTGGCGCGCGCCGCTTCGAAAATCTCCGTGCCGTGCACCGCGAGCAGCGCCTTGTTGGCCGTGACCACGTGCTTGCGGTTGTTGATCGCGCGCAGGACGAGGTCGCGCGCCACGCCCGTGCCGCCGATCATTTCCGCCACGATATCGATCGACGGATCGTCCACCACCGCGTTGAAGTCATCGGTCAGCGCCACGGTGCCGGCTTCGCTGCCGAGCGCCGCGGTCGCCTTGGCGGGATTGCGCACGGCAATGCGCGCAATCTCGATGCCGCGGCCCGCGCGGCGTTTGATTTCTTCCTGATTGCGGCGCAGTACCGTGAAGGTGCCGCTGCCTACCGTGCCGAAGCCCAGCAGTCCAACTTTGATCGGTTCCATGCAGCGTGTGTTTTCGAGTAAGTGATTAAAAGGAAACTGAGGAAACTGGGGCTGGCAGCGGCGCGCGCAAGGCGCGCCGTCCATCTCAAGCCGTGTGGCGTTTGCGGTAGCCGTCGAGGAAGCGCGCGATCCGGTTGATCGAATCCGCGAGATCGTCCACGTTCGGCAGGAACACAACGCGGAAGTGATCCGGCGTCTTCCAGTTGAAGCCGGTGCCTTGAACCAGCAGCACCCGCTCTTCCAGCAGAAGGTCGAGGATGAACTGCTGGTCGTCCTGGATCGGATAAATCTTCGGATCGAGGCGCGGGAACATATACAGCGCCGCCTCGGGCTTCACGCAACTCACGCCGGGGATGGCCGTCAGCATGTCATACGCGAGTTCGCGCTGTTTGTACAGGCGCCCGCTCGGCACGATCAGGTCGTTGATGCTCTGATAGCCGCCGAGCGCGGTCTGGATCGCGTACTGGCCGGGCACGTTCGGGCACAGGCGCATCGAGGCCAGAATGCCGAGCCCTTCGAAATAGTCTTTGCCGTTGCGGCGGTTCTCGCCGGTCAGACCCGAGATGAACATCCAGCCGGCGCGGTAGCCGCACGAACGGTAGCTCTTCGAGAGACTGTTGAATGTGACGGTGAGCACGTCTTCGGAGAGCGCGGCTACCGACGTGTGCTTCTTGCCGTCGTAGACGATCTTGTCGTAGACCTCGTCGGCGAAGATCACGAGGCCGTGCTGGCGGGCGATCTCGATCAGGCCGAGCAGCAGCTCGTCCGAATACAGCGCGCCGGTGGGGTTGTTCGGGTTGATGACGACGAGCGCACGCGTATTCGGCGTGATTTTCGCGCGAATGTCGTCCAGATCCGGCATCCAGCTGTTCGATTCGTCGCAGATGTAGTGCACCGGCGTACCGCCCGACAGGCTCACGCCGGCGGTCCACAGCGGGTAATCCGGTGCGGGCAGCAACACTTCGTCGCCGTCGTTCAGCAGGCCCTGCAGCGCCATCACGATCAGCTCGGAGGCGCCGTTGCCGATGTAGATGTCGTCCAGCTCGACGCCATGCACGCCTTTTTGCTGGGTGTAATGCATGATCGCCTTGCGCGCGGCGAACACCCCCTTGGAATCCGAGTAGCCGGACGAGCCCGGCAGATTCAGGATCATGTCCTGGATGATTTCATCCGGCGCGTCGAAGCCGAACGGCGCGAGATTGCCGATGTTCAGCTTGATGATGCGGTGGCCCTCTTCTTCGAGCCGCTTCGCATGTTCGAGGACGGGCCCGCGAATGTCATAGCAGACATTCAACAACTTGTTGGATTTGAGAATCGGTTTCACGGCGGGCACTTCATCCTGTTGATGGGCTTGGGCGAACAAGCGGGGGCGAAAAGCTGGGACCCGAGCAAGTCCGCCGATACGGGGAATTATGACGCGGCACACCCGCCAGACGCGAATCGGGCCGCCAGACGCGGATTGGGCCGGCTATTGGGCCGGCTATCGGGCCGACTCTTCGGGCCGCTCAGGCGCGCGTCCGGCGGATTGCGCCGGTGCAGCAGCCAGATAGGCGAAGGCAGACGAAAAGCAAACCCAAAGCGGGCAAAAAACAGTCGAAAAGCAGACGAAATGCGGGCAGAACCAAGGCAGGTAGCCGATGGGCCGCGCCCGTGCCTTCAAGGCGGCTTATGACAGCACATGAGGGGACACTTGAGCGAGGGGCGCCGCAAGGCGGCTAAAAAGTTATAATTTAGCGGATTTTGGCCGACTTCCGCAATGCACCAACCGCAACGGCAAGCCTTTTCGGCCGCTTCTGTGTCACTCGCTGTGCCACTCGCGTGTCCCACTCGCGTCAAACCGCCCTGCTTCCGCTCTGCCCGGTCAGGCCGCCAACACGCATGATGTCTCACGACGACTTCGGAAAACGAATTTGAAACTACATCAGGATTCCAGCGGCGCCCTCAACACCGTCACCGGTTATGGCGCCGGCTATGTCGAAATCAATCTGGTGCGCCACGTCGGCAGCATTCTCCTGCTGCCGCAAGCCCCCGTCATCCCTTGGCCCGTCTCCTCGTTCGACGACCTGAGCGCCGACCATTTCGCCATGCTGGTGGACGCCGCGCCCGAAGTGGTCGTGTTCGGCAGCGGCGACCGGCTGCGCTTCCCGCATCCGCGCCTGACCGCCGCGCTCACCGCCAAACGCATCGGCGTCGAAACGATGGACTTCAAGGCCGCCTGCCGCACCTACAACATTCTGATGGCCGAGGGCCGCAAGGTCGCGGCCGCACTGCTGATCGAAGCGCAGTGACGCCCCACGGGTGCCAGACGGGAGTCAGACGGGCGCCAAGCGGGCGCCGCGAAGGCGGCGCTCAGCCGGTGTCTAACCGTCGTGCAGGCGCAGGCGGCCACGCACAGCGTGCGCAGCGCGCGCGGCCGCCGGACCCGACCCACCGCTCGCCGCGTCACCGCCGATAACGTACACTGCGCGCCATTGGCGCCATGCTGGCGATCGCCATTCTCGAATAACACTGCCTCGCTGCCCACGCGGCGTCGCCAAAAAGGTTGAAATCCATGAACGATACGCCGACAAGGCTACCGCTCAACCGCACCACAATCCTGCTGCTGGTGCTGGCCCTCGCCGTAATCTGGTTCGTGCCGCTCGGCTGGCGCCATCTGCTGCCGAGCGACGAAGGCCGCTACGCCGAAATGGCGCGCGAGATGTTCATCACCGGCGACTGGATCACGCCGCGCTACAACGGCTACAAGTATTTCGAAAAGCCGCCGCTGCAAACCTGGCTGAACGCGCTCACGTTCGCGTGGTTCGGGATCGGCGAATGGCAGGCGCGGCTCTACACCGCGCTGACGGGCTTCGCGGGCGTGCTGCTGATCGGTTTCACCGGCGCGCGCGTGTTCAATGCGGCGACCGGCGTGTTCGCGGCGATCGTGCTGGCCACGTCGCCCTACTGGAACCTGATGGGCCACTTCAACACGCTCGACATGGGCTTGTCGTTCTGGATGGAGCTGACGCTCTCCGCGCTGCTGCTGGCGCAGCGCCCCAACCTGCCGGCCGCCAGCGTGCGGGCATGGATGTGGGTGTGCTGGGGGGCGATGGCGCTGGCGGTGCTGTCCAAGGGCCTCGTCGGCCTGATCCTGCCGGGCGCCGTGCTGGTGCTGTACACCCTGATCGCACGCGACTGGGCCTTGTGGAAGCGCCTGCATCTGATCGGCGGCCTGATCGTGTTCTTCGCGATCGTGACGCCATGGTTCGTGCTGGTGCAGCAGCGCAACCCGGAATTCCTGAACTTCTTCTTCATCGTTCAACAGTTCAAGCGCTATCTGACGCCCGAACAGAACCGCCCGGGGCCGTTCTATTACTTCGTGCCGGTGCTGCTGGTCGGTTTCCTGCCGTGGTTGTCGGTGACCTTCCAGAGCGTGCGCCACGCGTGGCGCCTGCCGCGCCAGCCCAACGGCTTCGCGCCGGTCACGCTGATGCTGGTGTGGACCGCGTTCATCTTTCTGTTCTTCAGCGCGTCGCACTCGAAGCTGCTCTCCTACACGCTGCCGATCGCCCCGCCGATCGCCCTCGTCATCGGCATGTATCTGCCGCTCGTGACGCGTGACCAGCTGCGCCGCCATCTGGCCGGCTATGCGCTGTTTCTCGTCGTGGCCGCGTTTGCCGCGCTGTTCATGTCGCGCTTCGGCAACGCGCGCAACCCGGCCGAGCTGTATGTCGAATACCGCAGCTGGGTGCTGGCGGCCCTCGGCGTCGCCTTCGTGCTCACGCTGGTCGCGCTGTGGCTGAACCGTCGCAGCCGCGCCGGCGTGCTCGGTGCCGTCGCGAGCTTCGGCGCGGCATGGCTGCTGCTCGGCACGATTGCCGGCACGGGCCACGACGTGTTCGGCCGCCTGAGCTCCGGCGCGCCGCTCGCGCCCGCGATCAAGGCCGAGATCGCAAAGTTGCCGGCCGATACGCCGTTCTACTCGGTCGGCGTGCTCGACCATACGCTGCCGTTCTACATCGACCACACGATGATCATGGTCGAACACCCTGACGAGCTGGCGTTCGGCGTGTCCGTCGAACCGCAGAAATGGGTGCCGTCGGTCGACGCGTGGATCGAGCGCTGGAAAGCCGAGCGCTACGCACTCGCGCTGATCCCGCCGCCCACTTACGACAGGCTGCTCAAAGAGGGGCTGCCCATGCAGGTGATCGCGCGCGACCCGCGCCGGGTGGTGGTGGTGAAGCCCGCGGCGGTGGACGCGCCCGCATCCGGCACGTCCGGCGCTGCGACGCAAAACACACCGGCGCCTGACGCACCCGCGGCACCCGCGCCAGTGGAAAAACCACAACAATGACCCCATCTCAGGAACTGACCGTTCGATGAACCCGATTTCCCTCTTTTGTATCCTCGCAGGCGTCACGTTGAACGCCGGCGCGCAGTTGCTGCTGAAAGCCGGAACGAATGCCGTTGGACACTTCGAATTCACCCGTGCGAACATCCTGCCCATCGCCTTTCGCCTCGCGACCCAGCCGCCGATCATCGGCGGCCTGGCCTGCTATGTGATCAGCGTGGGCGTATGGGTGATCGGGCTTTCGCGGGTGGACGTGTCGATTGCCTATCCGATGTTGTCGCTCGGATACGTCGTCAACGCGTTCGCGGCGTGGTATCTATTCGGCGAGGTGATGTCGGTACAGAAGCTGGTCGGGATCGGTGTCATCCTGATCGGCGTCGTCGTGCTGGCGCGCAGCTAGGCGGCGCGGCCCCGGCAGCGACGTGCCGGGCTCGGTTCATTACCGTTTATTGCCGGCGCCGATGCGCGCGCCGCGAAAATGCCGGCGGAAAAAGATGCGGTAAGCCGGACACCGCCGCCGGCTAAGTAAAACGTAAGGTTGGCCGCGGTAAGCTTTGCGGTTGCGCCCTTTTTAGTCGTGGCCTTGGGTTTGCGCGTAATGTGTGATCTACTTCGCGCCCTTCGGGCTGCGCCCCTTTCAATCGAGCGAAGCATTCATGAGCCAGTCAACAGTCCCGTTCCTGCCGTTTGTCAAACCTGAGATCGATGAAGAAACGATTCAGGGCGTCGCCGACGTGCTCCGCTCCGGCTGGATCACGACCGGCCCGCAGAACCAGAAGTTCGAAGCGGCGCTGTCCGAATTCTGCGGCGGCCGCCCCGTGCGCACGTTCAATTCCGGCACCGCGACGCTCGAAATCGGCCTGCGCATCGCCGGCGTGGGCGAAGGCGATGAAGTCATCACCACGCCCGCGTCGTGGGTCGCAACCAGCAACGTGGTCTACGAAGTCGGCGCGACGCCGGTATTCGTCGACATCGATCCGGTCACCCGCAACATCGACCTGAACCTGCTGGAAAAGGCCATCACGCCGCGCACCAGGGCGATCATTCCGGTGTACCTGTCGGGCCTGCCGGTCGACATGGGCCGGCTGTACGAAATTGCCCGCGCCCACAAGCTGCGCGTGATCGAAGACGCCGCGCAGGCGTTCGGTTCGACATGGAAAGGCGAGCGCATCGGCAAGATCGGCGATATGGTGTCGTTCAGCTTCCACGCGAACAAGAACCTGACCTCGATCGAAGGCGGCGCACTGGTGCTGAACAACGAGGAAGAAGCGATCCTCGCGCAGAAGTACCGCCTGCAAGGCATCACCCGCACCGGCTTCGACGGCATGGACTGCGACGTGCTGGGCGGCAAGTACAACCTGACGGACGTCGCCGCGCGCGTCGGCCTCGGTCAGCTGCCGCATCTGGAGCGCTTTCTCGCACAGCGCAAAAAGCTCGTACGCGCCTATTTCGCCGGACTCGAAGGCGGCGCGGCGGTCAAGCTGGGCATCGGCCTGCCGTTTGCCGACTTCGAAAACAGCAACTGGCACATGTTCCAGATCACGCTGCCGCTCGAGAAACTCTCGATCGACCGCGCGGGCTTCATGGGCCAGTTGAAGGAACGCGGCATCGGTTCGGGCGTGCATTACCCGGCGATTCACCTGTTCTCGCTGTACCGCTCGAAGGGCTTCAAGGAAGGCATGTTCCCGCACGCGGAGCGCTTCGGCGCCACCACCGTCACGCTGCCGCTGTTCACGCTGATGAACGAGGGCGACGTGGAGCGGGTCTGCCGCGCGGTCAATGAAATTTGCGAACAATACGGAAAATAAGCGGAAATGAGTTATTCGGAACATCGCGCCGTCGCACCGGAAGTGTCGATCATCATCCCGGTGTACAACGAGGAAGCCGGGCTGGCCGCGCTGTTCGCGCGCCTCTACCCGGCGCTCGACGCGCTCGGCACCGGCTATGAAGTGATCTTCATCAACGACGGCAGCCGCGACAAATCCGCCGCCCTGCTCGCCGAGCAGTTCCGCGCGCGGCCCGACACGACCCGTGTGATCCTGCTGAACGGCAACTACGGCCAGCACATGGCGATTCTGGCGGGCTTCGAGCAATCGCGCGGCGAGATCGTGATCACGCTCGACGCCGACCTGCAGAATCCGCCGGAAGAAATCGGCAAGCTGGTCAACAAGATGCGTGAAGGTTACGACTACGTCGGCACGATCCGTCTGCAACGCCAGGACAGCTTGTGGCGCCGCAAGGCGTCACGCGCGATGAACCGTCTGCGCGAGCGCATCACCCGCATCAAGATGACCGACCAGGGCTGCATGCTGCGCGCGTACAGCCGGCACATCATCGACACGATCAACCGCTGCGGCGAAATCAACACCTTCATTCCTGCGCTCGCTTACACCTTCGCGCAGAATCCGGTCGAGATCGAAGTCGCGCACGAGGAGCGTTTTGCCGGTGAATCCAAGTACTCGCTGTATTCGCTGATCCGCCTGAATTTCGACCTGGTCACCGGTTTCTCGGTGGTGCCGCTGCAATGGCTGTCGTTCATCGGCGTGATCCTGTCGCTCGGGTCCGCGGCGCTGTTCGTGCTGCTGCTGATTCGCCGCTTCATCATCGGCGCGGAAGTGCAAGGTGTGTTCACGCTGTTCGCTATCACCTTCTTCCTGCTCGGCGTGATCATCTTCGCGTTGGGCCTGCTGGGTGAATACATCGGCCGGATTTATCAGCAGGTGCGCGCGCGTCCGCGTTATCTGGTGCAGACGATTCTCGAGCAGCGCGACGGCGCCACCGTGACTGAAGCGCCGCGCCAGACGGTCGTGCAGGCCGTGCAGGCCGCGCCGCTGATCGATCAGGGCCCGAATCCATGAAGCCGCGCGCCGTCGTATTCGCGTATCACAACGTCGGCGTGCGCTGCCTGCAAGTGCTGCTCGCACGCGGAGTAGACGTGGCGCTGGTCGTCACCCACGAAGACAGCCCGACCGAAAACATCTGGTTCGGCAGCGTCGCCTCTGTCGCGGCCGGGCACGGCATTCCCGTCGTCACGCCGGCCGATCCGAAAAGCCCGGAGCTGCGCGCCGCGGTGAGCGCCGCCCGCCCGGACTTCATCTTCTCGTTCTACTACCGCCACATGTTGCCGGTCGACCTGCTGGCGCTCGCCGCACGGGGCGCTTACAACATGCACGGCTCGCTGCTGCCGAAGTACCGCGGCCGCGTGCCGACCAACTGGGCGGTGATTCACGGCGAAACGGAAACCGGCGCGACGCTGCACGAAATGGCCGCCAAGCCCGATGCGGGCGCGATCATCGCGCAAACGCCGGTGCCGATCCTGCCCGACGACACCGCCGCGCAGGTGTTCGACAAGGTCACGGTGGCCGCCGAACAGACCCTGTGGCGCGTGCTCCCGGCGCTGCTCGCAGGCGAAGCGCCGCATCTGCCGAACGATCTGTCGCACGGCAGCTACTACGGCGGGCGCAAGCCGGAAGACGGCCGGATCGACTGGACGCAACCCGCGCAGCACGTCTACAACCTGATCCGCGCGGTCGCGCCGCCCTATCCCGGCGCGTTTACCGATCTCGGCGATCTGCGCTTCGTCATCGCCCGTGCGCGCCTGGCCTCGCCCGGCGCGCTTCGCTCGGATTTGCCGCCGGGCCTGCACGTAGGCGATAATGCCGTTTTCGCGATATGCGGCGACGGTCGCGCGATCGCCATCCACGAATTGCGGCATCAGCATGACGGCAACGAAACCGTGGTCACCGCTGACGAATTCGCCCAACTCATCCAAATTCCCCCCCAAACTCCCCGTTACTCATGAAAAAAGTCCTGATTCTGGGTGTGAACGGCTTCATCGGCCATCACCTGTCCAAACGCATTCTCGAAACGACCGATTGG
The DNA here is from genome assembly GCF_003368325.1 of Paraburkholderia caffeinilytica. Classification (NCBI taxonomy): domain Bacteria; kingdom Pseudomonadati; phylum Pseudomonadota; class Betaproteobacteria; order Burkholderiales; family Burkholderiaceae; genus Paraburkholderia; species Paraburkholderia caffeinilytica. The sequence continues at coordinate 3,931,035 of NZ_CP031467.1, read as the reverse complement.
GAAGTCTTCGGGATGGACATGCAGACCGAGCGTCTGGGTGACCTCGTGAATCATGAGCGGATGCACTTCTTCGAAGGCGACATCACGATCAACAAGGAGTGGGTCGAGTACCACATCAAGAAGTGCGATGTGATCCTGCCGCTGGTCGCGATCGCCACGCCCGCCACTTACGTGAAGCAGCCGCTGCGCGTGTTCGAACTCGACTTCGAGGCGAACCTGCCGATCGTGCGTTCGGCCGTCAAGTACGGCAAGCACCTCGTGTTCCCGTCGACCTCCGAGGTCTACGGCATGTGCACGGACGAGCAGTTCGACCCGGAAGAGTCGCAACTGTCGTACGGCCCGATCAACAAGCCGCGCTGGATCTACGCGTGCTCCAAGCAGTTGATGGACCGGGTGATCTGGGGTTACGGCATGGAAGGCCTGAACTTCACGCTGTTCCGTCCGTTCAACTGGATCGGCCCGGGCCTCGATTCGATCTACACGCCGAAGGAAGGCAGCTCGCGCGTGGTCACGCAGTTCCTAGGCCATATCGTGCGCGGCGAGAACATCAGCCTCGTGGACGGCGGCGCGCAAAAGCGCGCGTTCACGGATATCGACGACGGCATCGGCGCGCTGATGAAGATCATCGAGAACAAGAACGGTGTCGCCACGGGCAAGATCTACAACATCGGCAACCCGACCAACAACTTCTCGGTGCGCGAGCTCGCGCACAAGATGCTGACGCTGGCCGCCGAATTCCCGGAATACGCCGAGCTCGCGAAGAAAGTGCAGCTGGTCGAAACGTCCTCGGGCGCGTATTACGGCTCGGGCTATCAGGACGTGCAGAACCGCGTGCCGAAGATCGACAACACGATGCAGGAACTCGGCTGGGCGCCGAAGTCGACCTTCGACGAAGCGCTGCGCAAGATTTTCGAAGCGTATCGCGGCCACGTCGCCGAAGCGCGCGCCCTCGTCGAACAACAATAAGGCCTGATCCTTGGCTCGTATCGTCCTGAAGATCGACGTCGACACGCTGCGCGGCACCCGCGAAGGCGTGCCGAATCTCGCACGCATCTTCGACCGCTTCAAGGCGCGCGCCACTTTCCTCTTCAGCCTCGGGCCCGACCACACCGGTTGGGCGATGCGCCGCGTGTTGCGGCCGGGCTTTCTGAAGAAGGTGTCGCGCACGTCGGTGGTCGAACATTACGGCATCAGGCAACTGATGTACGGCGTGCTGCTGCCGGGGCCGGATATCGGCGTGAAGACCGCCGCGGAAATGCGCGCGATTCACGAGGCCGGCTTCGAATGCGGCATCCACACCTGGGACCACGTGTACTGGCAGGACAACGTGCGTTCGCAAGACCGCGAGTGGACCGAGAAGCAGATGCAGAAGAGCTTCAACCGCTTCGTCGCGATCTTCGGTGCGCCGCCCGTCACGCACGGGGCGGCGGGTTGGCAGATGAACGGGCATGCGTTCGAGCAGATCGACGCGTGGGGCATGCACTATGCGTCCGACGGACGCGGCCACTCCCCGTATCTGCCGGTGGTCGGCGGCAAGCAACTGTCGCATGTGCAGATGCCCACCACGCTGCCCACGCTCGACGAAGTGCTCGGCGTGGATGGCGTCGACGAGCACAACGTCGCCGCATGGATGCTGAAGCACACCGAAAACAATCCGCACGATCAGGTGTTCACGCTGCACGCGGAACTCGAAGGACAAAAGCTCGCGCCGATTTTCGAACAGCTGCTGGGAGGCTGGCGTGCGCAAGGCCACACCTTCGCGACCATGGGTGATTACTACGTCACGCTAGACCGCAGCACGCTGCCATCGTACCCTGTTACGTGGGGCGAAATTCCAGGCCGCTCCGGCGAGTTGATTGTCCAGCCCTGACTGGCCAATCCATAGCCCGCCCTGACGACCCGGCCGCCGCGCGAGCGACCACCACGCGCCAGTCGCCCCTCCCTAGAAGCCTCGATGCCAGGCCGGCGCCGCAACAGTTGCAAGTACTACGACGTCGGCCATAACAACCGGAGAACCTCGTGCCCATCGCAGTCGACCAACCCATCCCCGACTTTACCGCCCCCGCTACCGGTGGCGAGATCACGCTGTCCAAGCTGCGGGGCAAGAAGGTGGTGCTGTATTTCTATCCGAAGGACAACACGCCGGGCTGCACGACCGAAGGTCTGCAGTTCCGCGATCTGTATCCGAAATTCAAAAAGGCCGGCGCGGAGATCCTTGGCGTGTCGCGCGACAGCCTGCGTTCCCATGACAATTTCAAGGCAAAGCTCGAACTGCCGTTTCCGTTGATCTCTGACCCCGAAGAAACCTTGTGCGCACTCTTCGGCGTCATGAAATTGAAGAAAATGTATGGCAAAGAAGTGTGTGGGATCGAACGCTCCACGTTCCTGATCGACGCCGAAGGCGTGCTGCGCCAGGAGTGGCGTGGCGTGAAAGTGCCAGGGCATGTCGATGACATTCTGGAGGCTGTACAAGCGCTTTGAGGCGCGTTATATTGGGTTCCAATGAGTGCCTGTCCACCCCACATTTTTCGTCGCTACGCCAGACTTGACGGCCGTTTTCCCGGTTCCGTCGAAGTCACGAGGCGCAACGCGATAACCGAAGGCGAGCCGCTTGTCCCGTACGCCGGGGCGGCGGCTTTTTTAATTGCGCGCAGCCGTTCGTTCACTCGGCCACGCGTTTCCGTTAAGGAGCCGATCGAAGACCAGGCGAACCGGCATCTCTAGACCGAATGCGCGCCTCCGGGCGCAAACTGCGTGCGCACTCACTGGCACCGGCAGAATGCGACAGGCGGCGCACGAAATGTGACCCGATCAATTCGAGGGAAACCATGCCTTTGCCTACCCCCCCCAGCAAGCTCGGCAATCTCCTGCCGCCCGACGAATACAAGGCCAAAGCCGCCACGCCGGCGCGCTCCGCCGCGAAGAAACAGGCAGTCGGAGGGGAATCCGCGGAGTCGGCCGATTACGGCCGCGCGAACGTCGCCACACCGATGGCGCACGCCGCCAATGCCGCGACCACTTTGCGGCCCGTGCCGGCATCGTCGGCGTCCTCGGCTGCGTCTGCATCCGCCGAGCAGGCTGCACCGGCGCCCCGCCGCAAATCGAAGCAGACCGCCGCATTGCTGCAACCGGTTCCCGCTTCCCGTCCGCAAGCCGAGCCGGCGGTTGTTGCCGCGCCCGCCGCCAAATCGCAGCCGGTCGTCGCGCGCGCGCCAAGTGCGAAAGACCCAGCCGCAAGCACGCCCGCAGCTGTAGCACCCAGCACGCGCGGCACCAGCAAGAAGCGCGGCGCATCCGCCGATCCACTCGAAGTCCAGAAGCTCTTCGTGCTCGACACGAACGTGCTGATGCACGATCCAAGCTGCCTGTTCCGTTTCGAGGAACACGACGTCTATCTGCCGATGATGACGTTGGAAGAACTCGACAACCACAAGAAGGGCATGTCCGAAGTCGCGCGTAACGCCCGCCAGGTGAGCCGCACGCTGGACGCGTTGGTGGCGAACGCCGGCAACATCTCGGACGGCATTTCGCTGGCGCGTCTCGGCAGCCGTGAGGCGTCCGGACGCCTGTACTTCCAGACCAAGCTCAACGCCATCGAGCCGGTGGAAGGTCTGCCGGAAGGCAAGGCCGACAACCAGATTCTCGGCGTGGTGCGCGCGTTGCAGCGCGACCGGATGGATCGCCAGGTCGTGCTGGTGTCGAAAGACATCAACATGCGCATCAAGGCGCATGCGCTCGGTCTGCCCGCCGAAGATTACTTCAACGACCAGGTGCTCGAAGACAGCGATCTGCTGTACTCGGGCATTCGCGCGCTGCCGCAGGATTTCTGGACCAAGCACGCGAAGGGCATGGAGAGCTGGCAGGACACCAAAACCGGCACCACCTATTACCGCGTGACCGGGCCGCTCTGCGCGTCCATGCTGGTCAACGAGTTCGTCTATCTGGAGCCGCAGAACGGCGAGCCGACCTTTCATGCGCTGGTGCGCGAACTGAACGGCAAGACGGCGCTGCTGCAAACCTTGCGCGACTACGGCCACCACAAGAACAACGTGTGGGGCATCACGGCGCGCAATCGCGAGCAGAACTTCGCGCTGAACCTGCTGATGAATCCGGAAATCGACTTCGTGACGCTGCTGGGTCAGGCCGGTACCGGCAAGACGCTGGTCGCG